>JAGUZK010000017.1 GCA_020060845.1 Candidatus Woesebacteria bacterium
ACTCCAAACAGCATTAGACCCATGACCATCAATACCAAGTACAGAACCACAAACAATCTCCCCAAATTTGAGGGTAACTTTCTAACAAAAGGCAATAACTTTCTCTTTATGCTACGCCGATACATGTATAATTAAGTATTATGACAGAAATACCCGGTACTGCATCCCCAATAAAAGATGATAACACTCCATCCAAAGTTTATCTAGAGAATATTGTAAGAGTCCAAAATTCAAGACAAAAAAATCAAAGTCTTAATCATACAAACAAAAGTCTCATAAAATGGGTGTGGTTTTCTAGCTTTATGGTCGGCATCCTTGTGATCTTCCTTTGTGTCATGTCTGATATAAAATTTGCTCTACTACTACCTTCAGGTCCGGGTCTTGGAGTAATGGGTTACAAATTGAAAGAGCTACTTAGCAGACACTTTAAGGAAAACGATATACTAATAAAAAGATACTAGTGTGAAATGACAGTTTTGGGGAAGTTGTGCTAAAATTAGCGCCAGTACAAGCACAAGCTCGCGTAGCTCAGTTGGTTAGAGCGCACCGTTCACATCGGTGAGGTCCTTGGTTCAACTCCAAGCGCGAGCACAGATCTATCTCAATTCTCACAAATATTCTATCTATTGTAAAAACAGTAATTAACTGAATATAATTGTAGCGATGATGCAAAAATTGGGTGCTTTTTTTTTGGATATCATTGAGGTAGTAGTTTTTGCAATAGCTATCTTTCTTTTTGTCTACCTTCTTATCATGCAACCTCACAAAATTAAGGGCGATTCTATGCAACCTAATTATCCCAATGGAGAATATCTTTTGACAGACAAAATTTCGTATCGCTTCAATGATCCGCAGAGAGGCGATGTAATTGTCTTTGAAGCTCCCGGCGCCAACGGTGATGAATTCATAAAAAGGATAATTGGTCTTCCAGGCGAGAAAATAAAAGTCGAGGGAGGCAAAGTATACATCAACGGAAAAATCCTCAAAGAGGAATATCTCTCTCCAACCCTGTATACTAGCTCAGGAGCTTTCTTAACAGAAGGGAAGGAATATCTCATTCCGCCCAATAACTACATAGTATTTGGGGACAATCGCATTGCCTCATCCGACTCACGCTCGTGGGGACCTGTAAGCCGTGATAAAATTAGAGGTAAAGCATTCTTTGTCTACTGGCCTCCACAATCATTTGGAAGTACCAAAAAGGTTTCCTATAGTCTCTAGTCTCTTATTCCCCAATGATAGACCGATATATCTTTTGGAGCTTTGGTTCTGTCTCCTCAAGACTTCCCTTGAATACAAATGTTATCTTTGTTTCCCTGCGTGATCTTACCACCTTTACCAAGGATGCTTTCCTAGTACCTCCCATCTTGGTAAAGTAGTTTTGAAGGTCATTTTGTATTTTGTCAATTTCCTCGGAAACTATTGTTAAATCAGCCTGTCTCATACCTTGCTTTTGCAATAGCTGGCCAGACTTTGCTTTCATCCTTCTTGCTAAATCCTCTGCACGTCTTACAGAACCAGATTCTTTAAGTATTATTTTGTATGCTTCTATCATCAAATTGGGGTCGTCTATTGCTGATAGAGCTCTAGCGTGACCCTCAGTAATAAGACCCGACAATAAGCCATCTTTGAGTGCATCAGGTAGAGAAAGAAGCTTGATTGAATTTGAAACATATGCAACCGACTTTCCTATTCTTACTGCTATCTCACTTGTGGATAGACCAAACTCACTTTGGAGCCTTTCAAAACCCTTTGCACGATCAAGAGCGTTAAGGTCAACTCGCTGAACATTCTCAACCAATGCCATTTCAAGCATTCCTTTTGGAGTTGTTTCGCGAATAATTGCAGGCACATGGGTTAAGCCTGCCAATTTTGATGCCCTCCATCTTCTCTCTCCCGCAATAATCTGATAACCCGCTGGTGTCTTGGCAACCACCAATGGCTCCAACACCCCATGTTCTTTGATCGAATCTACAAGATCTACAAGACTCTCGGGGGTCACTGCACCACGCGGTTGAAGAGGATTCGGTTGGAGCTCGTCTACCCTTAACTGTACAACTTCCTCAGCCATATTAGAAATATTACTCAACTGATACTATTGTCCTTCCAAGCCTTTTACCAAATTTTACTTTGCCTTCAATAAGTGAAAAAAGAGTATGGTCTCTCCCAACATTAACATTTTTACCAGCCTTTATCTTGGTGCCTCTCTGCCGTACTAATATGGACCCGGCACTCACTTTCTCACCATCAGCAACCTTCACACCAAGATATTTAGGATTAGGACGCTCTTGAATTCTTAACTTTCCAGCTGACTTATGTTTAGACATACAAACAAATATTAAAGTTTTTTTTCACGAGTGTCAAGATAACACTTTGATATACTATGATATATTTATGCGGGTCAAGAACTCTTTAGTGATATCTTTTTTATCTTAATCTTGGAAAAGATTCCTCTTGCTCCAAATCTCTTTCTATACCTGGATTTTGCCTTATACTTTAGTACCTTGACTTTATCACCTTTTACCTCTCCAAGATGATCAACATCTACACTGACTCCATCAAGATATGGGCTACCAACTAGGACATTTTCACTATCAGAGTACATTAGCACATCTGGTTTCTGGATCAGCTCACGGCCTTCAACCAAAACTTCATCACCCTCACCTACAAGATATTGCTTAGATCTTATTGAAATTACGGCATATTTCATAATCCACATATTCTAGCCTCCTTATAAAATAATTACAAGTAGAAAAGTAATTCTATCTAGCGGATAGATCTTGCCTTAAGGACCATAGCAATAGAAATAGAATTCCCCAAAAGAGAAGACCCCCCCGCTGAGACAAAGGGTAGTGGAACACCAGTAATTGGCAGTAAACCCATATTCATGCCCAAATGGATAAATGTCTCAGCCATCAAAGAAAAAACTACAGCAGTAATAAACGCCCGCGCATATGAATTTCCTGAACGCTCAATAAAGGAAGTCATGACCAAAAACAATATCACAAAAAGCAGCAAGACAAACCCGGCACCCACAAATCCCAATTCCTCTGCTATCGAAGCAAATATAAAATCACTGTGCCTTTCGGGCAAAAAAGAAAGTTGAGTTTGCACTCCTTTTCCAAGCCCCCTGCCTAATAATCCTCCTGACCCCACTGAAATCATTGACTGTATACTGTTGTAACCTATTCCACGCGGATCCTTGTAAGGATCTACAAATCCTATTATCCTTTCCTTTTGATAAGGTGCCAGAAATAACCAGACTAATGGAAGAATCAACAAAATCAAAATCGAAAAAATAAACAACTGCTTTTTACTTATGCTTGAAGCCAACACAACTCCAGCAAAACCAACTGCTGTGAGAAAAGAAACTCCCAATGACGGTTGTACAAGTATTAAGCCAAAAGGCAATAAAAATACTACCAGTGATTTTAATATTTTTCTAAAGCTAATCTGATTGCCAATTAGACATTTCGAAAAATATAGAAACAAAAAAGGTCTAACCAACTCTGAAGGTTGGACTGAAAGTTCTCCTAATGGAATCCATCGAACAGCCCCCCTTGTGACTTGCCCGATTAACAAAGGAGTAATGAGAGCAATTATCGACAAAATATAAAGATGTGCTGAAAATAACTTCAGTACGTCAAAATCTATTCTCAGAAAAATAAAAAAAATTACAAACGAAACCAAGTAATAAAAATAGTAGGAAGGGAAAAGCTGTGGAGAGATGGTACGTAAAAATACTATGCTAACAAGAGTCAACAATGAAATTACCAACCCAACTGTAATAAATGAAGCATCAACGTCGCGAAATCGGATCATAAATCCTTATCTTTCTGATTGCTTTCCACCTTTTCGACAGAGAAATCTCCATAGTCCAAAACAACTGCCTGGGTGACTGTCTTCACTAAACGGACAAGCTTTTCACTACTGGGCAACCAAGGACTGGTAACGCGCACCGGCATTGATAGCATAATCCCCTGATTTTTCCTTTCCTGCTGAATCTTTCGGATAAGTTCCCTGGCATTCGCCTCCTCCTTAAGCTCATCGGTAATTGTTAAGTCAAGCTCAGCTTTAACTTCTTCGGGATAACCCTCATCTCCCCAGCAGACTTTTTTGACATTTATCTCTTTACAGATGATATCCGCCATCTCATCTCCAAGATCTCCGACATTAGTCTTAACCTCAAGCAAAGGCTGGCGTACAGCAATGCCTTTTTCCTTACGTCCCGAGTGTGCGACTTCACAAATCCTCCTTGCATAATCCATCTTCTTTATAAGATCATCATCAAAAACGCTCAAATCTGGCCACTCTTTTAGGTGTACACTTGCCTCCTTGGTCAAATTGCGATATATACTTTCAGAAATAAAGGGAATAAATGGTGCCAAGACCTTAGAAAAGACTGTTAATACCCTATAACAAGTTGTATAAAACATATCTTTATCCTTTTCTGATCTAGCTACAAAACCGACCCTCTCTCTTGACCGCCTTATATACCAGTTGGAAAGATCGTCTAAAAAGATCTCAAGCAGGTTACATGCTGTTGGGCTGTTATATGTATCTAAGGCATCTTCCACTTCGGTTATAGTCTGGGATAGTCTAACCAATATCCATCTATCCAATAGATTTTCACTACTGTCTTTTGCTTTTTTGACACTTGTTGGTTTCCAGCCATCAAGGTTCGCGTAGGTTACAAAGAAGTTATATACATTCCATAGTTTAAGGTGAAAACGTCTTCTCACCTCATCGGCGGTTTTATAACCAAAAAGAAGATTTTCATTTGGATTTTGCCTTAAGTACATCCAACGCATAACATCCACGCCGATTCTATCTGCTCCTTCATTAAATTCGATTGAATTCCCCCAGCTTTTATGCATGGGCCTTCCGTCCTCAGCAAGCAAAGTAGCATACCCAAGCACTGTCTTGAATGGCTCTTCATTCTCCAGAACAGTGCTCATGGCAATGAGCGAGTAAAACCAGTTCTTAAACTGTCCTGGAAAGCTTTCTGTGATAAAATCGGCAGGAAACCATTCCTTCCATCTTTCTTTATCCGTCAGATAGAGTGGTTTGCTTGAGTTTTTTTCAAAATTTGCACTCCGGTTGTCCTCTGAAATTGTAGAAAAGGGAACAATGCCAGCGTCAAGCCATGGGTTTCCAACAGGCTCAATCCTACTAACCTTGCTCCCACAATTTGCACACTTAATTTTTACTTCATCAATCTGAGGCTTATGGGGTGATTTTCCTTCAAATAATTTCCATCCTTCAATTGCCCTTTCCTTTAATTCGTCCTTTGACCCAATAACATCGAAATGACCACACTTTTCACACTCCCAGATAGGCAAAGCCAAACCCCAGTATCTATTCCTCTTGGATATCAGCCAATCATGCATATTCTCAAGCCAGTCAAGTTCCCTTGCCATCCCAAAAGAAGGGATCCAATTAATCTTTTTTGCAACCCTTTTCATATCTTCTCTCAAAGGATTCATTGCTATATACCACTCATCTACAACCCTCCAAACCAACTCAGTCTTACACCTCCAACATGCGGGGTAACGATGCTTGTACTTTTCAACTCCCAAAAGGTACTCTCCTGATTCCTTCATCGCAAGATAGTCAATTATTATTTGAGGATTTGATTTTGCATTCTTTCCACTTAATTCTCCTAGCCCTGGAAGATAATTTGCCTCCTCATCAATAACCTCGATCACACCAAGGCCAAGTTTCTTCCCCAAAGAAAAATCCTCACTTCCAGCTCCCGGAGCAACATGTACAAGGCCAGTACCTTCCTCAACAGAAATAGGAAGGATAAGCGGATCAGAGGCCACAACAACGTGCCTGCTCTTACCAATAACTTCAGCAACTCTGTCAAGGTCATCAAACGGCGCTGAATATTCCCATCCAACTAGATATTTGCCTAACCTTTTATCTGTAACTTTACCTTTGATTTTTGATGACAATTCCTCCAAAATCCAATAAGTCTTACCATCTTCCGCCTCTACTTTAACGTAATTCTTGTCTGTATCTACAGCAACAGCTACATTAGCAGGTATGGTCCATGGAGTAGTGGTCCAGACCAAAAGATACTCTCCGGCTCTTTTTCTAATAGGGAGACGAAAATAAATCGAATCATGGACAATTTCCTTATAGTCTTCAGTTAAAATTTCATGTTGGGAGATGGAAGTCTGGCATCTGGGACACCATGGAACTGAATCACGACCTTTATAAATAAGGCCTCTTTCATGGCATTTTTTCAAAAAATGCCAAATCATGTAATTGTTGTCCTCCGACAAGGTAAAATAAGAATGATCCCAGTCCATAAAATACCCAAGCCTTTTTGACTGCTGGGTTTGGATATCTGAGTACTTTTTTACCCTATCACGACATAACTGAACAAATTTTTCAATCGATTTTTTTCTATTCCCCTTGACCAAGTTTTCGATATCCCTTTTGTTTTTAAGCCCAAGTTCCTTCTCAACCTCAACCTCTACCCATAATCCTTGGCAATCAAATCCATTTTGGAACCTCTGCCTGAATCCCTTCATATTCTTGTATTTTTGCCACAGATCTTTGTATGTCCTACCCCACGCGTGATGAACTCCCATCGGGTTATTAGCAGTGATAGGTCCATCCAAAAATGAAAATATTTTTCCTGACCTATTATTTTTTTGAAGATACTTTTTTACTATTCCCTCTGAATACCACCCATCCAAGATGTCCTCCTCCATCCTAGGAAAATCGGGGTTAGAATTGACAGGATCAAAAAAAACCTTTCTTGCCATTTCGAAGTATTCTACTACAAAAGGCAGATAAAACCAACATTATTTTGGCTCCTGTGGGACCTTTCCACAATGGGGAATATATCTATTATAAGCAATAAGGCACCATCTGCCATCACTTCCCACTCTTAAATTCCCGCAGGAACGAGGATCATACTCACATCCCAACCTTTCTGGGCCCTTTTGACCATAAACGACTTGACCTTCTAGAGAAGTATCGCCTCTAGGATTTTCATTTCTATTCATTGATTGATATCACCCCCTCTCCAAACCTATGTAATTTTTCGTAAGAATGCCGGAATTTCAAATTCATCCCCAAATAAATCCTCCTCATCCTTTTTATCATCTTTTTCCTCCTTCTGGTCATCAGCTGATACCACAGGCTCGCTAACCACTCCCTGCAACTGAGGCGAAACCCTAGATTGGGACATCTTAGCAATTCTTGAGCGTGTCTCATCAAACCCTGTAGCTACAACTGTTATCTTTATCTGATCGGCAAGTTCCTCTTTGATAACTGCCCCAAAAATTATATTGGCGTCAGCATCGGCAGAACTTGAAATAATTTTTGCAGCCTCATCCACCTCAAACATTGTCAAATCCGATCCTCCCGTAATATTAAAAAGCACTCCTGTAGCCCCCTCGATTGAGAGGTCAAGAAGTGGAGACGAAATTGCAGCTCTTGCTGCCATCTGTGCCCTATTTTCCCCCACCCCAGTACCAATTCCAAGGAGGGCAGATCCCGCATTTTTCATGATTGTTTTCACATCCGCAAAATCAACATTAATAAGACCAGGCGTAGTAATGATATCAGCAATACCCCCAACCGCTTGTGCCAAAACAGAATCAGCCACTTTGAATGCCTCAAGCAAGGTCATTTTTCGGTCAATCACATCCATCAGTCTTTGATTGGGAATAACTATGAGGGTATCAACGTTTTCCCTAAGTTTTTCTATTCCATCATCCGCGGTCACTGCCCGTCTTGTACCCTCAAAATGAAACGGTTTAGTAACTATTCCAATAGTGAGAGCTCCTTGCTCTTTTGCCACCTTGGCTATTACAGGAGATGCTCCCGTTCCCGTTCCTCCTCCCATTCCAGCAGTTACAAAAACCATATCAGAATCTATCAATAACTCTTTGATCTTCTCAATTGATTCTTCAGCAGCTTGTTGGCCAATGGCGGGGTCGCCTCCAACTCCAAGCCCTTTAGTCAGCTTTTCTCCAATCTGGAGCTTAGTTGGAGCCTTATTGGCAAGTAGAACCTGCGCATCTGTATTTACTGCAATAAACTCAACCCCCTTGATAGAACTGTCTTCAATCATCGAAGATACAGCATTTCCTCCACCACCACCAACACCAATAACCTTAATCTTTGCTATCCTTGCAGAATCAGGTTTGACAAGTGCCATATAACTTTAGCGCGATTATATAAGGGGCAAGGAAAAATTACAAGCTCAAAGGAGCAGGGAGCTTACAAAAATAATATCGCACTGAAATTATTTTTGCATTAGTTAAAAATAATGGTCAAAACCACAATATTTTACAACTCTTTTATACCACAAATAAGGGTCACCTGCAACTTATGGTAAAAGATCGCGAACAGCACTCACAATCTTTGAAATGATTCCCATTTGGGGAATTTTTATTTTTTTAGAGATCGAAGTAAAACGGCTAGGATACGACACATCCTGCGAGTGGCCATAGAGTATCAAACCGGCTAAAGTAGCAAATGAGGGGCTCTCAATATCATCAATCAGTCCGCTAAGTCCCTTCGGTTTGCCAATCCTTACTGGTAATGACATCATGCGCTTTGCTGATTCTATAATTCCCACTGTCTCTGCTCCTCCACCCGTTATGACAACTCCGGAAGGAATCATTCCAGCCACCCCATCCTTATCAAGCTGAAGTTTTACCATTGTAAATATTTCATTCAGACGTGGCCTGATTATCCCCTCTATCAATGTCTTCTTGGAAACTTTTTTGGCATCTTCAATCCCCCACTGGCTAAGATCAAACTGATCTTCACCATCCGCTTTCTTATTGACTTTTCTTTCTTCTTTAGACAACATGACTTTTATCTTTTCAGCAGACTCGAGTGACACCCTAAGACCAATTGCTAAGTCATTAGTGACATTTTTTGCGCCAATTGGCAATACAGACGAATGTACCAGTGACCCATCTACAAATGCAGCAATTGAAGTAGTTCCGCCTCCAACATCAACAAGAACACATCCAAGTTCCTTCTCTGTGCGTGTTAAAACAGCCTCAGCCGAGGCAAGTCCCGAAAACACTAATGAGTTTATGTTTATTCCAACTTCATTTACTGCCTTTCTTAAGTTTTTGACCGCGGGTGCTGATGCTGTTACCATATGTGTCTCTACCTCAAGACGAATTCCACTCATTCCGACTGGGTCTTTTACTCCGGTCTCGCCATCAACAACATACTCTCTCGGTAAGACATGGATTATCTCACGCGACGATGGAATAGAAACAGCACTTGCCGCATCAATAACTCTATCAACATCATCAGGAGTAATTTCCTCATTGGGATTGCTAACTGCTACAACTCCATGCGAGTTCTGAGATGAAATATGCGCGCCTCCAAGTGCTACATATGCATTGTCTACACTATAACCAGCCATCCTTTCTGCAGCCTCAACACTCTTGATCATCGCCTCAACTGCCTCCTCAATGTCAACGATCTGACCTTTCCTAACCCCCCTTGACTCAACAGCTGAAACTCCTACAACATTCACTCCATCCATCAATCCTTCAGAATCAACTTGGGCGATCACTGTTGCAATCTTTGATGAACCAATCTCTAATGCAGTTATAATCCTTCCTTTAGGCATATTAGTAATCAACTGTCCTTATTGTCCTTATTACAGGATACTTATAACGAAAATCTACCTCAAGGACTTCACTTTTCTCAATTGTAGTTTCTTCGGTGGGGTTATTCAAGCGCAAAACCAGAAGATTCAACGCTCCAGATAAGTACTCAACGTCTCCTGAAAGGGGAAAAATATAGTTTATCCTATCTGATCTAATTTGCAAGAAGCTATCCGACATTCTAACATACTCTATCACAATTATCCTTTCAACCCTAGACAAGAGGGAAACTACAAAAGCCGCCTCATCGCTCAACTTCTGTCCTTCTACTATAGACCTTTTATCTGCCGGAACTGCTATTCCTCTAAAGTCCGATACAGCTGATACAATATTTGCTTTGTCATCAACCCACACCGATTCTTGACTTGTATCAAAACGGAAACGAGGAATATTTTCTTTAATCTTCACCAATATCTTCGAAGGAAAAATATAACTTATACTGAAATCTGCAATTCCACCGTATCCATCAAGCATCCTTCTAGTATTTACTAGTGATATCAAAAAAAAGTTTCCTTTTTTATCTCTCAAAGCCTCAGATACCGCCTCAGGACACTTGTTATCTGCCGACAAACATTCAATCTCATTAACTCTCAAAAACCATATTAAAAATACAAAAAAACTGCCGGCAAAAATAAGCAATAAGGAGAAAAAAAATTTATGGTACGGGACTTTAGATCTTCGGAAACCGATCATAGAAAACTTAAAATCAGTGACACAAATCTTTGTGAGGCATCAATATCAAGAGATTTTTTATCCTTTACATTACTAACTATTTTATCCCAGTTTTTGACCACATCTTCTAAATTAGAAATAAGTGTTTGCGGGTTAAAGTCCCCCTGTCTTATGACCCGTGCAATACCAAAATTTCTGGCATATTTTGCGTTTTCAACCTGCTCATCTAGATAGCTAATGGGAAGGGGCACCAAAATTGCAGGCTTCTTAACAATCAAAAGCTGATAAACAAAATTAGCTCCAGACCTGGCAAGAAAAATATCAGCCCAATCAACATATCTTCCCCATATCTTTGGATCAACTATGTCAAAGACCTTATATCTATAATTACTTATAAGTTTTTTTGTTTTGAGGTCTAAGAATCTTTGATAATCAAGATCCCCAGTTTGGTGTACTACACAGAAATTCTTAACTAAATAATCAATAATCTGATAAACGACCTCATTTATTGCTCTTGAACCACTTACTCCACCGGTTATCAGAAGGTGGGGAGGACTACTTATTTTTGTCTTAACCTTCACATTCAGTACCTCGCGTGGAATTGGGTTGCCCACAACCACCGACTTCTCCTTTGGAAAGTATTTTTTGCTACTTTCTCTTGCCAGTCCAATCTTTGAGGCAAAAAAACTTGATATCCTATTTGCCCTGCCCGCAACACTTGTCTGCTCATGCAAAATTACAGGAATACCGAGCAACCATCCGCAAAATACGACTGGAAACCCGGCGTATCCCCCAAAAGAAACTATTACAGATGGGTTAAGCCTGATTAAAATTACCATAGCATGCAAAAAGCCGATAGGAACCTTAAGAAGTGATGGGATTGTCCAAATAGTAAATTTTGTTTGAAGCCTGCCTGATACAATATTATGAATATTAACTCCTAAATTCTTAAGCCCGAATTGTGCGAATGTCCTAGATCTCTTTCCTTCCAGTGATGATTTGCCACCAATAAAATGGATATCATACTTCCCTCTCTTTTGCAGCTCTTGAACAGTTGCATAAGCTGTCGAGCCTGCATGTCCACCAGCCAAAACAATTATCGCCTTATTAGAATTTTGCATAACGAGAAATACTAACTAAAATCCCTACAGCAACCAATATCATCACCAACGAAGTCCCTCCGTATGAGATAAAAGGCAAAGGAACTCCTGTAATAGGTACCACTGCTAGCATCGAAAAAATATTTAATACTGTCTGCATTCCAATCCAAGAGGATACCCCAACAGAAAAAATCTTAGCAAATTTATCATCCACCCCATAAGACATCCGTAGGATCAAGACAACAAGAAGAGCAAAAACTAATATCAAAAGTGAGGTTCTGACGAAACCAGCCTCTTCTGCAATTATTGCAAATATTGAATCCGATGCTGACTCCGGGACAAAGAGAAACTTTTGCCTTGATTGTCCAAGACCAACACCAAATAACCCTCCAGATCCAATTGCAAGAAGAACCTGCTTGATATGATAAGATAACTCTGAATTTTGAGTGTGCTTAATAAAAGACATAAGCCGATTTCTTCGATATTCTGAAGTTAAAACCAGTAAAATTGAAGATAAGACACCAAGAATCGCAAACACAAAGTAATGTAAAAAATTTACTCCTGAAGCAAACATCTGCACCATTCCAATAGAAACAAGAACCAACGTTGTCCCTAGATCCGGCTGGAGCATTATCAAGATCGATGCCAACACAATGGGTGCAAAATAAGATGCTATCTTCTTCCCGGAAGAAGAAACAGAAGCAATGTAAATGCAAAGGGCAAGTTTGGCAAATTCTGAGGGCTGGAAGTTAAATGGTCCAATGACAAGCCATCTTCTGGCACCAAGAAACTTTGCGCCAAATGAGGGAATAAGTACAAGCACAAGCAATATTATGGAAAGAAGGAAAATAACAGTGGCATACTTTTTCCAAACTCTATAATCAATAAACGAAAAGGCTGTCATCAGCACCAACCCAACTCCAAAGGCTATAAGCTGTTGCTTGATAAAAAAAAATCTATCCCCAAATTGCCTAAGTGCAAGTGGTGCAGATGCATCCGCAACTGCGAGAAGTCCAACGAATGTTAGGATCAAGGTATATACAATAATACTTCTACCCAAATGAGATCTTGGCTTAACATTTCTTATCTTTTTCATACTTATCCTAGACAAGGCGACTAAATAGTTGCAAGCCAAAGCCCAAATATGGCTAGTATAATCCCTGCCAGCCAAGCTCTCATAACGATCTTGGGCTCCTCCCAACCAAGAGCTAGGAAGGTATTGTGAAGGGGGGCTAAAGGCAGGATTGGTCTTTTAAGATACTTCCAGCCAAGTATTTGAATTGCCGATGATGCTACCTCAACAACAAATATCCCTCCAATAAATATCAAAGCTACGATGTTACCCGTTATAAGACCAATCACTCCAAGTGTGGCGCCGAACGAGAGAGCACCAGTGTCACCCAACCAAATTCTTGCAGGCCAAACATTAAAATACAGAAACGCCAAGAGTGCCCCCGACCAAAGAGCAAGAAAAAGGGTTAGTGGTGCATCTAGATTATTGGCAGCAATTATTCCAAAGGCTAAAACACAAATAAACAAAAGACCAGAAGATAATCCATCCAACCCATCAGTTATATTAAATGCGTTACAAAATGACACAACAACAAATGAAGCAAAAGGGATATACCAATATCCTAGCCTCAAAGTCAGATCAAAGATTGGAATATGCAAAATCTCTATTCCCATCACACAATTAAGATAAAACCCTATAAATCCTGCCAATGCAACTTGGACAAGAAACTTATCTCTCCTAGTCAGTCCAAACAACAGACCCATTCTGCCTTTCTTGGGCTTGCCAAAGATCTTCATGATATCGTCTGAAATTCCAAGCATTGCAAAAGAAAAATAAGTAAAAAAAATCAAAAAAATCTCATTCTTTACAGCATAACTACTTTTGATTGGTATTCCCATATGCTTTGTAATAACTAAAAGAACCGCAAAGAGTACAGAGCTTGTTAGGATAAGTAAAATCCCACCACCAACAGGAGTGCCGGCTTTCTTGTCGTGTAGTTTGTCAAATAAAGGAACCTTACCTTTTTTAGGAGCTTCCTTCCCTCTTATAAGCCTAAATTTATACAAAATATCAATAAAGGGAATTATAAGAATGCTGTTGATAAGGAAGGAAAAAAGAAACACACCAAGCACAAGCGGCATAGCGTTTTGTAAATTCATATCTATTAGAGATTATATTTGTCAATCAATAGTAAAACAAGTTTATCTAGATTAACCTTCCTTGATCCCTTAACAAAAATATCACAGTTTCCTATTAAAATTTTTTCCAATACTTTCCACGCATTCATGTAATCAGAGGCAAAATAGACTTTTTTGAGCAAACGAGAGGCAACCTTTCCGGTATGTTTTGAAAGATTTCCAACACAAATAAGGATTGGGTTATGTCTATAATACTTTTTGATAAAACTACCAACATCTTTATGATATTCAACTTCTCTTTCCCCAAGCTCAAGCATATCCCCAAGAACTACTATTTTCTTCTTTCTTTTGCTTATGCTAAAAAAATTCTCCAGGGCTACCTCAGCTGCCTTTGGATTACTATTATAGGAATCATCAAAAATTCTTATATTGCCCAACTCAACTATCTGCATCCTGTGTGACATTGGCGTAAATGATTCAAGTCCTTTTTTAATCGTCTTGATATCAACACCCAATAAATGTGCCGTGCACGCGGCAACCACAGCGTTTTCAACAAATTGACTGCCCATAACTGGAATTTCAATACGAACATTTTTTTTACCCAAGTGCAAATCAAACAAGGTAGTGTTTCTTTGTGTAACTTTCAGGTGATTAGCATAATAATTCCGGTCACCATACCAGACGACCTTACGCTTTGGTAATTTCCTTTCAAGTTTTCTTAGATATGGGCTAATGTAATTCAAAACAACTATACCATCTTGACTGCTTACCTTTTCTACTAATTTTGCCTTTTCTTTATAAACTCCATCAACATCTCCTAGATACTCGGTATGGGTGGGGTATATGTTGGTGATTATTCCAACATCCGGCACCACCATCCATAAATAAAAATCCATTTCTGATGGATACTCAATCCCCATTTCCAAGACCAGATACCTTGTCTTTGGAGAACATTTCAAAATTGTGGAGGGAATATTAAAGACAGGATCAATATTCGCAGCACTAAAGACTGTAGCCTTACTATATCCTAAAATGCTTGCCAACATCTCCTTTGTAGTTGTTTTTCCCGCACTACCTGTAATCCCAATCACACAAAGACCAAAAAATCTCTGGAGCACAAGAACGTAAATCTTGGCAACAACCCTCTTTACAGGATGAACAAAAAAAAGTCTAATTAATACCCTGATTTTACCTCTAGTACTAGTGGACTCACCAACTCTAACAACATTCCTATATGAAAATGGCAAATTTCTACCAGAGATAACTTTGAGAATATAATTTAGTGTCCCAATCAACATATCCTAAATCTTAAGAAGCATTACCTCCCGCTTAAACGAGTTACCCCTGTCTTTATAATCACTAAACATATCAAAAGAAGCGGTAGCTGGTGAAAGAAGAACCACTCCGCCTTTGGGAGTAACTTTCACAGAGGTTTTCACTATTTCTCTCATGCCACTTACGCCCGTCTCTATCACTTTTCCTCTATATCCAGCTTTCAAAAGAGACTCAAAGATAATATCTGATATTTTCCCCATCAAGATAACATTTCTAACCCTGCCAACCTTAACAATCTCTTGAGATAGTTCGTCATAACTTAACCCCTTATCTGACCCTCCAAGAATAAGGGTAATTGGCTCCTCAAAAGAAGCTACTGCCGCCATAGTAGTTTGGGGGTTGGTTGAAAATGAATCATTATAAAATTTTATTCCACCTACTTCTCTGACCAGCTCAAGCCTGTGTTCAAGTCCCTTGAACGAAAACACAACTTTTTTGATAGAATCCAGATCTGCCCCAGCAATGAAAGATGCACAACAACTAGCACATACATTTTCCCAATTATGTCTTCCTCTAAGGAGAAGATTTGATAGATCTCCCAGATTTACAACTTCTCCAATATTTAATATTAATTTACCGTCCTTGGCATAACAGCCTCTTACCCTTTTATACCTGCTAAAAAACAATTTATGCGACTTCCCCTCTGAGGCAAAATTCATTGACTTTTGATAATCTGAGTTAACCACAGAGTAATCATCCTCTGATTGATAGCGAACAATATTTTTCTTTGCCTTAATGTATTCCTCCTCGTCACGGTGCCAATCCATATGATCAAGAGTAATATTAAGTACCACCGCCACGTGTGGAGACCTCTCTAAATCAATAAGCTGAAACGAAGATAACTCAAGGACAACAACGCTTTTTTCATCTAAACTGGGTAGTAACTCCAATACCGGCTTTCCAATGTTGCCAGCAAGAAAGACATTTTTCCCACTTTCCTTTAGAATCTCGTAAATTAGAGTGCATGTCGTTCCCTTCCCTTTCGTCCCGGTAACCCCAATTATCATACCTTTGCACAATTCAAAAAAAACTTTTATAGCAGATGTAACTACTACCCCCCTTTTTTCTGCTGCAACTATCTCTGGAGAATATCTGTATACTGCTGGGGCTCTAAAAATAATATCATACTTATCCAAGCCCTCTAGATAATTATCACCCAAGACAATGTTTGCTTGCTCTTTCACCTTTCCATCAATCAACAATCCGGGGTTGCGGTCGAGTATAGATATCTCCGCTCCCGAACCAGACAAAAAGTTAAAAACATCACTCCCATTTATCCCCCATCCCAAAATCGCAATCCTCTTTCCTTTATAATTTCCCACTAAATCATATTTTAGCACTATGCAACAAGTGTATAATTAAGCCAAATGATTAGAATCTACAAAGATTTTCCTCTAGCAAAAAAAAATGCGTTCAAACTCGATGTAAAGGCTTACTGTTTCGTCTCTCTCAATCAAAAAAAAGATTTCCTAAGACTACCAAAATTAATTGACTTAAAATCATCCCCAGTTTATATACTTGGGCAAGGATATAATACATTCTTTAAGGGAGATTTTCAGGGAATAATAATCCATCCAAATATAAAAGGCGTAAAGATAGTCAAAGAAAGCAAAAACTTTAGTTGGATTAAGGTTGCCCAAGCTGAAGATTGGATCAAATTTGTAAAGTTTGCTGTCAGAAATAACCTCTACGGAATTGAAAATCTCACACTGATCCCTGGATCAGTGGGAGCGGCACCCGTGCAGAATATATCCGCATACGGACAAAGTTTAGAAGATACTTTGGTATCACTTACAGCATACGACATCATCGAAAATAGATTCAAAAAATTCAACAAAAGAGATTGCCAATTCTCCTACAGAGACAGTATATTCAAAAGAGAAAAAGGAAGATATATAATCACCGACCTAACTGTTAGGCTCTCCAAGAAACCAAAAATTAATCTTTCATACAACTCAAGGTATGGCGGCATAACTGACGAGCTTAAGAAATTTTCCCATCCTCCTTATAGTATTCAAGATATAGCAAGAGCTATTACCAGAATAAGAAAAAGGAAATTTCCAGACTGGAAAAAATACGGGACTGCTGGGAGTTTCTTCTTAAATCCAATTGTCACAAAAAGACAACTTCTTGAAATACAGAAAAGAGTTAAAGGATTAGAGTACTTTCCTCTAGAAAATGAAAATACCAGATCCAGACCAGATCAACCTTATGCAAAAATCCCTGCAGGATGGCTACTCGAAGAGATTGGTTGGAAAGGAAAAAGAATAAAAAATGTAGGCACTTCACCAAATCAAGCGCTTGTTGTGGTATCTTACGGAAATGCCACACCTGACGAAATACAAGATTTTACCCAAAAAATGCAATCCGAATTCCAAAAAGCCTACAAGATTAAACTTATTCCAGAAGTAAACATCGTCTAAAATCTTCCTACTACACCCTAGATAATTGTCACCTTTGAGCCCCTTTTCAGTCTGTGCCTTGATGCGAACCCACTCTCAGCCTCCAGTACATAAACCCAGAAATACTTCCATAATAATATTCGAAATGGCTTTATACCACAATAAATCCTTATAATTCTTAATTTCTTATCTACGAGGACAACATCTATTGGGGTTTTCACAAAAAACGTATGTACTCCAAATGGCGAGAAAAAAAAGACAGGCTCACGCCTGCATATCAAACCCACGATCGAGCCAAGGAATCCCAAAGACTTTGCCTTCACAGTCATTTTTCTTAATTGCCAAAATCCTTACCAGTACCAATGTGACCATCAGAACCAATAAGAAGCTCTCCCAATTTATTGACAAGCTTCTTCGCGTGCTCGCGGCTCATCCCAATCCTTGTGACTATTCTTACCTGATTTGTCGAGCCTACCCTTTGGGCTACATCTAAAACCACTCCATCAGAATTTATAGTCATAAGAATATTATCAGTATATAAAACTGGTGTCGTATCTAAGTTTAGATTAACCTCCTGTGCAATCTGTTGTTTTTTGCCTTTATTTGTATCCAAAAATACTCACCCCCAATCTCAACATTCCACTCAACAAGGTTTACACAACCAATCTATAATAACCTTCTAATATCTTTTACTGTCAAATATTATCAATATGAAATTCTAAATTCACCAACATCTTGGGGCTGAAGCTTGACAATACTGCCATCCTCGTCTGTTCTATAAACATATACTTTATTTTTTGCCTGAAGCGTTACCTCATACCCAGTCGTTATAACCTGAGCACACATGTTACCCCTATCTGGGATTCCCAAACACGAATTTGGCCACTCAGCTTTTCTTATATCCATCACCAAAATCTCATCTTCTGCAATCGCCAATCTGTCAGATATGTCATTTTTAATAATCTCCACAATCTTTCTTTCAATTGGATTTTCTGCCCCATAGTTCTTTGAGACTTGAGCGGTCTCCACAAAAACCTTTCCGTCCGCCATACATTGACGTGGGTAAGATTCTGCAATTGGATATCCTAGTCTTGCACACTCCTCAAATGAGCTAACTTCCTTAATCCCTGCACTTCGACCTCTAATGACAATAATAATTCCCAAAATACCAGCAATAAGGATAACCAGCAAAAATAAAATCTTTATTTTCATATCGAAATTAAAAGATTAAACATCTAAATTCATTATGTTAAATTCATCTTGGGCAATAGACCATTAATCCAATTGTTTCACAATCTCCTTTGTCCATAAATAGCTTTCACCCGCGCCCATCACCACAACAACATCGTTCTCTTTCAAAATCTTTGGCACAAGTGTGACAATCTGCTTGACGGACTTCAAGAATACGGCATCTTTATGGTTAGACTTATTAACTATATCGTTGCCACTAACGCCAAAAGTTTCACTATCTCTTGCCTTGAAAATTGGCCCGACGATCACCTTGTCGGCAACCTCAAAAACACCTTTGTAACTACTCAACAGAGCCTTGGTGCGGGAATATGAATGCGGCTCAACAATACAAATTATACGATGAAAAGGGTGCCTCTGGCGAATTGCCTCCAGTGTCACCTTTATTGCTGTGGGGTGATGTGCGTAATCATCATACACTATAATTCCTTTTTTATCATAAACTTTTTCAAATCTTCTTCCAAGCCCGTTGAACTTAACCAAAGTTCCTTTTATTTTGCTTGATGGAATTCCGTACAGTCTTGCCACAATTATAGCCGCAACAGCATTGGAAACATTATGCTCACCAGTCAAGGATAGAGAAAAAATTCCATCTAACCCCAATTTATTAGAATGAACCCTGAAATTACTTCCCTCTGCTAATTTATCCACAATCTTAACCGAAACAAAATCAGAAAGAGAATCTAATTTTCTTTCTTGCGAAGAAAATCCCACAAAATTGATATCAGTCCTACCTTTTACTAAATCATATAATCTAATAACGCCCGGGCTATCAAGATTGAGGACAACATTTTTTCGACCACTGCTAAGCTCAATAAACTTCTTAAAACTCGAAATCAGACTATTTTCATCTTCAAAATAATCGGGGTGGTCAAATTCTATATTATTTACCACGGCAGTTGATGGATTATAATCAAGAAATTTCTCGTAAAACTCATCTGCTTCTATAATAAAATTTTCGGAGTTTCCAACCCGATAATTTGCCTCCCATTTGGGGACTGTAGCGCCAATAATTACACTAGGATCAAGACCGGCCTCCTCAAAAATCATAGAGATCATAGCCGTAACAGTTCCCTTACCGTGCGTTCCTGATATTGCTACAACATCCTTATCCTCCAGAAGATATTTGCCAACAAACTTGTTCCATAGAATCGCCTTTCCCTGATCTAAGGCTCCCACATACTCCGGATGATTTGCATTTGTATATAAAATAGCTGGCGATACTACTAACAAATCACAACCAGAAAGGTGCGAGACGTTGTGACCCAAATCAATCCGAATTCCTAGCTTTTTGATTTTGTCTAAGTACGGAGTCGATACTTGACTGTCACAACCGCTAACTATGTAACCCTGCTTCTGAGCAATAGCGGCAACTCCCGAAATTCCGCTACCTCCCAGACCCATAAAATGTATCTTCTTTATCCTCATGCCCTCTCCTTAAGTGTCAAAATCTTACCATCAAGTGCAAACTTAGTAGCCAACTTATCAGACCATAAATATTCGATGCCAGCATAATTCATGGATTTTTCATGGCCTTTGCCACAAATTACAATGGTATCTCCGGGAGAGGCTATCTTGTTTATAGCAAACCATATGGCCTTGCCTCTGTCGGGAATTTTATAATAAGTTCCAATTCGGCCAGCGTCTCCCGACACCGTCTTCTGGCGAGCCCCTTCTGCAATTTCATCAATAATTTTTTCAGGATTTTCGTTTCTAGGATCTTCAGAAGTAAAAATACTAATATCAGCAAGACTTACCGATATCCTCCCCATCATTGGGCGCTTATTGGTGTCCCGCTCAGCAGCACACCCAAAAACAGATATTAGTCTTCCTCGTGTTTTTTCTCTTAGATACCTCAACACCTTTTTTAGAGAATCAGGGTTATGAGCAAAATCTATATAAATAGAAAGACTTCTGTCATTTGATACTTTTTCTAATCTACCCTCAATTCTAGGTATCTTTGAAAGCCTTTCTGAGACCATGTCCCAAGAGACTCCATATAGCCTTGCCACACAAACAGAAGCCAAGATATTTTGAAGATTAAAATTACCAATAAGTGACGCCGACATGTTGTGGATTCCTGAAGAGTCTCTTATCGAAAAGTTCAGCTTTTCGCCTGTCTCCCCACGATCGATTAGGAAATAATGGGCATCTTTTCTCTTTGTCGAGTAAGTTATTACCTTACCGATACACTTTTTAAGAATGTATCTGAAATGCCTGTCATCAGCATTAAGCACTGCATTTGGGACGCCATCAAAAAGCTTTGCCTTTGCAGCAACATAATTTTTCATGCTTTTGTGATAGTCAAGATGCTCATGAGAAATATTTGTAAAAACTGCTGTATCAAATTTGATTCCAGCAACTCTCTCTTGGTCCAACCCGTGAGACGTAACCTCAATAACAGCATACCTGCACCCTTCCTTGACCATCTCCGAAAGCAATTTATGAAGAACAATTGGCTCGGGATTGGTAACATGCAATCCAGTATCAATCCTTCTTCTGCCTATTATTGCTCCATTGGTGCAAATAAGACCCGTTTTCCTCACTTTGTTAAGCAAATGGTAGATAATTGTAGATGTTGTAGTCTTTCCCTTTGTGCCTGTAACACCAATAATGGTTAGCTTCTTGGCGGGATCACCATGCCAAAAAGAGGCTACTTCAGAAAGTGCCATTCTTGAACTGAGGACCTTGATGTAGCATATATCTTTCCAACTGGGGTCGGGTTCCTTCTCGCCAATTACTGCAACAGCTCCTTTCTTCATGACATCACTTATAAACTGATGCCCATCGAATCTTTCCCCTCGTATCGCTACAAATAAAAAATTTTTTCCAATTTCTCTTGAGTCAGAACTTATCCCATCTATTTCGACCGAAGTCTCGCCAAATACCAACGATTGATCAAGACGACCAATAATCCGTGAGAGTTGCATAAAAACTATTCTACAAGTTTGATAACCGCTCCTAGTCTGCTGAGATTTTCAGAGAATTTTGGATGTCCGCGATACAGCGCATCGGCATTTAAGATAGTTGTCTCACCTTCTGCAATCATCGCAGCCATAACATATGACACTACAGCACGGATAATATACGGCGCTTCAATCACAGCACCTCTAAGCTTTCTTCCACCCATCACAATTATCCTGTGAGGATCAGCCATTATTATCTCTGCCCCCATCTTTATAAGCTCACTTGTCCAAAAAAGACCAGCCTCATACATCCAATTGTGAAAAAGTACGTAGCCTGATGGGGCCGCAAGAGCTAGGGGTACAAAGATAGGCAGAAGATCAACAGGAAGTGCAGGCCAGGGCTGTGGCCTTATGACATTTGTCTTCTCAACTAGATTCCCAACTATTTTAATATCCTGGCCAGCCCGTACTAAAGCGGTATCCGACTTAAACTCTACCGCAATATTAAACTTCTTAAACTCGTTCACTATCATCTTTAGATGCTCGGGAATGGCATTGTGAACTTTAATTTCGCCACCAGTTACAGCACCAAGAGCAAGAAAAGTTGTAATCTCATAATGGTCGGGGAGAAGAGTATACTCAACCCTACTGGCTAATTCAGCCCCCTCAACATCTAAAACGCTTGAACCCACACCAGATATCTTTGCACCCGCTTTTATAAGGAAATTACATACATCCTGACATTGGGGCTCAGAGGCAGCTCCTACTAACCTTGTCTTTCCCGAACTACCAACTGCAAGCATTAAAAGATTGGTTGTAGCTGTCGGGCTCATCTCAGTAAGCCAAATTACCGATTCACGTTTTCTTGAGATGTGCATTTTTATACCAGTTTTATTTTCGTCTATCTCAACTCCAAAGTCCTTAAATACCTTGTATATTGGTTCAAGAGATCTAAATCCCAATGTACACCCTCCAGGAAAATCCTCAGTATCGACCTTACCAAACCGAGAAAGAAGCGCCCCCCACAAAAGTGATGTCCCTCGCATATTTCCCAGATCATCCTTCGTGAGTTTATCAAAAGAAACTGTTCTATTATCGATAACCATCTTATTTCCTTTTCTATCCCAATCAATCACACTTCCAAGCTTCATCATAATCCTAACCAACCGGTCAACATCGCTAATATCTGGTACATTATTTAGTGTGACAAGCCCTTTGATAAGAAGAGTACAGGGAAGTACATGAACCGCAGAATTTTTGCTTCCTGAGGGAAATATCTCGCCTGATAGAACTTGTCCTCCTTGAACCTTGATATTCATCTATTCAACTATTCTAACATAGCTAATCAACATCCGGCTGAATTCCAAAATATAAAAAAAGGTCCTTGGCAATCGCATACCATAAGGGGGCAGCTGTTTCAGATGCCCAAGGGGAACTCTGCGGCTCACGCAAAGTTACAAGCATTATAAATTTTGGATCATCATACGGAGCAAAACCAATAAAACTGGCGATTGTCTTGTCCTCATCATAGTGCCCTTCGATCGGAATCTGGGCTGTTCCTGTTTTACCTGCCACCTTAAACCCTCGAGTGTGGGTCCATTTAGATTCACCATTCTTGACCGCCTCAACCATCATTGCCACAGTCTCAGAAGCTGCCTTCTCTGATATTACTCTCTCCCCATCTCCAGTCTTTACCTCATACTCCCATTGGTCATTTTTGAATTTTTTAACCACATGAGGCCTGCTACTTACTCCGTTGTTGGCAATAATTGATACTGCCTTTACCATCTGGATTGGAGTAACAGCTACCCCCTGGCCAAAACTTGCAGTTGCCACATCTATTTCCCTCCATTCATTCCTCCCCCTTAGTCTGGGAGAAAATTCACCTTGCAAATCAATGCCCGTAGTCACCCCAAAACCGAATTTCTGAAGATAATCATATAGCCTCTCTGCACCCAATCTCCTACCAACAAAGCTCATTCCAACATTATCTGAATTAACTATCACCTGGGTCATCGTTGAACCTGGATGGTACTTATTATTCCATGTCTTGATAAAGTATTTATCTATCCTTAATGGTCCATCACAGATATCACAAACAGTATCAGGCTCAACTACTTTTGCATCCAGTGCCGAAGCCATCACAATGACCTTAAAAATAGATCCTGGCTCAAATGACTGAGATATTGCTGGGTTGATGAAATATTCATCCCCAAAGAGATAGTATCTAGACGGATCAAAGCTAGGGAATGATGCCATAGCATATATTTCCCCAGTCTTGGGGTTAGCAACTATTGCAGTAGCAGCTCTAGCCCCATACTTTTGTACCCCTTCGTTTAACTTCTTTTCAACAACCAACTGGATATACTTATCTATTGTTGTAACAATATCCATTCCATCCAGAGAAATTAGCTTTTGATATCCACCAAACAATATCGGACTTCCGCGCGCATCCGCGTCTTGAGACAAAAACCCTTTTCTACCAGAAAGCATCTCATCATAATATCCCTCCAATCCAAAATAACCCACACTCTCCCCTGACTCATCTTTTCCTAAAAACCCCAATAAATGGGCAGATGATGACCCTTCTGGATAAAATCTTGATTCTTCTTTTTCAAAATCTAACCCCTCTATGTCTAGTTTTTCTATTGCCTCCTTTTGGACATCGTTTATTCGTGGCACCAAGCTAACCCAATACAAATTTCTCCTCTCCAACAGCTCTCTAATCCTTTCTACCTCCGAATCTTTTTCTTTCTTTTCTGCAAGACGGGGATTATCAACAGAAATTACCTCAACTATCTTCTCGGCAACATCCTTTGCATCCCCTGCGAATTTTTTGGGATTGGCAATAAGGTTCCAAACCTGACCACGGGCAACTAGCCAACTGCCATCTCTTGCAAATATCTCTCCTCTTGAAGCGTCAATAACAGAGCTTTTCCTATGTTGCATGGATGCCGTCTGTGACAATTCGGATCCTTTTACTACTTGCCAATAGAAAAGACGCACAATAGAAAAAACAAACATAAAAATATAAAAGAACAATATAACCAGAAAACGTGGTTTGCTCATACTAATCTAGCGTAAAGAGGCAAACGCATCAGATTCGCTGATATAAATAATTTTTGAGGGCTTTGAAAAACCTAAGTTTTGAGAGCTCTCAAGTAGAGAATTCAACGACATCTTACTGACAATGTATCGAGTAAGCTCTTCATTTTTGCTGGAAAGCTCCAAGTATTCCTCCTCAAGCGAAGCTAACTTACTCCCACCGGAAGAAATATGTATTGTATAGACAATCTGAAGGCAAGAAAAAAGTAGCAGCATCAAAACAAACAACAACTTTAGGCTAATCCTTATAGATTTGGTTTTTCTTCTTGACATATTCTCTTTTTAATACATCTTAATTTGGCACTACGTGATTTTGGGTTTAAAGCCACCTCCTTTTCACTTGGCACAACGGGTTTTTTTGTTATAATCTCTGCTAGCCCCTCATTTTCGACTCTTCTAAAGAAATTCTTAACTATAGTGTCTTCTCCTGAATGAAAGGAAATGACAACCATCCTCGCGTCTTTATTCAAGTAACTGAAGGATTTTGCCAGAGCTACGTTGAGATTATCCAGCTCGCTATTCACTGCAATCCTTAGCGCCATAAACACCTTAGTTGCAGGATCAATTTTCCCGGATTTAAGACCAACTGCTCTCACCACCTCGATCAGATCCCCAACTACAGCGAATTTTTTTTCTTCCCTATGCTTTACAATCTCTACAGCCAATTTCCTCGCAGTGTGATTGCCCACAACTTCAGAAAACATGCTCTCAAGCTGTGATTTGCTAAGGACGTTAAGAAGCGTTGCGGCCGTTACTGCCTGAGTGCTTCTATTAAGCCGCATGTCTAAGGGTGCGTCATGGTACCTAAAGGAAAAACCTCGATCTCTCTCCTCAAAATGAAAAGACGAAACACCCAAATCAAAAAGCACTCCATCCACACTTTCAATACGATGATACTTAAGAACCGCATCTATATCCCTAAAGTTAGCATTAGCAAGCAAAATGCTTCCAAAACCTTTGGAAGCAGGGCAGGCTTGTCTTACTCTCGCTTCTGCTATCTTTATGACCTCGGGGTCAGCATCAATTCCCACGACATTCACCCCTCTTTTTGCAATCTCAATAGTATGTCCGGCAAATCCAACTGTAGCATCTAAAACCCAAGTGCCATGTAAACGTGCCAAATACTCTATATCTAAATATTCCAATGCCTCCGATAACAAAACAGGCTCATGGTATTTTTCAACCTTCATGCCCAGATTTTTGTTTTGCAATCTTTTCAATTAACTTCTCGGCAACCTGACTTATTTCCTCTTCCTTCTTTTGCCACCTCTCACTGTTCCAAATTTCAGCCCTATCGCCCAAACCAACAAACACAACATTCTCACTAAGACCCCCGTAATCGCGCAAGATCTTAGGAATCACAAATCTTCCTTGGCCATCTAATTCAACCTCGAAAGCAGAACCCATTATAAACCTATCAGTATCCCTCACAGGGCTGGTAATAAATTCACTCTTTGCGGTAAGTCTATCTAAAATTCCTGTCCAATTATCTTTTGAGACAATTACTAAGCATCCCTCATACCACTTTGCCACAACACAAACATTCTTAAGTTCTCTCCTAAATTTTGCCGGGACAGGACATCTTCCCTTCTCGTCTAATTTTGTTTGATATTGTCCAAGAAGCATAATTATTCACCACTTTATTCCACTTTTAACCATTCTGATATATTTTAGAAAGCAAGTCAAGTCAAAGAATACCCGAATAAGATATCTAAAATATGTCAGTTAAAGAAGACTACTTTAGAAGTGCATAGATTCCAAGGCCTTTGCTAGATTCACTCCAACCTTGATCGTAGACGTATACCTTACCATCTTCAAATATGCCCTGACCATTATCGTCAGAAGACGAAAATACCCCATAGGGACCTATGATCTTCATCGGGTCAAACGGGTATCCATCGGGTATTCCCAACGTCTCCATAACAACAAAGAAGTTTTTGCTTTCGCGAGGCATATACTTGAAAACGCCATCAGAAGAAACTATCTCGTTAGCCCCCTTCTTCATTACAAAGTCTGTCTCAAGCTTCGCTAGCAGTTTTTTATCCTTATCGCGAAACCACAAAGTAAGGCCACCCTTTTCTACACCTTCATCGTAACGAAATTTTCCAGAGGATTCTGAGCCCAAAAGAATACTGGTCTTATAAGACCCACTAGTTATATCAATATTATCCCCAGAACTTCCTTGTGCTACCTTTCCTGGAACCTCGTACAGAAACTGAAAGTCCATATATACTGCTTTATTGATCTTGATTTTTTCAACTTTCAGATCAAGATAATGCCCATCAGACGTAGGAGTAAGTGATATGATGGGCAACTCCTGTAGACTCAGCTTCATGAGATCTTGACCATCGTCACTTTTAACCACAGCTTTGGGTCTAAAAACAAAATAGACAGCTACAATTGCTACTACACCCAAACAAAATATAAAAATAGGCATAAACTTCTTCATAAGCCTTAAATGCTAATTATGTCAAAATTCAGCTAAATTGGATAGCCTCTCTATTAAATGGTACCAAAATCTATTTTAATTTCAAAGACAGCCAACTAGATAATTTTCCAACACTCACTCTTTGCTGAGCCACCGTGTCCCTGTCGCGAATTGTCACCGTATCATCCTCTAGAGTCTGATAATCGACGGTTATACAGTATGGTGTACCAATTTCATCTTGCGAAAAGTATCGTTTTCCAATATTTCCTCGCTCGTCATAAGCAACCATAAATCCTTTTCTTAGTTCCTCATATATTCTTCTTGCCTTAGTCACAAGATTTTCTTTATTTGCCAGAAGAGGAAAAACAGCAGCCTTAATTGGTGCAAGCTTTATGGGCAATCGCAATACTACTCTATTCCTCTTGTCATCTTCATGAAAAGAATCTATAAGAATGATTGTCAGTGTACGACTAATCCCAAAAGTTGGTTCTATAACATGAGGAATAAAACGTTCCCCACTCTCAGGATCAAAATACCTCATATCCTTTCCAGACTTCTGCATATGATTCCTTAGATCAAAATCTGTCCTATAAGCCACAGCGTATAGCTCCTTATAACCCCAAGGCAACCTATATTCCAAATCCTCAGTCCTTTTCGAATAATGAGCTAGCTCTTCTTTTGTATGTGCCCTCCATCGTAAGCTACTTTTTCTTATACCAATCATCTCAGCAAATTGCTGGACCTGATCTTTCCAATATTCAAAGTATTCCATCCACTTGTCTTCTGGGACAAAATATTCAAACTCTGCAAGATCAAATTCCAACGTCCTAAAGGTAAATTTACCCATTGTTATCTCATTCCTAAACGCTTTTCCAATCTGAGCCAGTCCGAACGGAAGCTTTGGATGAATTGAATTAATAACATTTGAAAAGTTTACAAACATCCCCTGAGCATTTTCTCCCCTTAGGTAAACAGTAGATTTTCCTTCAGTTATTATTCCAACACTTGTCTCAAATAGCTGGTTAAAATTACGGCTTTGTGTCCAATCTTTTCCACCGCATTTGGGACAGGTTATTTTGTTTTTAGCAACTATCTCGTCAAGCTCTGACGGTGACAATCCTTCTACAGACTTCTTAATCGAGTCTTCAATCAAATGATCGGTCCGTGTACGGTAGCGACAGTTTTTACAATCGATCATCACATTTGTGAAATTCTTGGTATGACCCGAGGCTTCCCAAACCTTAGGACTCATAAGGATGCTTGATTCTATCGGGTGTATATCGTCTCTTGATTCAACAAAAAAATGCCACCAGGTATCAGAAATATTCTTCTTAAGCATCGTCCCCAACGGCCCAAAATCATAGGTGTTAGCCAACCCGCCATAGATTTCGCTTCCGGGGTATACAAACCCTCTTCTCTTAGCCAAACTGGCAATTTTTTCAACTATATCCATTTACCTTTGTATTCTACAATTGAAACAACAAATAATCCAACCTATTCTTCCCCGCTCTCAAGTTCCAAATTCTTTATCGCCGGTAGACTACTATTTGTAACTGCCTGCAATTCTCCCCACATCCCGTAAGTATTATCAATGATTTTCCTAATTTCCTTTTCTTCCCTTGCCCACTTTATATTAAAAAACCTCTTCTCCCTTTCTATTCCCTCACTAAGGAGAGTAAACGAATCTACAATTGCTTCTATACGTTGTCTAAACTCATTCCCTGTCAAATACTGATAGAGTACTTCCTTTTTATCATTCTTGCCAATGTGTGCAGATCTTTCGAAATAAATATGAATAAGGTCAAACCTCAAAGCCGTAGCGATTGCCAAGACAAAACGCCTTTTTGTAATCCATACCCTATCCCTGTAGACAAAGGTATCCAACCATTCAGGGGCATCCTCAACAACAAGGACCGCAAGCTCCGCCTTTGCCTGCCTTTGGTCATCACGAAGCTTTGAAATCCACGAATTACTCCATTGAGCATTTTTGGATTCCCAAAGAATTGTTCCACAATGCCGGCCTTTTTTGTCAATCACTCTCTGGATAATATCAGCTCCTCTTTGCCCTTTCTTGACTTCTTCTATCTTGTCATCTGTAAATTCCCTTCTTAGAAGATCTTCAATCTCAAGCTCCATCACTTCCCCTTGAATTTGCTGCGATCCTTGTGAAGCTTTTCTCCTTGCCTTCTCCAAAGCTTCCATCAGATCAGATATTTTCTTGTCCTTTTCTAAATCCTTTAGCTTATGCTCTTCAGTAATCTGTTCAAGAATCTTTGCCTCAATTGCTTTTTTTTCATCAGCTAGCCTCTTTGCTAACTCGTCATCAAGGGACTTCCTTGCCCTTTCTATCATTTCCTTTTCTTTTTGAATTTCTTGTTCTCTCTTAAGTAATAACTTTGCCTTGCGTTCCTCCTCCTCAAGACGCGATTGCAATTTCTCTTTATATTCCTCCTCAATCTGCTTTGTAATAGACGTACGAATACTCTCCTCAATTTGATGCCTGATGGCATCGGTTACCTCAAATTCGTGATTGCATTTTGGACATCTGACCAAACTTAACGCAGACATAGCAAATTCTAGCACAAAAAAGTTATTTGTTTGAAAAGATAGACTTTCCAACCCTAATTGTATTGATGCTCTGGCTTAGTACATCCTCAAGAACCGCTTCCTCATACTCCATCGGTCTTCCAGCCGGCCAAAATCCAAGCGCGACAAGTACATCATAGATAAACTCCTTACGAATCTTCTTCAATCCAATGTTACTCTGAACTTTCCTGAGATAGTTAAGCAGAAGGTCAAAAATGTATTCATTCCTTTCACCTTCATGCATAAATTTGTCAATAACTTCGATGAAAAAATATGCAAGCGATGCTCTTGCCAAGCTTTTTCGAGTTGGAATAAATACTTCAATTGGCTCTACCTCTCTAAGTAGATCTAACCCCTTTGATTTGGCAACTAAAAACCTAGAATGACAGAAAATCTCAAGAGCACTTCTTTTCCTGCTCTTCGGCCTTCTCACTCCCTTCGCTAGAAGGGTAATCTTACCATGCTCTCTGCTAAAAATTTTAACTATCCTATCTGCCTCGGAATAATTTATGCGTGAAAGGACAATCCCATCACAAATGTAGTTTCGTAAGGCCATTTCAACGGGCTAAATCTTAATTTTTATTTCTTTGTCAGTTGAAAGATAAAATTCTTCAGACTTTTTTCCAACGGTCAAGCTATACCTAGGTTTATCTTTCCCTGGTTGCTTCTGAATCAAAAGCCTATAATAATCGGTCACTTTTATCGGAAGCTTATACCTCAATGTCAATTTTGCCACCCCTTGGGGCCGCAAGTGAAATGAGCCAGCAAAAACAGTTTTTTCCAGCTCTTCATAAGGACTTTCTACTTTTTCAGCACCATCGAAACTCAAAAGCTCGCTTCCTTTTGGTACATAAATTCTTACATGGTTGGGGAGAATTGAATTCAACCATCCATCTTGTTTCTCTGGGTTTTTGTAAGTAATCTCAAGAATTTTCTCTACACTCCCATCCTTTGAAATCTTAATGTCCTGCACCACATCTTGAACAACATATAAATTTGATTTTCTTCCTCCAAGGTTTGCATCGTTGATGTGCAAATAGTCTCCATCATACTCCTTAATATCTCCACCCAATCCAAAGCCATTCACGGCTTTTTGCATTTCATCATCCAAAATAAAAACCAAAACATGCTTTTCAGCTACCGATCTAATTGCCGCTTCAAATAACCTAGGTAGTTTATCTTTCGGCTGTCCCAATGTATTAGAAAGAATTGAATTCATAAGAGGACCTATTATCTTTTTCCTGTTATCATAATTGGGAGGGGCATAAACAATTTTACCCGGTTCATTTTCGCTCCAAACAATCGCCCCTTCTTGATCAGCAAAACTTTCAAGCTCGTAAATTACCTGGGGACATTTACACTCCGGTACAATTTCAGTACTGAAATTGCCATAGCCGGGAACCCCAATTGGACCTATAACCTCAAGTATATTTACCAAAAGCTGGGTATCCACAGCAATTATTCCATCAATATCATCCATCCCAACCTTGGACACCTCAGAAGAAAAAGTTTTCATCGAGATTCCAAAGTCAGGACTCCAGTTCATATCTCTCAATCTAAATTTATTGTTACCAATATAAATTCCTTTCAGAAGCTCAGCAAAAACTCTCGGCGCGGCAATCGAGGGACGATAATTCTTATCAAGCGAATATATGTCGCTGGAAACTACAGGATCAAACTTGCCATCCTTCACTCTTGCAATAGAGTACGCTGTCAAAAATCCCCCTGTTGGCCTCAGCTCCTTATCGTTCTGAAAAAGTACAAGATATGTCCTCTCCTCTCCTATTCCAATAAGGTATGACGCTATTTCCAAAAGCGGCTTCCCATTCTTCACAAAAGATGAGGCCGTCTGGAACATATCAAATAATTTAACTAAATTGTTTCTAACCTCAATATCTTGAAACTTCTCGGGGTAGATTTGGGGGTCAATATAAGAAAGCTCCCTGTCAATTAGATCTAATTTAGCAATCAGCTGATCAGATACCGGAATGAGATCGGGGATTGTCTTCACAATAAAATCAATCCTATCTTGAGTCGTTTCTTCTCCACTCTTAGCCTGAGATGACAAAGAAGAAAACCCAATTATATCAGCATAAGGTTCGACTGCTTTTATAACTACTTCAGCTGCATCTATCCCATAAAGAGAGGCTTCGATCGCATGTCTGCCATCATCTATATACCTCCCGATCAGAGGGACAAATCTCAAAAAAGAGATGTAAGAATATGATTTCTTAAGCCCAATTACCTCCTCCCTTGTCTTACCCAACTGAGTTTTTATTTTTTCCAGGTCTTGCTCTTTGGCAATAGACACAAGAAGGTCAACTGAGGATTTTACAAATAAAGCCTTTTTGTAAACCCCAAAAGATAAAAATGCAACCACAAAGATAATTGAAAGAAGTGTGATTAAACTAGAAATAAATAGAAGCCGCCTCATCCTCCACTTCTTGGATGCACTTTTCTTTCCTCCGCCACCATCATGATTGGTATCCCTCCCAGACGGAACTATTTGAGGAATCAAGACCTCATCATTGGAAGTGACCCTTGAGCCTCCACTGTCTTCACCTAGACCAATTTTAGGAATAGAATCTTGCATATTCTAAACAGCCCCCTTGCCTGAAATCATCACCCAAGGAGTTTTCAAAAGAATGAGTATATCAAAAATAATAGAGCGTTTTCTAGCATAATAGGCATCCATTTGTATCCTCTTGTCAAATGCCACATCACTTCTTCCACTAACCTGCCAATAGCCTGTAATGCCTGGCTTGACCTTCAATGCTTCCTTGACATACTTTTCCGTACCGGGAAATTTCCTTTGCTGTTCCTCTAATTCTTCTCTAAGATATGGCCTTGGTCCAACAATGCTCATCTCACCTCTAAGCACATTTATAAGTTGAGGTATCTCATCAATTGAGTGTTTACGTATAAACTTTCCAATAGGAGTAACTCTTGTGTCATTTCTGACTTTATATGTGCCACTCGTATGCTTCTCAACATAGACGTGACGGTACCTGGGATCACTTTTCTCTAACTTATCTGCACCAACCATCATTGATCTAAACTTAAAAAGCCGGAATTCCTTTCCACCCTTCCCAACCCGAAGCATATGGGAATTAGAGGTCTCAACCAAAATCGGTCCCGGTGAAGTCACTTTAATTATAATTGCCACAACAAGCATAACAGGGGAAAATAAGACAAGAAGAAAAAGTGACCCGAAAATATCAATTAACCTTTTTACAATGTCGTAAAACATAGACGGGCAGGCGAATTATACTATTTTTTCAAAAACCATCAGCTCTTTATACATTTTTTCTATATTCAATCAAGTCAAGGATAAATTTCTTGATTTAACTATCTTTAGTACTTCCCCAACCTTCCCAGATTCAGACTTATCGCAGACCAGCAAAGCATCTCCTGTATCAACAACAACTAAATTGTCAACCCCAACCAAAGCTACCACTTTGTTACTATCGTCAAGCATAACAAAATTATCATTTCCATCAAAATCTATTATATTTTCTGACACTTTATAGATCTTGTTTTCTTTCAGATACTTGTCGATTGAAAGAAATGTACCAAAATCGGTCCATTTAAAAGGCAGTTCTACAACTAATGATTCGCCATCTTCATGCACATTCTGAGTAACATCTTCCAAGGGCCCTGGCGGCATTTTCAAGTATTCACTCTCCAGAGGAGATCCGTTGATATAGTTTTCCAAAGGTGCATACCAATCTGGCTTATACTTCCGCAGCATATCAAGAAGCCCGTTGGGGGTCATACAAGTGTGATTTGCATGTATAAGAACACTCTCTTGTTTAATCAAATCCTGAGTCTCTTGCAAACTGCTTCGCCATACAAATCTGTCAACTTCAAATATGCTAACAGACCCTTCATCTGAAACTTTTTTCCCTTTAACAAGATAGTCAACTCCAAATACAGGAGAATCTGTTCTAATCCCTCCAGTTATATACTTTTTTTCCTTCCTTGCGATTTTGTCGCAATCCAACATCATCTTGATAAAACTATCCGCAGGCTCTCTGAGTACATCAACCTGAACCAACATAAACGGCTCGTCTTTGAGGCCTCTTTTGTATAAAAAAGCAGCCACCAGACCAGTAGCTGGCCCTTGATTTCTCATCTCAGGTTCTAGGATAAAATTTTCATCAGGTATTTCCGGCACCTGCTGCTTAGCAATGTTCATATGGTCTTTGTTGGTCGAGACGAAAATCTCAGAGGGGGCAAAATGAATTCTTAAAGCTTCATAATTAAGTTGAAATAAAGATTTCGAGTTAATAAGTGGTAAAAAATGTTTTGGTCTATGCTGGCGGCTAATCGGCCATAGCTTAGTCCCAAAACCACCACAAATTATTACAGGTATCATAACGCTAAAGCATTATAGCAAAAACTTACCTACGAGCAAAAAACTGCAAAAAAACACCCTCTTATGAAGATCAACATTTTGTGTAAACTTCGATCGTGTTGATCGCAGTTTTTGTCCAAGAGTACTTTTTTAACAAATCATAAACGCCTTCCTTGGGTGGCATATTTACTGCTTCTTTAATAGCTGTTGCTATAGAATAAGGGTTCATTGGGTCAAAGTAGAAAGCACAATTCCCATATACCTCACGGAATACAGGTATATCCGAAGCTAATAATTTTGCACCCGAAGCCAAGGCCTCCAGTCCCTGCAGCCCAAAACCCTCGGAGTAGGACGGGTAAATATATCCCAGGGAATAATAATACAGTGATTTCAGTTGCTGATCGGTCAAAAAACCAAATACTACAATTTGTTTCCCAAGATCTTTTTCTCTAATATAATCACGGGTCCTCAAAAAAAAATTGTTCTTCTTGGTCACCAATACCAACTTAATTGAAATTTTTTCATTCCTTAAGACATCTAAGGCATCAATCAGCCTTTTAATATTTTTATGAGGAAATATATTGCCAACATGGACCAAATACTTGCTTTTTTTAAGACGATGTTTTTTAAGAATCTTATCTTCTTTTCTGGTTTTGCCCAAAAAGGACCTATCAAGACCTTGATATATAACAACGGCTTTCTCTCTATCAATCTTATAATAATTGCAAATTTCTTCCTTGACACTTTGAGTAGGAACAATCACTTTCACACTTCTTTTCACTGCTACCTTGAACAGTAACTTGTAAACTGCCTTTTTAGCCAAAAAAAATATTAACGGAAGGTTTGTTCCTTCAGAAGTTGTCTTGTGGGTAGTCATATCATGTAATGTCACTACAAACTTCCCCGGGAAAAAAAGTGGAACGTTAAAGTGGACAAAATGAGTAATATCCGGTCTTTCTCTAAAAAAAATAAGAGGCATTCCTATCTGCTCCCTAATAGAATAAATCCCAAAATCAGCAACTACTTTCTTAAAATTTTTAGCAAGCTTTAGTTGACGGAAATATTTTGGACGAAGAAGAATTATGTAATCATTTTGAGAATCATTCTTTTGGATCTCTTTTACCAAGTTCATCACGTAACGACCTACGCCCGTATATTCCAACCCATACATTCTTGCATCAATCAGTATTTTCATTTTTATCCAAAAACTAATGTTTCTAAGTACCTACCACCCTTTAGCAGTTTAATACCAAAGATTACAATATAGTTAAAAAGCAATGGGTATTTCTTCCAAAGCCTCTTTCTATAAAAAAGCTCCATCGAATCCACACCAGCCATCCTAAACTTTAGTCTTTGTTCAAAAGGAATCCTTCTATTTGTTTGGTGACCTCTTTTACCTTTCGACGCACCCTTGAAATGTATTATCGAGACCTTCGGATAATAGATAATCCTCCACCCTTTTTCCTTTATCTTCCAACACAGGTCAATATCTTCCCCATCCAAAAAATAATCCTCATCAAACCAGCCTACCTCATCAAGAATAGACCTTCTTGTCAAAAAGAAAGCTCCCTGAATAACATCTACATCGTGTTCAATATCAGGAGAAATCGACCCATACCAATAAGGTGCAAAAATCCTGGAGTTTGGGAATATCCGATCTAATCTAAGAATGAGATGTGTAAAACCGACCCACGGAGTAATGAACGACCTTCTAGCATCCTTATCAAGTTTTCCATTCGGAAGAAGAATTTTACATGTCAATGCCCCCACATCAGGATGTCTTTTGAGATAGCCAACTGTATCCTTTAACGTGCCTTCTGAGACAATCGTATCAGAGTTCAAAAATAAGACAAACTCTCCCTCAACGCACTTCTTTGCTCGGTTGTTTCCTGCCGCAAAACCGATATTCCTTCCGATCCTTATCACCTTTTTAACCCAGGGGAATTCAACTTCAACCATCTCCGGGCTTCCATCTGTAGAACCATTGTCGGGAACAATGAGTTCAAATTTTACCTCTCTTCTTAGCCTTTCCAAAGAAAGAAGACACTGCTTTAACAATTCCTTGGTATTGTAACTCAGGACAATTATCGATAGTGCTGGATTATTTGTCATCGTGTAGCTAATTCAATATAAACCGGGTCATGGAGTTTAACTATACTTTTCCAATCAAAATATTTTTGAACATGCCTTTTACCCGAGAGTCCTATCTTTTGGGCAAGACGTCTGTCCCTGAGAAGCGTGATGGCCTTTTCAGCTAACATTTCTTCAGAATTGGCAATCATAACATTTTCCCCGTCAGTAAGACCTAACCCTGCGACCCCACTGCTTGTTGACACTACTGGAAGCCCAGAAGCCATTGCTTCAAGTACCTTAAGTCTAGTTCCTCCCGATCCCATAATTGGAGCAACCATAACTGTAGCTTTATGATAAGCTTCCCTAGCGTCAGCTATATTCTCTGTAACTTCGATCTCTCCTTTTCCGGCTTTCCTTTTCACCCACTCCGGAATTTTTCTACCAACTATCCAAACTTTTGAATTGGGAAATTTTTTTTGGATAATTGGCCAAACTCTATTGACTAATATCTCAGTTGCTTCTTGATTTTGCAGCCACTCGAAGTTCGTAACTCCATACAATATTCGCGGCGGCATGATCTTGCGATATTTGACCTGCGAGTAATATCCCGTATCAACTCCATTAGGTATTATCCCTACCTTCTTTTTTGAAACCAGTTTTAACATCGCCTTGCGATCTTCTTCCGAAACACTAAACAATCTATCAGCCTTATTCCAATAATACCTCTCCCAAAATTTAATCTTGGCCACATCTTGCAGAAAGAAAGGCCTAAGGATAAAAGGCACAGTACTATCAACATAATGCTTGTACACATCATGCCATATTGTTTGCTCAACCAAAATCGTTGGTACTTTGGTCTTTGGTAGATGTGGCATCACGTAGAATGTCTCAGCATGTATAAGATCATATTTCTCCTTCTTCAGTTCCTCGCGAATAGCCTGCTTCTCCTCAAGTGACTGATTTCTAATTACCAATAATGGATATGGTCCAAAGACAGAAAGTAAAATATTACGCAATGTCCAAGGATGGCGCGGACGGCTGAAAACTTTTACCTTTTTGCAATATTTTTCCAGCTCAGGAATAAATTTTTTTTCAGAATCATCCTTTATAAGCGAAAAAAGCGTTATGTCGTGTTTTTTCGCAAGGTATTTGATGATGTTATACCAACGAGTCTGTCCGCCACTCATTGTGATGGTGGGCAAATATGGGACAAGCATTAGCACTTTCATATCCTCTTAAGAAGATTTAAAATTACAAAATCATCTGTTCTATAAACTGTCTCAAATTTCTTCATAAACTCATTTGTCTGATCGTTATAATCAACAGAAACATAAAATTGTGCTCCTTCTTGAATTAACTCATCTATAGGCAATTCTACTACTGGCCAGCCACGCCTGTTTGTCTGATATAAAAACGCTGTATCCCCATTGTAATTTGCTATTACCACCGCATCTTTTGGAGTAAGACGATCAACCGCCTTACCAGCCTCTATTATCTCAGGCCTGTTTATTTTATAAAACTCTTTGACCTGAAATGCGCTTATAAGAAGCCCCATCACAACAGAAACAGTCAATACAAAAAATACCCATCTTTTAGAAAGCCTTACCAATGAGTAGGTCACAATAAGACCTTTAGCCACCAGAAAGCACACTCCAGGAATGATGATCGCTTGGTAATAGTCATGCCTTACATTTGCAGTCGCAAAGATGCAAAGATAGGCAAATAGCCCAAACAAAAAAGTCCATAAGAAGAAATCCTTTCTTTTGTTGATGCTAATTATCCCCATTCCTAGTGGAAGCATCATAGTAGAACCCAGGATTAGGTTGCCAATCCGTTGCCCGAAAATCCAATTCCAAAAAGCTGGCTTAAATCTTATCCCATCTCCATTGAAAGTCCATCGCCAAAAAGGAATTCCCTCCGGAAATTGACTCATCCACACTCTCCATGCAAAAAACGGTAAAAAAATGACTAGAAAGTAAACTACTACCTCCCACCTCAGGATTGCTTTTACTTTATCCCTTTTCCATAAAAAATAAATTGCGGGTGCTGTATAAAAAATGCTATACGGCTTAACCAATATCCCAAGACTGACCAAAACTGCAGAGATCACAAGACTTCTTGGATTACCCCACTTCACATACTCATATAAATAGTACAAAGAAAGAACGGAAAACATGATAGACAGAGGCTCAGGAAGTATGGTCCTAGAAAAAAATATATTAAATGGTAAAAAATAAAAAAGAAAAGCTGAGATAAGTGCAAAATCTCTCCCATACATCCTCTTTCCTAGAAGATAAATTGCAATTCCGCTGACCATTGAGGCAACAATCGAGACAAGCCTTCCCCAAACCTCAAAGCTTAAAAAGCCAAAGATTTTGAAAAGGATAGCGTGAATTGCATTGTAAATTGGAAATTCAACAAAACGATACCCATGAGGATTAAACATGCCACTTTGGACTCTTGAAACATCGTGATATTTAGGAATCAACAAATTGATCCCATTTTTTACGTACTCTCTTGACACAGAAGCAGTATCAGCCTGACGAAAAGAGTGCCAATCAGCAACTGGAGAATTAATTTTATATAGTCTAACCAAAAAACCAAATAATATCAGAAATGTTAAAATTAAATACTCGTTATAGTATATCTTTCTAACGAGGGTAAAAAAATTATTCATCATATTTCACAAGACCGTATGAAAATCCCACCAGCAACCAAAAAATTATAGCAAATTTAGAAGCTTCAAAAACATCAATGAAGAAAGCATTTGTAAAAACCCCAAAAGATGACCCAATTATGCTACAGATAGTAACCCTAACCATATCCATACCTTCTTTATTACTGGCAATCCATTTATAAAAGGCTAGACCCAACCTCAAAAAAATGTGAAGAAATGCTACAAATCCCAAAAGTCCAGTTTCTCCAATTAGCCTTAAATAATCATTATCAGTTGCTAGCGTTATTGAGGAGTAACCAGTTCCCAAAAGTGGATTTTTAAGAAACGCACGTATCGCACGAGGCCATTCTACATTAAGCCTAATGTTTGTTGATCTATCCTCCAGAACATTATCTTTCTCCTCAGTAATCGCCTTAGGGACATCCTTAGTTAGGGTATCAGAATATGCATAAGCCTGGTGCAAAACAGAACTGCTTATCTTGTCTGAAACCACTTCAATTATCCTTGCATAACGGGAAATTAGATTTGCTGAAAAGAGCGTAAAGACAAGACTTACAATTATTACAAGAGGCATTTTCTTAACATTTTTAGTCAGGAGAAACACTAAAGATAAAGAAACCAAATATGAAAAAAAGGAGATCCTAGATGCAGAGCTAACCAATAGCCATAAACCGCCTAAAAAATCAATCAAGAGTAAAGCCTTAAGCAGTGTTCCCTTAACAACATAAAATAGACTTATACTAAGAGGGATAATAACCACTAAAAACGTAGCCAAATCATAATGACCGGCAAAGGTAGAATTAATATGGCTGCCAGGTATCCAACGAAGTGCTATTCCTTTTGAATATTCCTCATTTTGGGTTATAACTATCGGCCACTGCAAATAACGCTGGCCTATCCCATATAGAAAAATTAAAAAGACAACAAAAGCCAAGACGATAAGATAATAATCAATTCTTCTCTTATCCCTTAAAATAACATAATAACCCAGGAAAAAAGGTATCAAATACTCAATTCTCCTTAACCAATGAAGCAGTGCTATATGCGGTGTCACAGTTTTCGTAACAAAAATAGCGCTTATTAGAGAGACTAGTCCCACAAGTAAATAGAAAATTACTACACCAAAAATAGGGTTGAAAATCACTTTCCTAATGTGCCCTCCAATATAGATAGTGACCACAAAAACAGCAAAAGACACAAGAAGAAGAAGATCCTCAAGCCTGATCGAGACAAATGTGGAAGGAATTCTAATAAATGGAAATTTTGGATAGAGAGGAACAGCAATCAATATTGCCGCAACTAAGTATTTAAGCAAACTTTCAAACTTCTCGTAGTGCTTGCGCATATGCCCTGCTGAGAGCCTCCTTCCTAGTAAAGATAAACAACAGATATCTCATTAATATTCCCAATCTCAACAACATTAGTAAAAGGAATAGCTCAAAACCGCCTTTGTGCTTTTTGTAATATAACTTAAGCGAGTTGAACTCTGCAATAATAGGGTAGGAGCTGCTACTACTTTTTCCACCAAGATGTATTATGCTCCACTTTGGATTATAAATGACCCTATAGCCTTTGTCTTTGATATTTTTGCAAAGATCAACATCCTCACCATACATAAAATAATCCTCGTCAAAACCATTGCCAATTGCCTCTCTTCGAGCAATCAAAAATGCACCTGTTATCCAATCCACTTCACGCTTTTTACTGTAAAACCTGTTATTAGCTACAAAAGATTTAGGATGGTGAGGATGAAACGGTTTAACTATATTGTCTAGAAAGGGAATATCATCTATAAACAACATCCACAAGGCTACTTTCATAAGCTCTGGAAAATAACCCCCATTTCCCTGAATTGACCCGTCTTGATTTTTCAACATACAGCCCATTGCACCAACATCTGGATTTTCATCTAGCCAAGAAATAATTTCCCTAAAATTGACCTTATCTGGAAGAGTATCCGAATTAAGAAACAGGACATACCTGCCAGTTGAATGCTGTAACCCAATATTATTAGCCTTTGCAAAACCATAATTGTATCTATTTTCGACAAACACTAGACCCTTCCTTTTTGAAAGCTTTGACCTAAGTTTGGAAACATCTGAACGCCTAGATCCATTATCTATAACAATCATTTCGTGGCTAATATCTCTAAGCTCCTTGCTAAATAAACTTACACATTTTGCCGTGAGATCTGCTGTATTAAAGTTTATTATGATGACACTAATATCAATCATTTTTTAATGGCAAAAAATTTCCCCATGTCCCCAAGAATCCTAATCACAAGGAAATATAACAAAATCACGCTTGCTATCCCCAGGGAGACTCTTCCCAATACACTGCTTTCAACATGCTTAACTATAACTTTCTGCCTATATCTTTTCCCATCTATAATAATCGCATCTTTATCATCCTTCGGCTCAAACCCATTGATATATAAAGATTCACGAAAGGGAAATACCAATTCTTCAAGAAATGTACTCCTTGTCTGGTCACGGATCAGCACTCGAGCTTCTTCAGGCGGATAATTCAACCTAAGCGGCGATGTTCGGACAAATCCAAACAACACTAAGGAAAATTGGTCGGAGTAATGATTAATTACTTCTGACCTAGTCATATCAGTAAAATAACCACGCCTGTTTACTGACTCAATATCTGCAGGTTCTGTCGAGACAACAAAATCACCTCCTTTTTGCGGAAACTGACTTATTGGAATCAGAAGGTAATAGACAAAAGAAAGGGAAAACGCGGCAAAGATAATTCTAAACAAAGGAATTTTCCGGCTGAAGTTTTTTTTCACAATTATTGGAAAAGTCTAGGTCTGCCTAATCTATATCTCGGGTTTTTATTCTTGCGCTCACCTATTACCTTTGCTGGAATTCCGGCAACAATCTTGAAAGGCTCAACGTCCTTAGTCACAACTGCCCCCGCTGCTACAACAGCCCCCTTCCCGATCCTTACTCCAGGCAATATAATTGCCCGCGGACCAACAAACACATAGTCCTCTATTGTGACAGGTTGTTCTATCGCTGAAAAGGTATCACTCTCCAGATCATGCTCAGAATTATAGATCAACACTTGCGATGCTATATCAACATGATCCCCAATAACTAGTTTTGCCCGCCCATCGAGGAACGCATTATCACCAATAACTGAATCCTCACCAATCACAACTCCAGCCGGATTGAAAAATCGCGCACCTAAATGGATACTGGATCCCTTCCCTATCTTCACACCTGCCAATCTAAAAATTGACTTTCTAATAAAGTGTGACGGTACACAAAAGCTAATAAAATGAATTAGAAAAAGCTCAAAGTCAATAATCCAATTTTTGAACCTGTTTATTGCCTTATTCATCGCTTGAAAAAATGACAATCTGTTGCCATGCTTATCAGTAAAGTAAATTCCCGCCTTAGAGATGTGAATATTTTCGGAGTACATCATTTTGATGCTTTTCTTAGGGTTTTAAGTGTCATTAGTGCACTTTTTTCCCAGGAAAACTCTTTTGCCCTCTTTATGCACTTCTGACTAAGAATATTATACTCCTTAGAATTCATTTTCAGAACATATTGGATTTTGTCAGCTATATCATCAATAGAATAAGGATCGCAAAGCAACACCGCATCCCCTCCCACTTCGGGAATCGACCCAGCATTAGACCCAACAACAGGGACCCCACAAGCAAAAGACGTTACTATATCCATGCCAAAGCCTTCCCAGAAAGAAGGAATGACAAATACCCTTGATCCAGCTATTAGTGCTGGCTTATCTGCTTCTTCAACAAAATCTGTAAACACCACATGTCCATTAAGATCCAATTCCTTTAATACTGAAAATATGTCATCGAATAGCCACCCCTTGCGACCAGAAATAACAAGCCTATAGTTTGGGAACTTTTCTCTGACTTTTGCAAAGGCTTTCAACAACCCAATAACATTTTTACTAGGCTTTAGAGTTCCTAAAAAAAGAATATAATCGTCTGGCAAGTTATACTTCTCTCTTATATGTCGCACAACGTGCCTATCAATTTTTCTATTGTACATTCTCTTGTCATATCCGTGATAAATTACATCAATTTTGTCGGGGCTTATTTTATAGTGTCGTACAATGTCATCTTTAGAAGAATTAGAAAATGTAATGATACATTTTGATACATATATGGAAATAGCACTCCAGTACTTAAGCTGCCAAAAATCATATTTTTTAAATTGATCCGAAAATTTGAGATAACCAAGATCATGAATTGCACACACTTTTGGAGCTATTGAAATAGGCGGAAGATAATGATGGGGGGAGAAAAAAACATCAAGTTTATTATTAAAAGCTATTCTTGGAGCAAGTCTTGATAGAACCCAAAGTTTGCCTCCTCTAATTATTATGTATTTCCAATAAGGATCTTCCCGCGGTAACTCTTCGATAGGATCGCTGCGCAAATAGAGCTGGTAATAAACCTTTGACTTAAGTTTCTTATTTAGTCTATATAATCCCCACAAGATCTCGAAAGCATACTGGTTTACTCCTACCCTATCTTTTACATTCGCTTCATTTGCGTCAATACCTATGTACATAGTATTAATTACTTTGCACTTCGTGATAGACCCTAAGAGTTAATCTTGCAGTCCTTTCCCACGAATATCTCTTCAGAAAATTCTTAATTTTATCATCATTAAACTTCTTACCAATCACTTTTAACATACCATCTCTAATTGACTCAACACTAAATGGGTCAACTAAAACACAGTGGTCTCTTCCCAATTCTGCAAGAGCTCCTATTCGGCTTGTAACAACCCTTGTCCCACATTTTAACGCTTCAAGGATTGGCAACCCAAAACCCTCATAAAGCGAAGGGTAGATCAAAGCTTCAGATGATGAATACAGGGAAATTAAATCAGACTTATCTATAAATCCTGTGAAAATAATATCTTCGTCCGATTTTATCGCTCGAGGAGCCCCACCAACAATCACAAGTTGAAAATCAATATCACGTTTGGTCTTTTTAAATGCATCAATAACTCTTTCAATGTTTTTCCTTGGTACAGTGCCTACCGCTAAAAAAAACTTTTTGGTTATATTAAACTTCCTCCTAACCAATCTTTTAGCAGCTCCACTTGCGGGTACAACATCTTCTCCAATACCCTCAGGAATAACTCTAATTTTCCCTCGATCAATCCCCAGCTTCATAAGGTCAGTACGCGTGGCTTTCGATGGCACAATGATTCTGTCAACTTCGCTTTGCAACCATCTTAGCCTTCTTCTAAATACATTAACCACTTTGGCAAGAGAATAATCAGGATACAAGATCGGGACATCATGAACTGTGGTAACCTTAAACGCACCTGATGGGGCCTGTGCCCAATCCGATGAATGATAGACATCGCACCTCCCAAAGAAAAACTCAAAATTTACCAGGTGGACACGATTCCAAAGAAATTCAAAAAAAGAGGGTGGAAGCTTTATAACTTTTTTCTCACAAAAAACATCAATACTAGACAAAAATCTCCTCAATTCATTATCCCTTCTAAAGGAGTAGCCACAAAGAACATATTCTTCGTGCCGGTCTAGATGTAATAGATTTTTTACTAACTCTTTCGTATAGACGGAGACTCCTGTTCCGTAAATTACTTGAGATACGTCTATTGCTATTCTCATACATTCAGTTATTTCTAACCATAATATCTACATTATCAACTCTATCAACAACTTTATAATATCTCTCAACATATGAAGATATCCTAGGCATACTTTCTATCAGATTGATGCCAGATACTGTCGCATACTTGTCCCTAAGGACAACCTTTGGTGGATCAATCATCAATCCCAAAAGTATCTTATCCTCAGCAACCTTCATAAACCATGGGAACTGAAACACAAATACATTCCCTGGGGGCAGTGTGTTTGTTAGATAGTATATATGAGGAGTAGTCCCAAAAGAAAACACTTTCCCCCCATCTCGATAGTAATTTGCCTTTGCTGTCAAACTACGCTCAAATTCCCCAAAAAAGTATACCTCTCTTCCAAGATTTTGGCGAATCATATAAATGCAAAAAAAGACACTTCCCACAATAAAAGCGCCAAGAAAAAAGGGGTAAATTTTATTTTGGCTAGAGGTATATACTGCCCCAATCACAGCAAATGGCAAAGCAGGCTGTAAATGCACATAATCAAACCTTGCAAACGCAAAAAAAAGTGATCCAAGAAAAAATATTAAAAGAAGATAAAAAAACTTATCAATCTTAAGATGTCTCCTCCATAATATAGAAAAGATCCAAGGAAGAACTACAGGCAAGACTTTCAAAAGCTCAACTATCTGTGGCGCCTTCCTTCCCATGCGCGCGAAGGTAGTAATATTGAAAATAAAACTCCAATAATAAAAATCTCTCCAGATTCCCAACAAAACCACCCACATTAGCAAAAAGGCTACTGGGAGTAAAATCCCAACCAAGAACTCTTTAAGAACCTTTCTGCTTCTTATCCCAATAGATAAATAAACGATCAACATCCCAACAAGAGGTAGGGAAGTCTGTTTCAAAATTAATGTCAAGCCCATCATCAAACCACCCAGTTTGGCGTATCCAGATCTATTAAAGCCTATCCCCTGAACTAAAAAATAAAATGCCCAGAGAAGAGCAGTTTGAGCAAAAGAATCTATCCAAAGTACATACCCTTCCAGAGGCGGCTGCCAAAGTAAAAAAAGAACATTGCCTACCAGCCTAAGTCCTGGTTTCTTTACCAAAACTCCACAAATTTTACTTATTGCAACATGGCTTAAGACAACGAGTAAATAAAGCAACACTCGCATTTCCCAAACCTCATCTATACCCAAAGTAGCGAGGTTTACGGGAAAAAAGAATACACCAGGAAAGTGCTGATCGATAATTTGTTTGTAAGGGACAAGACCAGATTTAGTCAGAAAAGAATACACAAAAATCTCCGGGTACGGAAAAAACTTCATAAGCGAAAGAATGGCCACGTGGGTAATAATAACTAGCGTCAATAAAAATTTATACTTCTTCATCTTACAAAGTGATAAATAAACCCAACTCCATTAAAATTATATATTTGATCCAAGGTGAAATCTTCCTCAATTGTCTTTCTGACATAACCATTAGGGTCAGACAAACTGCTAAGATACTCAAAATAAAAGACCCCACCTTTAGAAGAAACCAATTCTCTAGTAATAGATAACGATTCCCCAGTTGCCAATATTGAATCTGCTCCCCCAAATGAAAAATTGTTCGTAGCATACCAGCGGTAGGGAGCAAACGGCTCCGGATAGCTAAATATTACTACTTCATCCGCCTTTGCACTTCTCTCAATAAAGTGGACTGCAGATTTCCAATCCTCCCTGTGATTTGTTCTGTCGAAATAATATATTCCAAGTGATAAAAGGTTGATAAGTATAAAACCTAATAGGAAAACAACAACATTTCTTTTATTTTTGAATTCCTTAAGTCCACTAACCAGAAGCCCATAAAAGCCAGGGAGTATAAATACCATCCTAAAGTAGTTAAAAACTGGAATAACGAAGGACAACAACAAGCTAAGCACAAGGGGGATGGTAAACCAATAAAGATAATAATTCTTGGTTATCTTTCCCACCATTGCTTTTCCAAACACAACAATAAAGGGCAGAGAACAAATAAACACCAAAAAATAATATAAAAGCTTCACCTGGAGGGTAATCCTGCCTAGAACATATTTCATCCAAAGTAGTGCTATCTGCTTAATGCTCACACCCCCTGAAACTCTCGCCCAGGAAGGAACAGTCTCAAGCAACCATCTTCCTCCCCCCAACTGATGTAAAAAATTCGGAACCCAAAAGCCAAAAAACAAAATTGAAGGGAAAAACGAAATAAAAAAAAGTAACCACCACTTTTTTTCTCTAACAGAGACAGAAGCATATACTAAAAAAGTGAAAAACATAAGAACCGGTAAGTAATCCGTCATAATAAGCAAAGCATTGGATAGTGAAAATCCTATCCAACTTCCAAGTGATCCATTTTTTAAAGTTTTTATAAAAAAATAGGAAGATAAACTCACCAAGAAAATACTCATTGAATACATCCTTGCTTCCTGCGAATAATAGACATGAATTTGAGAAGTGGCCAAAAGAAAAGCAATAGCTAAGGCCCAATTTCTATCAGCACTGATATAACTCTCAATTTTATAGACAAGATAAATAGTAAGTATCGCAAAAACAACAGATGGAAACCTAAGGGCCACCTCACTGTAACCAGAAATTGAAGTCCAGAATTTCAACAATAAATAATAAAGAGGTGGATGATTATCCACCTTTGCAAAACTGTTTAGAATTTCGCCAACCGAAAGATCTCGCGCTGCCAAGGCTCCTATTGCCTCATCAAGCCAAAGTGATTGATCAAGGTTGATAAGCCTTAATATTAAGGCAACCATTATAACTAACAGCATAAAATATTTACTACCAATTAATCGATTAATCGATTGAAGTATAAAACTCATATTGACCTCAAAAAACTTGAGACTGGGACTATTTTATTTTTCTCGATTGCCTGATCCCAAGAAAAAAATGCAACTCCTGCTGATGGTAGTTTAACAGCCTCCCTGACTTCTTTTTGAATTTCATTAACCGTAAGCTTATCCTCCAGATAATCGGGCATATCCTTAAGCTGAACAATTGGAATAATTTCAGCTTTGATTCCAAGCTTAAAAAGATATTGACTATACTCAGAAATGTAAGATACCGGCTTACCAATCATTCTGTGATAAAGCATTGGAGAGACAGAATCAAAGACCTCCCCAAGTTTTTTATGGTCCTGGCCCAAAACATCAGCTATCCAACTACAATCTTCCATCTTGAAAGGGACAGCAAAATATCCAGTTTTGGTCTGGCTTGTTACCGCCCCCAAGGCCCGATTTGCAAGCGCCAATATTAACTGTGACCTATCTCTTCCCTTACAATACTGGCACTCCTTATGAAAGCCCAAATTTTCTTTACTGGGATCTTCCCAGTGTCCCTCAAACCTTAAATGGTCAAACCAAATAATATCTGGTTTATACTTACAAGCACTCTTGATTTTAGTTATTAGAAAGTCAAATGCTACATCTGAAGCGGGACAGACATCTCCTCCAGGAAGCGAAGTAAAAGAAATTCCCTTCCAACTAAAACACCTTTTAATCTGACTCCACCTAGACCGATTAAGTCTCTCTAAAGCGGCTATTACCCCATCCGCTTTTGGCAGCAAAAGCTCGCTATCGGTAAAATCACGAAACTTATACTCCAAAAAAAGTATCTTCATCGAACCTCTTTTGACCATATCTTTACCCATAAACTAAAATGATAAAATGCCATCAGGTACGATAGAACAAAACCCCGCCAACCATCCAAAAACCCGAGTCGATAAAAATATCTCACGACAAAATTATAAGTCGGCTGGAAGAAAAGCTGTAAATAAGAAAATTTAACTCCTCTTTCTAGCATCTGATCTGCCTCAAGCTCACTATAACGATTTATCATATCTAAAAATTCCGTTACAGTTTCATACTGGTGGTGGATCTTAGCCCCCTTTAATTTTCCAACTTCCCCGTCAACAACAACCTCCTCGTGAACACTTCCTACCCACTTGCCCTTATTTCTCCTCCAAAGCCAAATATGTCGATCTAGCTCTGGTTGCCAGCGGGTGTAGCGAATAAACTTTCCAAAAATAATATTTTTTCTGGGAATCGAATAACCAACAATGTGAGTATCCCTGCCAGAAATCACCTCTTTAATTTCACTGGCTAAGACTGGCTCAATTTCTTCATCTGCATCTAAAGACAAAATCCAATCTCCCGTTGCTTTACTTGCCGCATAATTTTTCTGGTTTGCATAGTTATCGAATTCTCTATGGTAGATCTTTGCTCCAAATCTTTTGGCAATCTCGACGGTTTTATCAGTACTTCCCGAATCGACAACAATTATCTCATCAGCCAGCTCTCTCACTGATTCTAGACATCTAGGCAAGTCCTTTTCTTCATCTAAGGTTATTACCGTAACACTTAATCTTATACTCATAATTCGCGTCTATTTATCAAACACTCAAAAATGTAACTAATTATCGCATTCGCCAATGAGTTCTTTAAATATCTTTTCATACTTTTCCGCAACCTTCTCCCAACTAAACTTCTCGGCTTGCTTTCTGGGTTTGCCCTCCCAATCAATATTTAAGGCTCTTTGGATAGCTTGTGCATACGAATCAATGTCTGTTGGATCCACCAATATTCCAGCATTTCCAACAATTTCCTTTCTAATCGGATCATCATTTACAACAACAGGTAATCCTGATGCTAAAGCTTCAAGTAGAACCATCTCAAAAGAGTAATATGGAGCTGTTGCTGACACAAAGACATCACACGACCTATAAACCAAGGGCATTTTTTCAAAACCAACTTTTATAATCTTAAACCTTTCCCCAAGCAATTCCTTTCCTAACTTTTCCAATTCTTTTCTTAAGACTCCATCACCAACCACACACAAACTAAAATCCTTTAGCTTTGCAACTGCCCTTATAACCAAATCAATTCTCTTTCCCGCTTCCAAGGCTCCAACAGACAAAACAATTGGTCGCGTTAAACCCAAATCAATTCTTCTTCCTTGGGGTGTAAACTTTCCCAAATCAACACCATTTGGTATATATTCTACTCTAACAATGGGGTTTACTTTCTTTGCCCAGTTTTTGGCGTGCGTTGAAAGTGCTACAAAGCAGTCAGGAAAACACCAAAGATTATTTCTGTCATCCCAACCAATTCCCGAGTGGCCAACAACGACCATTTTCTTGTGGTTAAACCAAGTAAAAATTCTCATGAAAGCAGACTGCCAACCTCCGTTTGTTGGAATAACAATATCAAACTTCTGCCTCCATAAAAACTTAAGTATTTTTATTGTAAAAAAAGCAATCTTAAGGCTTCTGTAATCCAAAAAGATTCTTCGTAAAAATGTTCCCTGCAATTCAGAAATCTTCCAATTAACAGCTGTGTTTGTAGAAAAAACTTTATAATTTTTTAGATCTTTACTCTTGTCGACTGGTCCTCCTTGAACAATCCAAATTTCATTCCCTCTTGATAAATAATTGGCAAGTTGATGTGCCCAAGTTTCTGCTCCTCTTTCCCAATAACCTGAATAAAAGGATAAAATCGCTATTTTCATCAGTCATAATTATCTCAAACTAAAATCCCTTAGTCCACAAATCGATACTTGACCAATGTCCAAAAAGCTACAATTCCATCCTTCCAGGTAATTTTTTTGCCTTCATCGTACCCACGAGGGTTAACCTTAATCGGCACTTCATAAATCTTAAACCCTTTCTTCAGAAGCTTTGCGGTTATTTCTGGCTCAAAATCAAATCCTTTGGCTTTAATTTCTATTCCCGACAAAATACTACTAAGAAAAACCTTGTAACCTGTCTCCATATCCGAAACGTTTTTGCCAAAAAGAATATTTGTAATAAAACTTAAAAACTTATTGCCTAGGTAGTGTGTAATAAGCGGCGTTCTTTTTTTGCCCAAAATTTTTAGTGGATAATTTTTCAATCTAGTACCGTAGACAACCTTAGCCTTCCCTTTTAGTATCGGTTCAATAATGTGTGGAATATACTTGGGGTCGTATTCAAGATCAGCATCCTGAATGAGAATAAAATCACCTTTTGAATTCCTAATCCCTGTCAAAACAGCAGCTCCTTTGCCAAAATTTTTGTTGTGGGAAACATACTTGATACCTTTTATATTTTTAATAATTTTGGGGGTGGAATCAGTAGAACCATCATCTATAACTATTATTTCTTTAATAAGATTTTTAGGAAGCCTTATCTTCTGAACCTTTTTAATAATTTTTGCAACAGTCTTTTCCTCGTTATAAGCCGGAATGATTATTGAAAGCAACATTTTATTTATATGCAGTAGCTAAAACAGACAGCCCAAAAGGAGGACTAATAAATTTCTCGGGAAAAAGAAATACTTTTCCAAGTAAATCAAAAATCCTTAGTGACTTATCAGGAAGACTTTTTCTACGACCAAGTTTCATCAATAAAAACCACCCGATTGCAGCCCACCAATTAAGATACCTTACAGACACCTCTTTAAATCCAGCTAGCAAAAGCTTATCTTTCAGAGCATCCTTGCTATATCTCCTAAAATGTCCAATTTTCTGATCAAACCCGCTCATTAAAAAATTATGAGCGGGTACTATCAAAACCAAACTTCCACCACTGCTCAAAAGCTTAAATATGTTTTTCAGGGCCCGACTATCATCTTTAATATGCTCCAGTACATTAAAACAAAAAACACTGTCAAACTTCCTCCTGCCAAAAAAATAGCTTCCTTTTTCTATATCACCGAAACCAAATTTAGCTTTACCCTTATATTTCGAATTTAGCCTTTGCATTGACTTACCATCAACGTCAATTCCAAAGACCTCTCCGCAAGTTAGCAAAAAAGGCGTAAAATTTCCTATTCCACAACCAACATCCAAGATTCGACCCCCAATCCTACTTTTGACCTGTGAAAAAAGCCACCTGTTATACCAAGAAGCCAATGCCATAGTCTCGAGAGTTTTGTAGGCTATATTTTTCATTGTTAGTAATTATACCCCGAAGAAGTATTAAATGTTGATAAAAACAATTCTATAAAGCATTATTATTATATTAAATGTGTGGAATTGCTGGAAAGGTTTATTTAAACCGCGGAGAAATCACCAATAAGGAGATGACGGAAATGGCCCAGAAAATCGCTCACAGAGGGCCAGATGATCAAGGTATATATATTTCCGAAGATAAAAGGATTGGTTTGGTAAACCGCAGGCTGGCAATCATAGACCTAACCCCCAAAGGACACCAACCAATGAACTTTGCGAATAAGTACTGGATTACATTTAACGGCGAAATCTACAATTTCTTATCCGAAAGAGTAATCCTTGAAAAGGAGGGTTACCGCTTCAGCTCTGGAACCGACACTGAAGTTCTTCTTGCTCTATATGATAAATATGGAATAGCGTGTCTTAAACACCTTCGAGGGATGTTTGCATTTGCAATTTACGATAAACAAAAAAATATATTATTTTTAGCAAGGGACAGAATTGGGAAAAAACCTCTCAAATACTACTTTGATGGAAACACTTTCATATTTGCCTCCGAACTAAAAGCAATATTAACCCAAAAGGAAGTTAAAAAAATTCCTGATTATGAGGCAATTTACCACTACCTAACATTTGGGTATGTGATTCCACCCAAAACAGGTTTTATCGGAATAAACAAACTAGAACCAGGAAACTATCTAACTCTTGACATAAAGAAGGGAAAAATAAAAAAAGAGTGCTATTGGATGCCCAACTTCACCCCAAAACTAGATCTGACAGAACAAGAATGGAAAGAAAAAATTTTAGATGAGCTTTCAACGGCCACAAGACTAAGACTTATTTCTGATGTTCCCATAGGAGCCTTCTTATCGGGCGGTGTTGACTCAAGCGCCATTGTTGCTCTAATGGCCAAATACTCCCCAAAGCCCATCCGAACTTTTACAATTGGTTTTAGGGAAAAAGCATTCGACGAATCCCCTTATGCAAAAAAAATATCGCAAATCTACTCAACCGATCACACCCAAATAATTGCAAACCCCGAAAGTATAGAAATACTACCACAACTTGTCTATCAATATGAGGAACCATACGCCGATGCAAGCGCAATTGTAACCTATATGGTAAGTAGGCTTGCCAAAAAATATGTAACGGTTATTCTAAACGGAGACGGCGGTGATGAAAATTTCGCAGGTTACGATAGATACCGCAGAATTGCAAGGGATACCTTTTTTGATAACTTTCGAGACATTATTACACCAATCGCAGTACCAATTACCTCTCTAATGGAAAAAGCTCTCCTCCCCCGGAACTTCTGGGTAAGGTCAAAAAAATTTTTAGTAAAATCTAAACTTCCTTTATCGGATAGATTTGTTTCTTATATAGAGTATTTTAATAACAAAGAAAAAGATGTTCTGGTAGAAGATAAGTTGAAAGCTGATATTGCTAAGGTTGATTCTTACCAAATTGTCAGAAAAGTTTTCAATAATTTGGGTACAATAGATCCTGCTGACAAGGCCTTATTTTGGGACTTGAGGTACTATTTACCAGAGGACTTGCTAGTCAAAGTAGATATAGCAAGTATGAGCGTTGGTCTTGAAGCGCGATCACCCTTCACCGATCACAAGGTAGTAGAACTTGCCTGTCAAATTCCTTTTAACCTCAAGGTTAAGAACTTTAGGGAAAACAAGTATATTCTTAAAAAAGCATTAGAAGGAATAGTACCCCCTGAAAACTTATATAGGAAAAAAGTGGGTTTTAGTATTCCGCTTCATAGGTGGTTTACAGGAAAGCTTAATCTTTATGCCAAAGACAAACTTCTCTCAAAAAATACAAAAGTTTTATCTTTCTTGAAAAGAGACCGCATAAGACAAATGCTTGACACACACACTGAAAAAAGCGATTTTGGCCCTAAGCTATGGTCAATCTTGACCTTGGAGCTTTGGATGAGAAGTTATTTCTAATTAAACTTGTTATACTCCTTTTGGATATTTTCCAATAACTGGTCGCTATACCATCTCTGACTGTTATCAAGTATGGTGGCTGATATTTTACCTTGACTTAGACTATTTAAAAATCTTTCACCAAATGAGTTTTGAACAACTGGATTTCCCGTCTCGTGAATTATAACAATATGCTTTCCATCTGGTTGATCGGGATCATAAGGAAACAGTCCGTGAGAGCGGTATATCCAATCCCAACCCCAGTTTAGATAACTTCTCTGAACCTTTAATCCCATACTTCCTAAAAGATAAATCCAACCACCATCAGTAATATCGCGATTCCCAAAAACGTAAACCGAAGAATCTCTTAATGATACATTATCTGCCAGCTTCTCAAGAAAAACTATCTTATCTCTTGTCGGATATGTAACAGTAGAGTTTACTAAGGTATTGATATTTGCTAATAATAAAAAGCAAAAAAAGATATAAATAAACTTCTGTAACCCAAGCTTGGATATGAAAAATAAACCCTCAGAAATTATCAATACAACTGCGGGAAAAGTAACTACATAATAGTGCTGATGTACAGAATATTTCAAAAGATAAGAATAAAAAGATATACCGAACAAAAAAGAGAATAAAACAAAATAAGGGGAAATGAATTTTTTAATTTCAACAGGCTTAAGAACCGACCTTTTTACAACTAAGTACCAAATTGGTAACGATAAAAAAATTAACAAAATTACTTCTGTAAAATGATATCCCAACGGCTTTGGATACGAGTTTCTGTAATGAAAATACAGACTAATGTTTTCGGAAGGAGTTAAGAAAAAAAATCTAGTAAAATTTTGAAATATTGTGTCGACTGATAATGTACTTCTAAAATTATTACCTATAAGAGATTCCTCGGTGTTTCTAGAAAATATGTGTACAAAAAAGGGTCGGAAAACTGTTCCCGGATGTCTAATTTCAAATACCAAGATGGGAAGTATCGAAATTAAGACAAATAAAAAAGTGAACAAGTATTCTCTTTTGATTAAGGGCAGTCTGAAAACAATAAAAACCAAAAGCGAGCTTAACAATAGAACAGTTAAGGATGGGTCTGAATGCCATGCAAATGTGGCTGGGAACAAGAGTAAAAATAAATATATAATTTTTTTTTCAACTAGTTTTACTGCTCCTATTATATGAATAACAGCAAGTAACGGATCTAAGGTCAAAGCCCACCATCTCCTATCAAATAAAGAAACAAGCGCTGATGTAGCGTAAAGAAAGCTTGCAATATAACCCAATCTTTTGTCCAGAATTATTTTTCCTGCAACATATACAAAATAGGTTGTAAAAACACCTAAAATTGAAGCAAAAAGGGACATTATGACAGGGCTACCCATAGTTAGATAAAACAGTGGAGCCGACAATAAATGAAAAAAGGATCCTATACTTGTCGAGAGCTGGGCATTTGGGACAACTAAGACCGGTTTTACTTCAACTATTTTTCTAACCAAAAAATAAAATATTTCCTCATCTCCTGAAAAATATTGAAACTGGTGGAATTTGTATAACCTAAAAAAAGCAGAAACCAGAAGAATAAAAATCAAGGTTGCATTTTTACGAAAAAAAATCTTCATTAGCTAAGCTAATAACCAGATTTTTTAGATGGAAAGACAATTCTTTTAATTTTTTTCAAGGGGGTTTCAAGGCCAGCCCTAAGAAGATACTGCCAATCAGCTCTTTCCCAGATATCTTTAACCACAGGAGGCTTGGGTCTAAAAAAAACCTCTGGATAATAAAAATCTCTAGGGAACTCTCTACCCAGCTCGTACTTAATTTTTATTTTTCTTTTTGGAACTTTTAAGTCCTCGTCTCTACTGCTAGAACGTGGCATAAAAGTAAAGTGCAAATAAGAGTAATTTTGAGCCCAAAACCTTTTGCTAGGGTCGCGGTTTTGGATTAACAAGCCCGCGCCATCTACTAGACCCTGCTGTCCGTGTGGTTTTTCAAAATGGAGTCCAGGAATTTTTCTGTTGATCGCACGAATCGTCAAATGACCAACTTTTCCATCAATCTTGTACCTGCCGGCATTCTCCTCTTGATAGTGGTATACATCACCAACTACGTTATAGTACCTACTGACAACCGTCTCAAGACTATCCCCCTTTTCCTCGATTAACCTTCTTACTTCACCAATCGAACTATCCCACCAAACCTCATCACCATCTACAATAATAAACCAGTCAGATTTTGTTTTATCAAGCATCCTCTGCCTAACTTGAGTAAAACCATCTACATCTATCTCACCAACTTCTTCAAATTCAATTTTATCTGGGTATTTTTTTCGGAGCTCTTCAACCACCAAAAGCGTATTGTCACCGCTTCCTGTGTCCCAAAGCATAACTTTGTCCACATAATCAGCCACACTACTAACAGCAAACCACAAATACTTCTCTTCATTTCTGACTAAAGTGTGGGCCCAAACCTTCATTGTTTAACTGCTAAGGGTTCATAACGCTTAACTTTTAACAAGAACCAACCAAGTGGAATAATAAAGTTTAAGACCTGTCCTAGTAAAACAGATACTGCAGCACCAGCTGCTCCGAAAGATCCAATCAGTATCCAAGCCGAGCAAGAGACAACCGCAAGGTGTACTAGTGATAACCAGAAAAATAGAGATGGTCTGGAAAAATAATAAAAAATAGACATATGAAGTGGCACTGAAATGAGAAAGATAAGCATTGCAAAGATTAAAATAACAAACACTGGTGTTACACTTACATATTCACTTCCCAAAAGCAAAGGGGCAATAAAGACAACAATCGGCATAGACAAAATTCCCAGACCGGCAAGGCTCAAGACAAATACTTGCACTTTCTTAAAGTAGGTTAAAAGCTCCTTTAGGCTTCCCGTAGCTGCCATCTTCGGCGCAACAACGGTATTAATAGCAACAACCAGCTGAGGTATAATTTGTACAATCTGGTTTGCTGCAGCATAAATTCCAAGATCAGAGCTACTTAGCAATCTCCCAGAGATAAAAGTGTCCACTCTTGCTCCGAACGCAGCCACCAATGAAAAAAGGGCAACCCATTTGTTATAGTGAAAAAACTCTCTCGCAACACCCAACTCCCCTTTGACCTTAAAAAAATTGGTCTTAATAAAACCAATTCCCAGAAAAAAACCAAGAAGAGGCATTGCAACATATACCAGCAAATTTGAAGAGATATCAAGCATTCCAAGCCAAAAGAGTATCAAAAGTAAAATTAATCGCACCGCATTTGTGCCCACTTGAATTCCACTCCATATCCAAAACTTTTGCAAAGACTGAAGGGAGCTAATGATAAATGAAAAGAGCAATGCCGATCCAACCCCAATAAATGCAATCTTTAAATACTCCTCAATTTCTGGTTTTAGAAAAATCCTATCTGCAATATAGGGTGAAAGCCAAAGTCCTAAAAGAAGAGATGCAACTGTCAGAACAATTTTTACTTCCAGCCCCAATTTTAGAAACCTATATGCTTTTGTCTTATCTTTGCCTATATAAGCAGAAACGAACCTAACTAGTCCTGTATTTGTTCCCAAATCAGCAATATCACCAACCAAAGTAAGAGTTGATATTGAAAGCATCATAATTCCATAAGCAGAGGGTCCAAGAAAGCGGGCAGAAAGAATATAGAAAGCAGCACCCAACGCTCCGTTTATAAAAGTCCCACTAAACGTAACGGCAGACTGCCTTAGGGTCTGGGTTTTAACAATCTCTTTTATGAACTTTGGAAAATTTATTTTCACTACTTAAAGATTATACTAGGTTTTTTGATTCTCTTTCTTCTAACAACAAGGAAAAGAAGAATTATCAGCAAGGCTACCGATACCAACATGCCGGGTAAAATATACTTTTGAGCAGAGAAGTAAACATCGTATTCTCCGTTGCTCTCAATATAAAATCCATTTATAAGGCTGTACAACGGGAACGATGACAAACCATTCGCTTGCCATAAAGTGTCAAAACTCTCAGAAAAAGCCAGGGTGGTGGGCCTTTCCAAACCCTCAATTTTGACTTTATAATGCGTTGGGGAAATCCTTTTATATTCCACTCTTGCTTTATCTATCGAACTGAACAATCCCTCCCTCTCCTCCATGGAAAGTTTATTCCACTCTACTGTTTGGTAGTTGCCCGCAACTCTCTCCATTTCCAGCCATTTATTCTTGGGTATAACAGCCAACGCATTGACTATATTTATATCTCCAGACGTCTTTATCGTGAGGTGTTTGCTGCTTGCCAACCCTCCAACCTCAAACCAGGCAAAATCCGCCTTGTCAAAAACCGTAACCCTATCTGGAATATCTTTATAGCCAGTTAGCTTAATGACTACCTTTTCAGGTTTTTCGATTTTTGTGTCGATTTGTCCAATTTTTCTATCCTCTTGGAAAAATTCAATCCTACCACTCCTACCACTTCTCATCACCCTGGCAAGCAAAATATTTTCGACTCCTGAATTCTTAATTTCTACCTCTAATTTTTGGGTTCCTTCAGCAATTGCCCATCCGCCCCCATAATCAAAATCCAGGTTGTCAATTCTATACTTTTGCTGCAAAAAATCCCTCATCCACAAAAAATCAAAAGTTTCCCTTTTCCACCAGCCAACTTGCTCTGATCTCGTCAAAGGGTTAGGATCAAAATCCAGATATTGAGCAGGGAAAATGAATCTACTTTTATCAATAAAAGTGGCCGCGAAATCTATCTGACCTTTACCGTACAAAACTACTCTGCAAAAACTATCTTTGCAAACATCCCCTATGCCGGGTTTTTCCTCCGCAAAGACTAAGCCGTTTTCAGCTAATTTAAACCCCTTAACCTTAATAAGTTCGTTATATATCCCGTCAGAGCCAACTATTAAAAAAGTATTTCCGGTCAAGAAGAAATGGTCTTGAGAATTCTTGACCTTAAGCAAGGGGACAGGTGCTTTACTCAAACGAGCTTCAATCCAAGGAAGATTTGTAATCTGGTCCAAAAAGCTAAAGTAATAATCAATATTATCTTGTTTTAATTCCTCCCTTCTCGTATCAGGATAGGGGTAAGCTATATATTTTATCCCTGCCACATCAAAGATCTCTCCCATAAAGGGGGCTTCTCTTAAAAAGTTAAATACTTCATAAGATCCAACAGTCCCACTTGCAAAGGGTCTTTTTTGGTAAAATCGGGACGCCTCGAGAGATGGATGCGTCGGAGATGAAAAACCAAGAGGTGCTTTGGTTGGAATCCAAAAAACTCTACCGAAACCAGAATCATTTTCAATGGTCTTATTCACCCTTTGAAATTCTTCTTGATAAACAGGCTGAGAAAAAGTACCGGTCATTTTACCTAGCCAAACAGGACGGGCGAGAAGTAAGAAGTAAGAAGTAAGAAGTAATACAAAAAATCTAGGATTTAAAATATATGATTTAAGAAAACCCGATTTAAACTTTCCCGAAAAGCTCTCAATTACATCCCCTATTTTATCGACACTAAAGCCAACTAAAACTGAATAAGACAGCGCAACTAAAAAGAAAAATTTTGTAGGATCACGAAAAAGTGAAAATCCCGGAATATGGGTAAAAAGCCAAGGATAAACCCCAGGGAGCGGCGGGTTTGACCCCTTAACCAAAAACACCCCAACTAAAGCAACTAATAGCCAAAAACCAATCTCTTTTTCCTTCTTCCGTAAAATCGGAGCTAAAAAGACCAATATAGGAATCAAAACAAATTCCGGCAGGATTGGTGTAACTTTACCAAAAACATTTTTATACCAATGTGGCTGAAGCATAAAAAGAGAGTGTCCAAGAGTCGCAAATGAAAGAAAAGAGGTTTGAGTTACCCTTTGATAGGTTGCGGGAAGTGTGGGAGCTTTAATCAAAACCGCCGGCAAAATCCAATAAAAATTCAACCCTAGAAAAACAAAAATTATTACAATCCCAGTTTTGAACCAGTCTAAAAAGTATCTAAAGAATCTTCCTCCCTCCAAAAAAATAACTTCATAAATAAATTTCAAAAAAAGAAGAATACCCAATACATAGATAAATCTAATATCCGTAAAAACAAGGAAAGATACTAAAATCCCAGACACTAATTTTTCCCTTAACCCAGCCTTTGTGCCTCTTAAAACTAGGGTAAAAACCAAAGGAAAAAGCGCATATGCTAAAGCTATTTGAAACTGTCCCCCATCGATCAACAAAAGGACAAAGGTATTTGTTAGATAAAAAAGGGAGGCAACAAATTTTGCGTACTTACCAACTTCCAATTCACTTAAAAACTTTCTTATGGAGAAAATCCCAACAGCCAGAAATAATAAAACTCCCAATATCCTTTCTAAAACCGAAAAACTTATTCCTAAAGTAGCTCCAAGACCATACAAAAAATCAAGAGGCCAGCTCCAAAGAGTAGAAACCACATATTCTCCAAAGTTATCACCTGTTCTTGACCATGTTTGAGGCAAAGACAAGCCAGTTTTCAAGGATTCTTGAGGAGTAAGGGGAAAATCATTCGCGACCCTTAATCCAAAGCCTAAAAGGCCTCTAAAAATAAATAAAATCAGTACAACCAAAATTATTAAATCAATTCCTTTTCTCATATCTTATTCCAAAAATATAAACTATTACAACCAAAGAAAAAGTAAAAAAGATCAGATTTAGCATTTTTAGAGCAATTCCCTGATGGGAGGTTAAAAGAGAAATAAATACTAGCAATATTGAAAAAATACAAACCAAAAGTAAGAAATTAGCTGAATTAGTCCAAATACTACTTTCTTTCTTGTTGTCTTTCATTTCTATATTCTAGCAGGGAAAGAATAGTTCCAAAAAAGAGAAATAGGAAACTATTTCGAAAAATAAATTCGCTTTGGTTTTTAAGAAAAAACAAAAAAAAGATTACCCCGATAGCAAAAAGTACAAGTCCGAAGTTTAAAAAGGAATCACTTTTAATTTTATAAAACAGTCTCAAGATCACTAGTCCAACCAACAAAAGCCAATAATAAATACTTTCTAAATCCAAGTTCAATTTTAAGGAAAGTGCTAAAATCCAAAAAAGAACAAAAAAAAGAAAAAAAATAGCATAAGAAATAGTAAAAAACTTTTTAAATTTCATATTTTTAATCTCTTTTTTCATATCTCTTTTTAAACAAAGTCAAAAAAGAGACCGAAATAACACCAAAAACGATTGATGTATAAGATACTTTTAGTCCAATTTCCAAAATCTCCTGAGGTTTATATTCTATTGTAATTTGGTGATTTCCAGGCTTATCTATAATCCAAGCGTTAGCATAACCGTTTGCCAAAAAGTGTTTTTCCTCCGGAATTTTCTCTCCATTTTCATAAATTGCCACCCAACCGCTGCTGAAAAGCTCAGAAAAAACCAAGTATTCAGAATTTGAGCTTTCTTTATTTATAGATACTTCATATCTGGTAGGATTAAGCTTCTCAAAAGATATATTAGACTGACTATCTTCCTTCTCCAAAGGTCCTTCACTAACCAAAAATTGTAATCTATCCAAAACTAGCGATATCCTCAAATTTCTCAAATAAGCCGATAGATTTCCCTCTTTTAGATTGCACTTTCTGAAAATAGATTCACCAATGCAAACCCATTTTCTTTCTGGCAGTATCTCCACTCTCAAAGTTTTGGCACCAGCAGAAGTGTCAAATATTTTTTCCCAATGTCTCCAACTATGAAAATCACCCTCCTTAGCAATCGATTCCTTAAAATTTGGATCCTCCTCTCTATCTATATCCTGTCTTGCTCTTAATAAAAACGAACTTCCCTGATCAAATCTGAAATCAAAACTAATCTTTATCCTAGAAGGGACAGTCGGCAAATAAAAAATCCAAGAAGGCAAGCTTTCATTTTCTATACTAAGACTATCAGTTTGCAATAGAACTGACTTCTCTTCAATTGATTTTCCAAAAATTATCTCTGTTTCTCCTTTTTGTAGATCAAATGATGATTCTGAATTTTCCTTTTTGCCTTCTAAAATAAACCAATCAACATTTTCGGGGTGTAACACCCCATACTTTCCGCCCCGGGGTATATTAAACCTTGATAGAGTTAATTTATCACCATGTGGATCTACATTCCTTACCAAATTACCCGATTCCCGTAGAAGTTCACTTAATTCACCTTTCGTCCTTGAATCCAGCCTCTCAAGTAAAACCAGATTATAAATTAAAAATTCAGAAAATGTTGCCTTTAAATTTGGGTCTTCAAGAGATTTGAAGATATCATTTCTAAAATCTAAAAAATAGTTCAAGTATTCCTCTTCCGCTTTTCTTACCCTCTCTTGATCATTAAGTTCCGTCTTTGCACGATATAAAGCAACAAGCCGTTTACCCAAAAGTCCCAATTTGAATACTTGTTTATCAGTGCTACTTTTAATACTTGCCAATTCCAAATTTTCCTTCAATTTAGAAAGAGGATAAATAAAATCACCAGGTAAGTATTTAGCATAAAAAAGCCTGCCAACCAATTCGTCATTACTTAGAGAAGAAGCTTGATAGTAATAGTTGGAAACATCAACTGATATGTAGGGTTTAACGATAATCTTTTCAATGCAGCAAGCGTTATCTATTCTTTTATCATCAATAAATACTAATTTTTCATTGGAAGCAACCGATAAAAGCTGATTATGGGCTGGGATATCGTAAAAATTGGTAATCACCGCATTCTTGGCTATATACACCTTGGGTAAAAAAAACTTATCATCAACCCTATAAACAGTAAGTTTGCCTTCTTCTAGTTCTTTTTTGACAAAACCCTTTTCCTCCCATTCTTTTGCCCTTTCCAACACGGTCTCTGGATTTGCTACTTTTCTCTCTTTGAAGTTGATATCCGAGCGGACAAGCAAATATTTGGCGTTTAAATACGGAAAAAAGTTAAAAATTTTCTCAGAAAGCTGATATTTTGAAAGCTCGCTTACTATATCCTGGTAGTATGGGATTGAGGTGTTGAATGAAATATTTGGTGTCTCAAAAAGGGTAGATGAAAGCTCAACCCCGGAGTATGGTTTTTCCCAAGTATAGGTCATTCCCTCACCTCCAATAGGTAAAGAAACGAACCTAAAATTATTTCCTTGTTTTTTAAACCAATTATTAACCTTTTCATAATAATCCGGAACTTTAGCCTCGTAAGACTCAAGTTTTTTGGTAATTGGATCCTGTCTCGTAAAAACAAGTCCGGTCCAAAAAGGAAATCCAAGAAAAACAAAAACATAAAAAAATGTAAAGCCCACAAAAAATCTTCTTAACTTTTCTTTTTTTATCGCTTTTGAAAATTTGCTGACCCCTAAAGCAAAAAGAGGCGCTGCTGAAAAAGAAAGCAAAAATCCAAACTTTTCAAAAGGATTTCTAAAGACCTGCAAGACCGTAAATCTTGCAAAAAAGAATTCAAAAATCTCCCCAAAAGGAGGATTATTACCCTTGACCAAGAAAAGCGAAGTCAAAAACAATATTCCCCAAAATAATATTCCCCAACTTTTTTTAAACTTCAGGATGGACCAAAATATTAAAATGCTTGCAAAAAATCCTAAAACAGAGACTAAAGGAAAATTGTAAATTCCGGCCCAGGAAAGAGTATTTACACTAAAAAAAGTGCCGTGCTGTAATCTAACAGCATCGTAAAATTTCCCGAGTAGTTGACTCAAAGTGGCTAAATTCGCAAGATTTCCTTCAGTTGTAAAAAAATCACTCACCGCTTTGCTCGCCACAGACGAACCGGTATAACTTAAAGCTTGTCCTATCCACCAAAAATTAAAAAGAACAAAACTTATTAGAGTTAACGAAAAATACCTTAAGATAAACCACAAATCTTTTTTGCTAAATATATAAAACAGGGTTGTGTAAAAAAACAAAAACCAAAGTATCAAGTTAAAAGGAATTGAAGTCAAAGCAAATGAAAATACTACACTTGATAAAGAAGTCAGAATTGCGAACCTAAAATCTTTATTCTTGAGCCCTTTAATGAATAAAAGTAAAGCCAAGGGTAAGTATGCCCAAAAAACCATATAGTTATATAAAAACCTATTCCAAACATTGACTAAAGAAATGGGATTAAACCAATAGAAAAGAACACCTAAAAATGTGAATTTATCTTCTAATTTGGGAAAGAATTCTTTTATTAAAAGAAAAACGGAAACTCCAGCAATAAACCATAAAAACCAAAAGAAAGAAGCTTGAATTATATAAGAAGGAATACCCAAACCCTTAATCTTTGCTAAAAACCAATAAGTTGGTTTTCCCACAACTGTCATCCCTGTTGAATTGCCTAATGCCGGATCCGCCCAAGAATAGTTAGAGATGTCAAGATGCCTCTTTATATTGTAAAAAGATACACCAGATTCACCAACTCCTAAAATAGTCTTATCCCTAAACCACCAAAAAACCATTGAGATAGAAAACCCAAAAATAAAAAAAATAAAAAATTTACTTCTCATTTTTGAGCAGAAAATCTCAAGACCTCACCTCTTCCAAACCAGTTCAGAAATAAAGTTAAAAATATCGAAATTGGAAAGGATAAAATAAAAACCGGTTTTACAAGATGATCACCGATTCCTTTTTCTCTTAAAATCTTATTCAAACTGAAAGATAAATTTAATAAACCCCTGTGAGGGGTAAAAATTTTAATCGAATGAAACCCCTCTTTTTCAAGGATAACCCTTAGAGATTTTTTTGAGAAATATAAAAGGTGCTCCGGAACAATTATCCAACAATAATGACTTTTAAATAGTCTAAGCCATGCAGAATCAAAGTTAGGAACCTCACCCACTATGATTCCTCCATTTTTCAGAAGACTATGAGCTTTTTTAATATAAGATGAAGGAGATCTGAGATGTTCAAGTACATGCCAAAAAGAAACATAATCAAACTTAGTCGAATAATTCTGCCTAGTAAAAATACCTACTTTAACTTTTCCTGGCCCTATTTTTGATTCTGTATTGTCCTTTGCTATATAACTGATATCACTACCATAAACATCCCAACCATTTTCTTTTAAATCACTAAGTAATTCACCATTTCCACATCCAACATCTAGGATCTTCCCTTTTACAAAATTTCTTCTCAACCATTCAGAGGGAGCTAAATAAATCCTCCTAGTTAATATCCATTGGTAAATAAAATTATCCACAGAATTAGAAAGTGAAATGAAATAATTTTTCGACTCATATGTTTTTCTAATCTCATTTTCAGACGGAAACGGATCTAAAATTCCTAACTCACAAAAACGACATCTCTTATAAGAAAATTTCGGGGAGACATTTATTTCTTCCTCATCCAAACTCGCAAAGTTACCACAAACAGGACAAAGAATGCTTTTCTTGCCTATTCCTTTAGTAGAAAACATATTACCAATTCTAATCATATTGAGCCAATAATTTCTAAAAAAAGAAAATATTGATTCTTCCACAAAGACACCTATTTTACTAAGTTCTTTATCACTGACCTTTCTCAGTTCTTTTTGTATATGATTTCTTTTCTTAAGCGAATCCGGCAAACACATAATTGTCCAAATATAAGCTTTTAATAGGCCGGCAAGTGGAGCAAAATTGAGGCGAAAAAACACATTGAATAAGGCTCTCAATAAAGAAATTACAAAATAAATAGGAAGATACTTGATTAAACTAATAAAAGAATAATTTTTTATAAAAACTCGTGGCATCTTCGCATAGTGAAATTCCCAAGAAAACCTTCTAAGCCATCTATCCCTGGTTTTTTGCTCCTTAGACCAATGATATGTTATAGCCTTTGGAGCAAGTACAGTCTTAAAACCCGCTACCCAAAATCTCCAATTCAAATCCAAATCGTCCAAATTTATTCCTAATTTCTCATCGAAACCACCAATCTTGACGAAAGATTCCTTTCTATATAGAACTCCCGTAGCGCCTGCAACGATTCCTTTTAAGTTATCATAAAGACCTACATCTTTTTCCCCAAAACCAATTGCTTTTATCCAACCCAAATGAGGTAGAATTTTGACACCCACGCAGTGAATAAAATTTCTCTTGTTGATATCAAGAACTTTACTTTGTACCACACCAATACTTTTGTCATCATTAATAATCTTAACCATCTCCATAATCCAATTAGGACGGACTTCTACATCGTGATCTAAAAGAGCCACAAATTTCCCCTTAGCCTTCGCAAAGCCCTTGTTTCTGGTTGCGGCAGCAAGCACCCTTGTTCTGTTTCTATATACCCTAAGTCTCCCATTTTCTATCTCTTTGGAAAATGTTGAATTGATCAAGTCCAATGTCCCATCTATTGAACAGTCATCAACTATTATTACTTCATATTTTGGGTAATCAGTCTTAAAAACTGATTTGAGGCACCTTTCAATAAAAATCAAACTATTGAAAGTAGGAATAACAATACTTACTAATGGCAGGGGTTTTGAAATTCTTTTAGTCATATCCCTATTACTAACTTATGCGATTAATCTTGTACTCTTAAAATGTTTATTATAAGCTTCGATTGGTGATTTTTGGAAAAAGCACCTTCTCATAATTTCTGCGTCTGAAAACACCCTTTTCTTTTGTGTTTCAACTCTTTCTCTAAAAGTATCTTTCAAAAACTCAGTATTCCAAAGGATCGCTCTAATACTGCCTCTCAGGGCAGACAAACTCTTTCTTTTCAAAAGCACCAAAAACCCTCTCCCCAGATTTATTAAAAGACTCATAGGTAAATATTTTACCAGATTTTTCAATTCATAATTTTTAATTATTGACCTAAATGAATTTTTGGCAAGATGGAAATAAATTTTTTCATAAGTCCCCCCCATATGAGCTCTTTTTTCAACTGGTTTTGTGAAATGGTAAACAATGGACTTTGGTGACAAAACAATTCTATAACCAACTACCCAGACCCTCCAGGAAAAATCCAAATCTTCAGTATAAACAGCTTCTTTCTCATCAAACCCTCCGATCTTTTCAAAAACATCTTTTTTCACCGCAAGACTCGCCGAAATTGCAACAATTTCTCTCTCTTTAAGTTTATTTTTTACCTTTGGATATTTCTCCCATTGATAAAAAGGTAAAAGCCAACCTGTTTGAGGCATTAAAAGCCCACCTGCCATTTGAATTAAACTTCTTCTTTCAAAATCCAAAATTAGAGATTGAGCAGCTCCATTTTTTTTATCTTTCAGCAACGGATTAACGAGCTCCTTTAGCCAAGCTTTATCAACTTCAGTATCGTTATCTAAAAAAACCAATATTTCCCCTTTTGCAACTTTCACCGCTTTATTCCTACTAGCTGCTGCGCCTAAGTTTTTCTCATTTTTCAAAAGTTTAAATCTTTTATCCTTTTTCAAAAACTTGTGGATAATCTTCAGACTTTTATCGGTTGAGCCATCATCCACCAAAATTACCTCAAAATTCCTATAAGAGGATTTTGAGACCGAAGAAAGACAAGTACTTAAATACTTTTCTCCATTAAAGTTTGGGATAATAATTGATACTAATCTATTTTTCATTTTTCTCTAAAATAGATCAAATTCATACCGGATATCATTAGAAACAAAAAGGGGGCACATGCTTTAATGATCTAATTTTCCAAGATTCCATTTATACTACCCTTCAAATAATTAATAATTGCATTTATTCTTTTATATTTCAAAGCCAATCTTAAATAGTAAAAAAAATAGATAGGCAAAAAGAACCAAAAGGTGGGCTTTCCAAAATCCTTCATAAACAAAATCCTGTTTCTTGCCACAAAATAGGCTCTTGATAAAAGCCTTTCTGCCTCTTCTTTTGGATCTTCCGGGATCTTATGATAAGCAATTGCTTTTGGCGCATAATAAGTCTTAAACCCGGCACGCTTTGCCCTAAAACAAAAATCAGTATCCTCGAAGGTTGCAAAATATTTATTATCGAATCTTTTAATCCTTCTAATAACCTGCCTTTTTACAAGCATCGCAGCGGGTGCAACTTGAACTTCTTCAATCTTTTCGTACTGGCCTGCATCGTCTCCCCCGCGAAAAAGAATTTGTCCTGTCCAAAGATTTATTCCAGTTCCAGAGGACCAAATCTTTTTACGGTTGCTAAAGTAGTAAATTTTCGGAGTGACTATTCCAATACTTTTATCCATCTCCGCTACCTTTACAAGCTCTTCGAGCATTTTTTTATCTGCAACCATATCGTGGTCAAAGAAAAATAGATAATCCGATTTTTTTGAAGCTTCCTTTATTCCACGGTTTCTTCCCCCCGTCACCCCCAAATTTTTTTCGTTCCTATAAATTTTTAATTTTAAATTGTAATTTTGATTTTTGAATTTTGAATTTTGAATTCTCTCAAAAGTCCCGTCAGTTGAAGCATTATCCACAACAATAACCTCAAAAGGTCTAGGTGCTTGTTTTAAGATAGAATCAATACATTCCCTTAAAGTATTCCAACTGTTGTAGGTTGGAACAATCACTGATATTTTCATTTTTTATGAGCAAATATACCAATATTTCCAGCAGCTAATGTAAGAGGAAAATCTAAACTTGTTTTGATCAAAAAATTTGCCAATTGTGTTTTTAGATTTCTTGGAATTGGCGCCATTTTAAACCAATATGAAATTGGGTAAGTGTTTTTTATATCAAAAACTTCAACATTCTTGAATCCATTTTCCACAAATATCCTCCCAAGGGTTTCTTTATTGAATAGGTAAATGTGCTCTATATCAAAAATTGGTGATCTTTCACCAAACAACTTGACCGATAAACCATCAGTGTCATGAACAATAAAAAAAGCTCTTCCGCTACTTTTCAGCAGGGAATAAGTTGTCTTGAGAAACTGATTTGGATCTAGTACATGATCAAGAGTATGGAAACACGTAATAACATCAAAATAATTACTTCTGAACAAGTTTCTTCTTAAAAAACCAATTTTTATTACCCTTTGTAGTATTTTAGGAGCATTCAAAACACTTGGCTTACCAGGTTCTACACCATAAACATTTTTAATTCCCATTTCAATTACTTTCTTTAAGAAAAAACCATTACCGCAACCAATATCAAGAAGAGTTAACCTCTCTCTACGACGTCTGGGCAAAATCTTACTTAAATAACGAGAGTAAGTCTCACTCAGATAAGATGATTGATCCTCGTAATGAAAACCACTTTTTGAATAAAACTCACGAATTTTCTTTTCCTCGAGAATGGGGGACGAAAAAATTAGTCCACAACGGAGGCACTTAACTATCCGATAATGAATACCATCTGGTGACCTGCGGGCAGAAAATAATTTTACGTCAATCTTATCAGTATCAAAATTCTTTTTATATAAGAGTCTTAGTCTCTGTTTACTTTTACAAATAGCACATACCGTATTGATCATCAAAAGTATTATACTTTCTTATTTCCTAATTTTAAATAAACTTTAATAAATGTCATTCCTGTCTACTTTTTCAGTTTTTGTATATTTTGATTTGGGTTTATTAAAAATACTTTTCACCACATACATTGGTCTTTGTTTTACTTCTTCAAATATCTTGGCAATATATTCTCCGACAATACTAACTGCCAAAAGTTGTATGCCTCCTAAAAAGAGAATTAAAATTATGATAGTCGAAATACCATGGGGGGTATTGGGAAAAAGAAACCTCATTACAACTTGAATAAATATTCCAAGAAAAGAAAACACCACAACAACTAAAGATAGATACAGCATAAATTCTAAAGGCACATAAGAAAATGAAAATATGCCCTTCCTTGCCCAAGCTAAATTTTTTCTCCAGTTATTAGTTGAGCTCCCAAACATCCTTTCCGGCCTAACATAAGGTACACCAATTTGCTTAAAACCAACCCATGCTCTTAACCCCCTTATGAATCTGTCTCTTTCGGGCATGAGATTTAAAATATCAACCACCTTCCTGTCAATTAAGGAAAAGTCACCCGCATCTAAAGGAATTTCGATGTAAGAAAGAGTTCTAAAAATTCTGTAGAAAATCTTAGGACCAATTTGTAGAACTGGCGTAGTTACTCTTTTAATCCTCTCTCCGTAGACTACATCATAACCCCCCAACCACTTCTCGTAAAATTTTTCGATCAGTTCCGGTGGATCTTGTAAATCTCCATCTAGTAAAACTACGGCGTCACCAGTAGCTATCTTCATTCCACTAGTAAAGGCCATCTGAGAACTAAAATTTCTGGAATGATTTATTGCGATTACCCTTTTATCCTTATTAGCTAATTTTCTCAGTATTTCCTCGGTGTTATCAGGACTACCATCGTTGACAAAAATTATCTCAAAATCGACCTTTATCTTTCTAAATGTCTTTAAAAGTCTCTTATACATAAAAGGTATAGCGGGAGCGTCTTTGTACAAAGTTACTATTGCCGAAATTTTTTTTCTTTTATTCTCTTTCATAAAATCTGGTGTTTTTACTAAACCATTTTATAGACTCATACAAACCTTTTTCAAAATCGTATCTTGGTTCCCATTTTAATATCTTTTTAGCCAAGGTATTGTCTCCAACCCAATAATTTGTATCCCAGGGCCTTTTTTCATAAGTTCCCACATTAATCTTTGATGAAGAATTCGTAAGTTTAACTATCGTTTTGGCAGCTTTTTCAATTGACGTCTGCGAACCCGAACAAATGTTGAATATACGATGATCAAAATCTTTCAGCTCTAAGCACGATAAATATGCATCAACAACATCCTTCACATAAATAAAATCTCTCTTTGGACCTCTTACCACATTAATATCTCTCCCTTCCAAGGCTGAGATTACAGCAGTGGGTATAAATCTGCCGGGTTCCTCATAAGGACCATACACTGAAAACAACCTTAATGTTACAATAGGTAATCTATTTAATACCCCAAAAGTATATCCTATCATGGTTGCAGAGGCTTTTGTTGCTGCATAAAAACTCGCGGGTTCAAGAAAATCTGTTTCTTTCATCGGTTTACTTTTATAACCATATTCTGAAGAACTCCCAGTATTCACAAAAAGCCTAAAATCTATTTTCTCAAGGCTCGTTAGAAGGTTTGTCATACCTAAAATATTTGCCTTTATTGCATCTTCCAAAGAATTCTGTGCTGGATAAGCCCCGTATGCAGCAAGATGGAAAATAATATCTGGTTTTATTTTTGAAAGAGCAGTTTTAACTCTATTTTTATCTAAAAGATCTACTTCTAAGACTTTTGTTTTATCTAAAAGATCTTTAATCCTCCAAGTTTTAGAATTTTTTCTTAAAAAAATAAAGGTATTAGCTTTTGCAAACCTATTTATTATTTCCCTCAAAAGACATGACCCAACAAAACCACTTGCTCCAGTTATAAGAATTTTCTTATTATCAATCATAGAGAATTAACTAATACTCACCTTTTTAAATTTATATACCATGGTTTATCGCTTTTTAGCATCTCGTCAACTAAATTAGGTATTTCCTCTACGGTATTAGGCCACCGTGATTCTATATTGGTAAATACCCCCATAATTTGCTTCTCCTCTAAGGACCAATGTGAAATCCCATCGTGAAAATAATCCTTATCCCTTCCGGATCCTACCAGCTTAACGGGTATTCTTTCATACTCCAGATAGTTTCTAATCGATTCAAAAGGTCTATAAATGAGAAACGTCGTAATCGAATAAACTATCGGTATCATTCCTTGTAATGCTAGTCCTACAGCGATACCAAGCATTGCTTGTTCTGAAGCACCACAATTTATAAATCTCTCTGGATATTTCTCTCGGACACGGTCCCACATCTTATAACCCAAATCGCCCGTTAATACCCAAATCCTTTTATCAGCCTGCATACGAAGGTAAATTTCGTGAGCAAAATAACCACGCATGCTAGGGTGTGGTTTATAATCTTTCATCTCAAGAGCTTTAATGCTAAATCAAAATCTTCCTTTTTCATAACATAATAATGAGCATCTTGATCTCGCAAAAATGGAAGTTGATTGACAGAGGTTGATGCAAAAATTAAAAGAGGATTGTTAATTGTTTTAATTTTTAATGCATTTACTATGGCACTTATATTGTGTCCATCCACATCTATGACTTTGCATCCAAAAGATCTAAGCCTCTTTTTAAGTAATCCAAGATTCACCTTATCGTAAGCTCCCCAACCATTTGCGTTAAGAATTATCTTAAGATTGGATAATCTATTCTCGTAAGCAATCTTTAAGGCCTCCCAAATACTTCCTTCAGCACATTCACCATCGGATATAATACAGTAAACGTTTTTTGACCTATCTCCAAGTGCCATACCAACGGCAATTGGTAAGCCATGACCAAGACTACCAGTCGAAACATCGATACCAATATTCGGATTGCGGTCGGGGTGAACGTTTAGCTCTTCAGCAGAAGCGTCGTCTAACAGATTAAATTTTTCTAAAATTACATATAAGGCTACCGCCGCATGCCCATTAGACAAAACAAATTTCTCATATTCCTTCTTAACTTTATAAACAGCATGAATCAAATCCACACACGACAAACACGATCCGATATGAGAAAGCCCTCTTTTAAAACTTATCTCAAGGATCCTTTTTCGTATAGCTTTTTGTTCTTTTGAAAGCAGTCTGTATTTCACTTAAAAATATTATTTGTTATTTTAGTTCACAATTCGCCTCTTGCAAAAACAGATTTCTCTGCTTATCGGAAACGTTAGTCAAAACCCCATTATTTAACTCCCAAGCGTGAATATGGGATATTGGTATAGGTTCTTTCTGGAGTGACCACTTTCCCACAGACGGCCTTTCTACCATTTCTCCACAAATTAGTTTTTTAATTAACTCCCTATCCCCTGTTACAATTGGGAAATCATCGAGATTCTTAAATCCCCTTTTTATTCCGAACGGCACGGAAAACGACCAATCTAGAGCTACCCCCCGCAGATAGTCTCCCCCACCATACATGAATATACTGTTTACCTCTCCTTCAGGAACATCCCCGTTAATTTTAAGCCAAAGATTCTCCACTACAACATAATCCCTATATCTCCCCTGCTCCGCTAAAATTTTGTTAGCTCTAATTATATTAAAAATAACAAAGATTACAGACAATAAAATTCCTGCTTTCTTATTTTTCAGCAAGGAAATCAAGAAAGAAAATAGAATTACCACCCCAACAGAAGAAAGTGTTAAATATCTATGAGATGTCCCAAGAACCAAAGTCTGATCAAACAACCAATTTGGGAAATAAGGGACAAATATCCAAGCTAAAGAGAAAATAATTACTTTAAAGGAATGGCTTCTTTTCTTAAAAATAAATAAAAAAAACAAAAACACCAATATAAAAAATGTAAAAAACCCAACTCTAACTGTAAAAACGTTAGGATTAGATAGAGAACCTGTTTCTGAAATATTCAGAAACCATCCAGTTAACAAATTACCCACTGAATTAAAAAAATTCTTTAGTATTGCTTTATTATTCATCACCACAGCCCACTTTTCATAGATTCCATTAAAAGAAAAAAAACCGTTTGGTGTTGCTAATCTAAGTAATATAAAAACATACAAAAACATGCTTAAATTTCTGAACACTATCCTTCGTAAGCTTATATCATCATGGGAGACAGCCGACAGAAAATCCCAAAAAGTAAGAAGTGCAACTAAAAAAAGAGCTCTACCTGGTGAAGTAAATACCGCTAAAGTTAAGAAAATCAAGGAATAAATGAAATGCTTCTCCAATTTGTTAGAAACACACCAAAAATAACAAGCTAACGAAAAGAAAAATATCAAAATAGCTGATGTATGAGCACTAACCCAAACAAATGACTCCAGCCCACCAGCTAATGACGCAAAAAACAATCCTCCTAAAACCGAAGCTCTATAAGAATTGGTAAGACCTTTTATTAAAATAAATACAGCGATTGCATCGAATATTCTCAAAATTATTCCATACACTTGCCAATAAAACGATTTAAATGCTAATATCTTTGCAAGCAGAAACTGCTCTATAGCTGATCCGGGATGAAGTCTTATAGCAGCAAGTTCATGCAAAAGAAGGTCTGGTCTATATACCGCTGCCCACAATTGTCCCCAATCATCCCTCCAAAAGTGAAACCTTAAAGCTCTATTAAGTGACAAGAATGCCAAAAGGGAAACTGCAAAAAAATATAAAAAATTTTTTAACTTCTTGTTTTTCACTCCCCTCATATTATAAAACACAAAAACATTCTCAACTTACTGTAACACCTTTTAAAAATATCTAAACCCACTCCTTTTTCAATTGGGAAATTCCTTAATCACTTTTGCCATCGATTTTTATTGACACTTGCTACGTAGAAAAAATTTAGCTTGATCATCTTTACTTAAATATTCTACTACTTCAAAATATATCAAAAAAATTAACTTTCTCTCCCGATTGGTAATTTTTTAAATACTCTCTTTTACAGGATCATCGTAAATCTTGTATTTTTTACAAAAATCGAGTTAAACTTATTGAAATCCATTCCGATCAACCTTACCTTCATTGTCCAGGTGTCTATGTAAGATAAACTAAAATAAAGTTACCACATCCACAATCCACAATTATTTTATCTTTAAGGTTTGGAAAACAAAAGGATGATATAAAAAGGGTAGAAGCCCACCCCAAACAAACTTTTGATTTTTTCTTTTTTCTCTTGACATACTCTCAAGTGTAACCTAAAAATATTATACTTCCTAAATCCAACCTCTAGTCAAAATTATAAAGCATACAAAATTAAAAACAAATTATATACTTCACCTAAAAATGACATCTACTGAAAACTTCTGGAGTAGCAAATAAATCAAAAACAGAATCTTAATCGGATTGTTGTAAAGGAGCCGCCAGGAAGTCGATAAGAGCTGGGAGCGCCGATGGAGGAAAACTACTCGTTTCTCTATATTTTTCATTCCCTTTTTTTGGTTGACAAATTTAATGTGTAGCCAGCAAATCTTTGGTCTAATTCTTGCAGTTTTTTCGGATCTTTAATCGTCTTCCTAAAACCTTTCCATAAGGATCTATTAAAGCTCTTTTGGGCTTTTTGAAAATCTGGATTTTCTGGATCTGCCAACAATGCCATAATAATTAGTTTTGCTGCCGCTTGTTGAAGACCTCTGCCTTCCGTACCTTCTCTTCCAACTATCTTACCCGGATATTCCAACTCAACTGCCTTTTGATAACACCAAATTACTAACTTTTTGAATTTTTCCGGTCTAAGTACAGCAAACATTCCCGCCGACCTGTCATATTCTTCTGTTGGTGGAATCTGCTCGGTAAATTTCACCCATTCACCCTTCTCCCCATCTCTCTTATAGACTAGCACTTCACTAGTAATATTGCCTTGTTCATCTAAAGCTACTTTAGCTCGAAACTGGCTACTGTCCAAAAGTCTTTTTTTTTCGGGGTCGGTCAGCCTTTCTAAATTACAACCAGCATCAATTAAAGATTGTCTTAATGCACTTAAGGTATCAGGTGTTAGACGAATCGGCTCTTGGTTTTCAATAGAAGTTTTAATTAAATTCTTTACTATCTCCTTTGGGGTTTTTCTCTTTCAGAATCTGACATTTAATTCACATTTAAACATAAAGCCCCAAATACATTCTAAACTATTATTCCCTTTGACCGGAGGAAAGATATGGCTTTGCCATCTTTCTAGCTTTTCGTGCTTGCTCGTGGTTACAGGTAGAATTTCCAACTTGATAAGCAAGACCACTACTTCCAGGCACTTGTCTTTCATATTGAATCTCGTTCCAAATTACAGACGCTTCAAAACATTCTCCCAAAAACTGACACTGACCTGCGTACTTGCAATTGCTGGCGGGTTCAAAATTTGGTTTAGAGCCAATACTTTCAGACATTTTATAAATTATACTAAAAAAGTCATTGATTACACTCAAAGAAAGAAATATTGAGAAAACAAATGTATCTGAAATTGTCCAGACACCAAAGTATCAATTAAGGACACAAAGTTTAAGTTTTGCTCCCACCTATCTTAGTACTAAGGATAGGACACTAAAAATTACTTCAGGGTGCATTAGTTATCAATTTCTCGATCGAGGCAATCTATCGAATGGATCCTCTTCACGGGATGTTCCAGCCAATATAGCTTCATTAATAGTAATCCTTTCACGAGGAGGGTTAACACCAAATTCTCCCCACACTTTATTTAGATCTCCTTCGCATGCAAGTTGAACAGTGGCACTATCAGGAATTCTGACTCCAAAATTTCTAGGGCGTTTTCCCATAGTTCTATTGCAAAGTAATTCTACCAAATTCTTGCAAATTTTCTAGTTCAATTTTTACGGAGTATAACGGAATGATCTGACGATTTGATCAAGATCGGAGTAAAGAGACTGCGAATCTGTGGAAAATATGTAAACCCATTCAGGTGTAAAAATATAATACATTCTAACTTTTACTCCACCTCTTATTTCGTCTCTAACGACCACTGGAAGACCGTTTATTTCAAAATCATCGATGACTTGGGTAAATTTTACTTCATCTTTATCATCAACATCATCAAGATATTCCCTTAAGGACTTGAATGCATGAGCATTTCTGTCCAATTGAATGAAATTGCCTCCTTTTCCAAACTCTACATGCGTAAATTTCTCTTTAATCAAGTAATCTTGTGGTAGTCGAAGACTAATATCTATCACTTCAGATTTAAAAGTTTTAAGCCTAACTGCGTCTAGTTGTTGATCTTGTACTGGGAGGCTCAGCTTATCTTTTTTTGATAAATATCGAAAATAAGCAATTCCTAGGGTGATAATTACTAATACCAGAATAAGTAAAATCAGTGGCTGCTTTTTCATTCGTATCCAAATTCCAGCTTACCATTATTTGTTTTTATATACAATAAAGCCATCCCCTGTACTATATCCCTGTCCCATATTTCACCATCTTTTCGAAAAACTTGACTTTCATCCTTCTCTCCATCATAGATTATTTTTAGAAGAGCATCATTGTCATCTGACCAGCTTTGGGAAAGTCTTTCTAAACTTTGTGATTTTTGGCCAAAATTATAATGAGTCATAAATAGATTCTTACCTAGACTAATAGCCCCATTCTCACCATACCTAACTTCTTCAACTGAAAACAAATCTGTTTTTTCTGCCAGCTTAAATTTACCAACCAACTTAAGAATATTTCCTGCTTTATCCTTCAATATAAAAGTATCCCTCGCACTTTCTTTTCCCTTCTCAAAGATTACATCAGATATATTTTCATCGATCCCTAAAACTTCGGTGTCCAGTTTTCCCGGGCTAAATTTAATTTTTGCCTCCGGTAGAGTTTTATCAATATTAAAAGTAATAACTTTTACATCCTCAACGTTTTCATAAGAATCTACCGAATAAAACTCAAGCCTGTGTTCTCCTTCATCCGAAACTATAAATGGTCCTTTATATTCTTTGAAATAACTATCGTCAAGCTTATAACCTGTATAATAAACCCCCGCGTTTCCCTCATTATCATCAACATTAAGTGTCACTTGTACATTTGACCTGAACCAGCCACTTTGTCCCTCACTACCAGAAAATTGAATAGTTGTCGTTGGCGGGGTCATATCTTTTTTCTCCCCAAAGAGCGCAAAATAACTTGCGTGATTTAAGACTGCTGTTGCAACTTTGTTTTCAAAATCAACTTGGGTGTCTTCTTTGACCCAAGAAACCCCATCTGAACTTGAATAAATAGAGATCGAATCTGTCTTGAAATTATTTACATCAAAATCATTAAAATCAATTGTTAGAGTAAAATTTTTAGGAAAAGTATTTATTGGATTTCCTGACGCGTCGATCACATTAAGATAAAAACCAGATCCTACTACCTCAAAAGATTCAGAGATAGCCGTAGTTGGAGAATACTGCATGTCAACAGTTAGTGGTTCAGAAGTTGAACGTTCTGGAAAACTTAACCCAAAACGCCCTAGTCTAAAAAACCCAGCATTTGAAGTTAGTTCACCAGAAAGACTTTCGATTGCTTTTGTCCAGAGGTAGTAGCTCTTGCTGCCAGTTCTCTGAATTCCTTTATAGGTAAAAGTGTAAGTTGGCCAAGGATCCGGTTCCTTACTTTGCCAACCAAAGGGATCTGTAAGTCCGTCGGGCCTATCGTCATTGAAGTTTCCATTGCCATTTTTATCTTGAATAACTGAAAAATGGATATGAGGAGCAGACAACCTCCCAGTTGAACCCACTTTACCTATTACCTCACCTTGATTTACGTATCTTGGTGTGGTGAAACTCTGAGAGATAGGGTCGTTGTCTTGAAGATGGTAGTACCTCGTTTGATAGCCATTTCCATGATCAATTACGACTACATTTCCACAAGCTAGACTTCCACAAGCTGGGTTATTTTTATCTGCCTTGAAAAATTGGGCAACACCCGAAGCTGCTGCTAAAACAGGGTCGCCATTATTCACCTTAGCCGGGCCTAACCAATCGTAACCGTCGTGATCAGAATAGCGAATATTTCTATTACGAAAGTCTCCCCTAAAGCTAGTCACTGAATCCTTTGCCTCATCCGGCTCGGATAAGGCGCTTCCTACGTCCAAAAACGGATACTCATGATCAAAATATGACCCAATTGCCAAAGCTGCTTCTGAAAAACTTAGGCCTTTTGCCCTATAATCCCAAGGCAAATCTAAAAATGGAGCCGGTGGTTGATCTCCACTTCCCCCTGAACAGGCTAAAGCAAAAAGATTTAAAAAGTAATTCCTCCTATTCTCATCATACTCTGTGTATACATAAAAAGGCTCACCAGAAACTGACAAATACCCCTCATTGAACTTTCCTTCTGCAAGAATAGTGCGATTATAGTCTCCGCTATTTTCAGATAAAGTTGGCATACTATTTTCCAAAGACATTCCTATAAAGCAAAGCTCATTAAAACCAGTCGCAACACTCTGAAGGGTTAAGGTATTAATAGGATTAAAAGTACCATGACCCAGGGGATCCACTGCACCAAATGGGCCAGTTGTAACTGGTGTTCCAACGGGAACTGATGAGCTACCGCAAAAATAAAAATCAACGACTTCCTCCTCCGGAAACCTATCAGAAATACCTAGACTCGAAAAAAGAGGGTTAAATCTTGACCCATTTAGCCCCGGCAACCCCAAACCTTGATAGTCAGAATACCCACCACCTGAAATGTAAACAATTCCACCAGCTCTAATAAATGCCGCAAGCTCATCTCCCTCCTCATCTGTTAGATCAGAATTCGATAAACCTGCAAAAAACATTTCAAATTTCTTTTGTCCGTTCTCAACAAGCGACCCTGCAGAAATAGTTGAAATAAATGGTTTAAGCTCAACTGAACAAGAAACAATCCCATTAGTACCAAAATTTGCCTGGTTTAAAAGCGTATTTCTTAGATCTGCAGATGGATCATCTTCAAAGTGGCTATTTGGAGTAAAGCCCGTTAGAGGAGCTGGGTTGCGGGAGGAATTAAAACCTGATACCCGAATTGTTGAGGCTTGGGTTTGTACGGGAAACAAAAATAGAATAAATACTGAACAAAAAATTGTAAGAATCAATGATTTTAAGCTTTTCCCCCAAACTAATGAAGATAAATCTCCTAATGGGCTTGGCATAATAAAGATTACTTCTTATTCGCTATAAAGATTGAAATCTTCTTAAATCCTAATATAGATAAAAAATCGTCTCTGCCAAGCATCTTAATCCATTTTTAAGATGTCTTCCCAAAAATGCAATACTTAAATCTTTTTTAACACCTCGTGAGCTCTTATCTTCCAATCCCAATTTTTTTCTATCATCTCTTTTGCTTCTTTCCCAACTCTTAACCTATATTTTTCATCCTGTAAAAAGCTTAATATTTTTTCTGCAAAACTGTCTAAATCCCCCAACTTCACTTTCACCATTCCCTTGGGATAATAGGATTTGTAAGAGGCAAGATTAAATCCAACACATGGAAGACCAAACGCCATTGCCTCAGCTGCAGCCATCCCCCCCGAGTCGTAAAAAGCTGGATGAACAACAATTTTACTCTGAGCAAAAATTGAATACTTTTTTGGTCCATCAAACACATAGCCAAATAATTTTATGTTACCAGTTAGTCGGTTCATAGCTATTCGTCTTATAACCTCATCCATCAAAGGACCATCCCCAATCATAGCTAACTTTGCATCTGATTTTTTATCGACAACCCGCCTCCAGATATCTATAAGCTCAATGATTCCCTTTTGTGGGTGGAAACGGCCTTGAAAAACAGCATCATACTTTTTAGTAGTTAGTAGTTGGTAGTTGGTAGTTAAGAATTTTTTAATCTTATCGAGCGGTACTGCACCGAGAACTACAATTGCATGACCACTTTTTTTGTGTTTTGGAAAACGTTCTTTTTCTTCCTCATTATTAACCAAAACAAAATCGGCAAATTTTAAGATAACAGGCTTGATGGGTTGCTGAACTAACCAGTAAAGAAAGGCTCTAAAATTGTACCTAATTTCTCTTTCTCCCTCAGAAAAACCAATCCAGGGCTTCGGAGCGGTCTGGTACCAAGCCGCAACCCATTTTACTTGGGGAAAGCGAAGTTTAAGAATAAGAGATGGGAGTGAATCCATCCAAAATTCCGAAGAAGAATATATAATGGTTGATGGTCGGCCCTCCTTCGCTGAAGTTTCGGAGACTAGATGATTAATGTTTAGTGAGAAGCCAAGCCTCAATCCTAGATAAATTTTGTAGAGATACTTTAGTATAAAATTTCGGGGCAAATTTTTTTCAATCTTTATTATTCTTAAACCTTGTCTGTTCGAAATTTGGAATTTAGAATTTAGAAATTGTTTAGGATTTAGTATTCGGGATTTAGAATCTATGAGTCTTTGTCTTTTCATCATCTCAATCCCCTCTTGAGTAGTGAAAATAGTTACCGGGAACCCCATGCTCCAGTACCTTGCAAATTCGATAAAAATCCTATCACTCCCTGAAATCCCGCTTCCCGTCGGCGCTAAAGCAAAAAATATAAACTCTAGATTCTTTTTCATTCCCAAGGCCAGACTCTAAAGACTATATCAATAGTATAATCTCCAGTTTTTCCAATCTTCCAAGCATTAGCATAATTGTAAACTAAAAAATGGTTTTTTATTTCTTCCTCATCTATCCTAGCTATCCAAAAATCATAGTACGTATTTTTGAAAACTAAAGTAAAGGGTTTTGTGGAATTTTTTACAAAAACCTTATACTTTGTAGGCGAAAATTTTTGATAGGAAATTTCTATGCCCTCATTCCCACCTAAAACCTCAAACAAAGAACCGCCTTTATTTGGCTCAAACAAATATATCTCTAAATCCCCAAAATCTTTCAGATACCCAATATCTTTATTTGCTAGAATTATCTCCCTTACCTCCTCAACCGCTAAATCATTTTTGTCTAATCCTTGGACTAAATCCTTTCTTAAAATCAAAAAGGCTACATCCAGATCTTCTAGATCTTGAGATTCTATTTTTTTATCCACATTAAGTTCCTTGTGAAGTCCCCAATAGATATCATCAAAATACTTTGTCCGTAGTATTTTTGAAATCGCCGGCTTATCGAACAAAAACTCACTAGGCTCAATCCCGCCATAATCCCAACTCATCTTAACCCCGTCTCCGGCAATCATTGGTAGCATTAATATCCTCCCACTACCATCAAAAGAATTTAAAAATTCATTTGCTTCCTCGTAATATAAAGGAACTCGAACATGAACATCTTTTGTATAAACAGCTCCAGTCCACATAGGCCAAACTAAAACCCCGCAAGACAAAAACAAAATCCCGCCAACAGCAACTTCCCTGATTTTAGGTTTCAGCTTCTGATAAATAAAATTTACTCCAAGCGCAAAAAATATTGAGTAAGGCAGGACAAAAACAAGTCCAAATTTTTCCCAAGGGTTTCTCAAAACCGTACTAATTGGAAAGATAGAAAATAGAAATTTAAAAAAAATATCTCCAAAAGGAGGGTTAGAACCTTTACTCACAAACCAGCCAACTATAAAAAGAGAGATGAAAAAACGCCAACTTTTTTGTGTTCGACTTGCCAATACACCCACAGATACGATAAAAAAAATTATCAAGCTGACAATTTTAGAAACATAGGAAGCATAAAAAAAATACCAATGGCTGGAAGATCCAAACAAAAACCTCTGTCTTAAAAAGAGTATCTCTCCAGTAGGGAAATAAATACTAGTTCCTCTTAAAGTATCATAGTTTTCATTAATTCCAGCAACTTCAGAAAAGGAACTTTCGCCCAATTTAGTAAGCGGATAAATCCACCAGATATTAACTGTTATAAAAAATAAAAAGAAGGCTAAAAAACCTCCCATTTCTTTATATCTTACTTCTGCCTTTTTTTCACTTACAAAAGTTAAGACAATGAAAACAAAAACTGGAGCCAACAAGGTAATAACATTTGAAGGTTGTCCAAAAGTATTTGAAATAAACAACAAGCTTATTGTCGAAATCAAAATCCACTTTTTTTTAAAAGTTCCAATCCATTTAACAAATAAGAATAAAAAAAATGGTATGAATGCCCAGCCAAACATGCCTGCAGTTATGAAACGATTCCAAACTTGAGACTGTGTGTAAAGGTTAAAAAGATAAAAAAGACTACTGACAAAAGAAATGAAATCTTTTTGAAAAAATTCTTGCGACAATAAATACATCCCCACAAGACCTACACTCAGTATGATGAAAAAAATAACTGCTTGAGCGATCCAACTTGAAACAAATAAATCTAAAAGAGAAACAATTGATAGATAGATAATCCTTGGAAGAATGACCGGCATTGGATACCCAGTTCCCGTTTCATACCAAGTGTGAGTGTAAATATTTAAAATTCTTTGAGGTTCATAAAATAAAAGTCCTTCTTCACCTGCGGCTAAAATTTTTCTGTCACGAAACCATGATAATATCAGAAAAACAGACAAAAATAGATAAACTAAATACCATCTCTTTGACAATATTCTTAATATCGACATATTGCTATTAAATCTAAAGATTCATCAACATTCAATTTCTTAATAAAAAAGTCTTCTTTACAAATCTCTAATACCTTTCTAGGAGATGCTGAATAAATACCTAGGCGAACAAGACGAACAAAAAATTCGAAAAAAAATATTTTTATTCTTCTGGGTAAAATGTTTCTAATTTCTAAAAAATCCAATCTCAACACTTCTAAAACTTTCTTTTTTCTATCATTTTCGTACTTCTTCGCTCTTGGACTCCCGTGAAGTCCATAAAAAAACACCTTTGAAAAAAACCTTGAAAGAATTTCTTCTAACTCTTTTTTGGAATATTCTCTAATGTGATAAGGGTTCTCGTTGAAAGATTGGGTCAACCGATTTGGTGTAGACAGCAAAAAAAAACCTCTCTTCTTCATTAGTCTCTTTACATTTAAAAGAAAATCTTCGGGTTTCTCTAGGTGCTCAATAACCTGAAAAGAAACGACCAAATCAAATTTTTTCGAGGTTTTGAATTTCGTAACATCGAAACATTCAAATTTGAGATTATTCCTTTGGTAAATCTCTTTCGCTTTAGCAATCGATTGGCCATGTATATCCACAGCTAAAACTTCTTTCGCGACTTCTGAAATTTCGAAGGCGCCTAGACCCGAACCACACCCTAATTCAAGAACAGTCTTACCTTTAGCTAGTCTTTTACAAAATTCGTAAACCTTTTGATGCTGAAAAAAAGTTGGCATCATCCAGACGACATTGGGGTCTGTCCTTTCCCCTACGCTATCAAATTTTAACTGCCAAAAATATCTTTTCCTAAATAAAAAATAAGATAAGACAATACTTTTAGGGTAAACATAGTTTTCAAAAGATACCGAAGATCTTAAATTCTTTTTCCCCATATAAAATGGGAGTAATCTTAAAAAATCAACATGGGCATAAAACAAAGCTAACACAAAAGTAAACTTTCCAGTTAAAAGATAGTAAAAATAAGTTATTAATTCTAAAAAAAATCTAGCGGTAAGGCTTTTTACCAAAAGCTTGTACGGCAAATTTTTTAATAGTAAGATTAGATTATTGCGATGCTCATAATACCTTTTCTTAAGCAAATTCTTTTTAGCACTTGCCGCAACTTTATGATAAACAACTGAGTCAGGAATAAAAATAATTTTAAACCCCAAATTTTGAACTCTCCAACAAAAGTCAATTTCTTCCATATAATTAAAGAAGTTCTCGTCAAATAAATATCGAGTGATATGGATAATAGACCTCCTTATACATATCGCCGCTCCACTAGCCCAAAAAATTGGACACTTAAAATCATATTGGCCCAAATCTTTTTCAAGGGTATTAAAAATTCTACCTCTCGTAAAAGGATAGCCAAACCTGTCTATAAACCCGCCGGCTGCACCTGCGTAATCAAAATAATCTTTTTTTGAATACAAACGAATTTTAGGTTGAATAATCGCAATCGATTCGTCAGACTCGAAAGTCTTCACAACCGAACCAAGCCAATTTTTATCTACAACCGTATCATTATTTAAAAGAACAATATATTCACCCCTTGCCTTTTTAAAAGCCCAATTATTTCCTCCCGCAAAACCCAGATTTCTTTCTAATCGGAAAATAGAGGCATAATTTCTAAATCTATCTTTTAATATTTTCGCTTCGTCCCGTAGTGAGCCATTATCCACAACTATTACTTCGTAATTGGAGTATCTAGTTCTTTTAAGAGAATTTAAACAATGAATCGTATCTCTAACACCATTCCAATTTAAAATTATTATGGAAACCATTGGGCTTCTCATTTTTTTGCAACCAACAAAAGACCTACGCCTTTATTTGTCCAGCAAAAAAGATTATCAATCCAAAGGGGTAAAGACAATAGTAACTTTAGTCTTTCACTAGATAAAAACTTAGATAGGAAAAAATTACTTTTAGAAAAAGAAATTCCTTTCTCAACCTTTAAAATAAAAAGCGGAGAAAGAAAAAATTTATCCCAAATATATCCAAGAGGGAATCCCCAATAGAAAACTTTAATGACAGAAAATCCACTCTTTTTGAAAACCCCAACTAACCCTTCAGCGTTGTATCTACGAAAATGTCCAGCATACTCATCCACCTTGCTCCAAAGACCTGGACGTGCTGGAACCGTGACAACACATATTCCATTTTTCTTAAGACATTTATAGAAACCTTTAATTGCATACTCGTCATCTTCTAAATGTTCTAGTGTTTCTCCCGATACTATTGCATCAAATAAGAAAGTTGTTTTATAAAGGAATTCTTCACCCGCAACTTTAATACTCACATTTTTAATTTTCTTAACATTTAGTCTTTTTTTAAGGAAATTTATAGAAAGCTCAGACAAATCAACTCCAACACAACTGTAACCCGCTGAAGAAAGCCTAATAATCAAGTTTCCAGTACCACATCCAAAGTCCAAAATCGTCCCCCGATTCTTGTACTTTGATATTTCTCTTAAAATAAGAGAATTACGATAATAATCTCGCGGCCCTGAAAAATTTGGATCTTCTCCCCATTTAATTTTCTTCATTTTAAAGCCTTTAAGAAAATTCCAACCCCAGGATTATTTAATGAAACTTTATTGTTTAACTTGTCAACCAAACCGGAAACACCAAAGAAAAGCTTAATAAATCCTTTTTTCTTTTTGGTTTGTTTTGAAAATTTACTCACTTGATTTTTAGTTCCTTGAGAAACCTTATCTTGAGCTAAAAGGATAGCTCCCAGGTTAATTAGATAGTGATTAAATGGTAAGCACCACTGGGTTAACGACTCTATTTTCTCAACCTTAAACCCTGCTTTTTTAACCACTTTTTTTATTTGAAGTGGAGTATAAAGCCTAATGTGTTGGTTCCAAATCCCCGCCCAGAAACCAGTCTTTATATGAGTCCCAAACAAATGCTCTAATACCCAATTGACCGGATCCCAAAAAAAGGGATAATTTGCGTTGGGGACTGAAAGACAAAGTACTCCACTCGGTTTCAAAACGCGATAAACTTCTTTTAACCCTTTAACATCATCCGGAAGATGTTCTGCTACTTCGCTCATTACTATCTTGTCGAAGCTTTTATCTTTGAAGGGGAGTTTTTTCATCAAATCAGCTTGAATTAGTTTGACTTTCTTCCCTTTAAGGTTTTTCTTAGCAGATTTCAAAGCATTGGGATCAAAATCACACCCCGTCAAATCAAGATCTAGCCCAAGATTTGAAAGAAGATGCAAATAAAATCCGTCTCCGCAACCAACATCCAAGATCCTGTCCCCATCTTTTGGGTCCAATTCTTCAATTATTCTTCTTGCCCTTCTTTTGAGAGCCATATCGCCAGTGTTTTCCAATAATCTATCAATCAATCTTTTGGTCATAGTTCGTGGATTACTTCATTTATTCATTTAATAGCACTTACAAAAATACTCACTCCCCCATTTCTTGATAGGAATAAACTAAGATCATTCATACTATCAACTGCATTAATAACAAAAAAAACAAGCTTTAACCAGAAAGACTTCCTCTTTTTCCTCAACTTTTTTAAGAAAGAATTTGACCATGAAGTTGGAAATTTTCCACCATAAAGTAAATTAACATTAAAGGGAAGACACCAATTTGTAATACACTCTACTTGCTCTATCTTGAACCCTGCTTTCTTAATAATTAAGGTGATATCCTCTCGACCATAAAGTCTCAAATGATTAGCCCAAATTCCACTCCAAAAACCATTTTTTATATGCTTTGAGAAGAAGTGCTCTAATATCCAGTTGAGAGGATCCCACAAAAATGGGTAGCTTTTATTTGGGACAGTAAGTATCAACTTACCTCCATTTTTTAATACTCTTCTTATCTCTTCTAAAGCTTTCAGATCGTCATCTATATGCTCTAAAACCTCGCTTAGAATAACCACATCAAAATTATTTGATGGGAAAGGCAAATCTGTAATGTCGCCATACACTATCTTAACCTTTTCTCCTTTTAATCTAGTTTTGGCTATCTCTATAGATTCTCTATCATTATCTAAACCTACCAATCGCAATCTATTTTTTTTAAATATTTTTTTAAAACGCACAATTAAATCTAAGTAATAACCCCAACCACACCCCGCATCAAGTACTTTCCCTTGGTTATAAATACTCAATTCTCTCAAAATTTCAAAAGCTCTCCTCCTCAAGGCTATATCAATTTCTCCTGATACCAAATTCTTAATATTCCTTATCTTAGTCATATTTCCCATAAATTACTTCAAGATACGATTTTATCAAAATGTCAGCATTCCTTTCAGAGTATCTTTTTTCAGCAAAGCTCCTTGCATTTTTTGCCAACTCTTTAAGTTTATCAGGATTTTTGTAAAAGTATTCAACTTCCTTCTTGATATTCTCGGGCGTAACTTCGATTAACTTACCAACTGTCTCATCCATAGCTTCGGGGATTGCTCCACGATTTGAACCAATCACAGGGGTTCCACAAGCTAGACTTTCCAAAATAACCCTTCCAAATCCTTCCTCGTGAATCGAGGGCACTATGGTTAAATCTGCTGCCGAATAGTAAAGGGGTAATTTTTCTTGACTAACCCTACCAAGAAAAATTAAATGGTCAATGGTTGATGATTGTCGTCTAATTTCTCTTTCTAGAGGCCCAGATCCTGCAATGGCAAGAATTATGTTTTTATTCCATCTTTTTGAGGCTTCTAAAAGAACCAAAATTCCTTTTTCCTCTACAAGTCTTCCAACAAATAAAACTACAAACTTATAATTCTGCCAGCCCAATTTTTGTCTAATTTTGGCTTTGGATTTTTGAACTTTGAATTTTTGTAAATCAATCCAATAGGTAAAGGTTTTAACTTTTTCGGGATTCACTCCCAATAACTCAACTTCTTTTTTTGATTGTTTAGATAAACATAAAACAGTATCGGAGTTGTCAAAGATCCACCTTGCAAAATTTCTGTATAAACCCTTTTGGGGAAAATTGTAAATCGAGTGGGTTGTTGTTATAACTTTTTTACCAAAAATCCTACCCCAAAATACAGCAACAAATCCAGCAATAAGACCGTGGCTATGGATAACTGAAACCTTCCTTGCTTTACTCAATAAAATCAATGGCAACGCTAAAAAAAGTCCGGGGGTTAAAAACAGAAATTCCAAAACAGGTTTATCAACTAATTTATAAAACCAACCTCTTATCCAAGGAATTCTATATATGAATATCCTTTTTCCTCGTCTCTCAAAAAAAGGCGCGGACACCGGCGTAGTTATCGGTTTATAAGTCAAAACCCAAACTGTCAATCCACGCCTACTAAGCTCATTAGTCAGATCGTCAAAGTGGGTCTCAATTCCCCCAACATTCGGAGAAAACCCAATCGTAACAAAAAGAATTGATTTCATTGCTGACGATAAATGATTAATGACTTGAGAATAGATTGCATCTTAAACTTTAAAAAAACATATCCGTATATCAGAGTCGTACCCAAACACATCACTGGGTGCATAAACCAAGCAACATCTCTGATTTTTAAATACCCCTTAAATGATTCATACAAAGGTCCAAGTATTGTAAGACTATAAATCACAAAAACAAATAAGCCAAACTCATCCCCCGGCATAACTACACTCCAACGTCTTTTCTGGTGCTCCTCAAAGTGATATTGTTCAACAAAACGCTTTCTCCTTTTCAAGAAGCCCCAAAAACCTCTCTGGTGTGTTAGGTGAATTATCGAATTTTTAACAAAAGCAAATTTATTAAAACCTGCCGCAACCATATCGTACAAAACATCGACCGGGTAATGATTTTCTGGATCTGCTTTTGCATGCATCAGAACAAGTTTCCTCCTCATCAAGCAACCATTACTTCCTATCGACGGAAACTTTCTCGGATCTTTCTCAAATAAAACTAGATAATAATCTCCAAAATCCTCCGCCTTCCCAACCAGATTCCACTTCTTGGAATACTGGAGCATCCTATCTGCTTTATGAAGAAAAAAAGGTAACGGTTCACTCGTCCCAAAAAGAGCAAAATATCTATCCATTAAATCTAATTCTTTGCTGTAATGATAATAACAAGTGCTTGAAGCAACTACTTCTTTATGCCTTAGCAATGGCTCGACCATTTGTCTTAGCCAATTTTTACTGGGTAAAAAGTTGTCATGATCCAAAATCAAAGCTAGCTCTCCTTTTGCAGAATTAAAAGCAACGCCTCGGTTGTACTCTGCATGTTGCTTTTCTTTTGGAATAGAAACAACCCTTGCTCCATACTTTTTCGCAATATCCAAAGTTCCATCAATCGAACCTCCATCACCCAAAACAATCTCAATTTTTTCCTGCGGATAAGTCTGTTTCCTTACTAACCTTAAACACCTATCCAGAGTTTTGGCTGAATTATAAGTAGCTATACAAACCGAAATTGAAGGTAAATTTTCGCCTACTTTTTTTCCCATACATATCTCATAAGATACCACCAAATAAAACCAGGCAAAAACCTCTTCAAAGCCAATAGAATTTTTGCGTCAGATCCCAAAACAAGTGTGGGTGGCGGATTTGGATTTTGCAAAAGATTAACAATCGAATCCGCAACTTTCTCGGGTGAAAGCATTGGCATTAAAAACTTTAAGAGAAAAAACTTTTCTCTTGCGGGTTTATGGGAAAAAGTCAAACCACCACCTTTTTTCTCAATCGCACCAGGTGCAAGATTTGTGACAAAAATTTTCTCTTTATATAATTCATAATACAAAGCGTTTCCCAAGGCTTCCAGCGCGTGTTTTGAAGAAGAATACAAACCAAAATTGGGTAGTGAAACAAGACCATTTAAGGAAGTGATATTTATTATCCTTCCACCCCCCTGCTGCTTCATAAAAGGATATATGCTTTTGATAAGTCTAAACGGCCCAAGTAAGTTGATATCCAGTAAATTCTTAAAGTCATCTTCGTTGAAGCTAAGACTTGGTCCGGAAATCGTATATCCTGCAATATTTATCAGACAGTCAATTCTCTTTTCTCTTTTTATTATCTTTTCAATAACATCCTTGCAGTTCTCCCAACTTCTGACATCTAGTGAAAATACACTAACACTTTTATCTTCGGGAGTAAATTTTACCTTCGATGTGGCGTAAACCTTATAGCCTTCTACTACAAGCTTACTGATAACCTCTTTGGCTAAATCCGAGGTTGCACCAGTCATCAACACTACTCTTTTCATAAGCTCTCAATTAACTCCAGACTCTCCTTTGTTGACTTGTCCCAAGAAAACCTGAAGGCCCATCTCCTACATTTTTCTTGAAACTTCTGATAATTTTCTCTATCGCCAACCAATTTTAGAGCTTTATCTGCCAAGGCTCTATAATCTCCTTTATCAACCAGAATTCCAGTCTCACCATCCCTCACTGAATCTCTCATTCCCTGGACGTTATAACCAATAACCGGTGTTCCTACAGAATTCGCCTCAATATTCACTAACCCCCATCCCTCATGAACAGTCGGGTTTAGCAGGACCCAGGCTCTTGTCAAAAGCTCAAACTTTTTTGTCTCACTTACAAAACCCCAAAATTTGATTTTCTTCTCGACACCCAACTCTCTGGCTTTTTCATTTATGTAATTTATATATTCCGGAAGTCCATTACCAACAATCCAAAATTGCCAATTATCA
>JAGUZK010000012.1 GCA_020060845.1 Candidatus Woesebacteria bacterium
GTATCCAAAAAGCCCACCAAAAAGAATAAATGGAGCTGTAAACATAAAGCCAAAATAATGGTCGTAAATATGCTGCTTATAAAGACTTAAACCCAAAATCCCAAAGAATATCCATAACGATAGCAAGAACAACGAGGAAATAAACATGCCACCATCCCCAGGGGGAGCTTTTCCGCTGGCAACTTTTACAAGAGCTCTAAAATACCTAACAAAATAAAGAATCACTAAATCAAACATCGCAAATGAAACCCACAGTCCAGCCTTTACATTTTTTCCAGCAACAATCCTTGTAATAAATGCATCTTTCCAAATGGGAAACATGTTGGGAACAGCTTTCCAGGGCTTAATTGAAACAGTGGTCTCCCTTTCTATGAAAAACTTCTTAATCGCGGAAAAATTCTGCCAACCGTGCCTTATGTCAAATATAACAAGCGGAGACATGAGGAAAAGAAAAATTAGAAGACCAGCAAAAGAATACGTTAAAGCTTTCCTGCCTTCCTTACCTAAATTATTCTTACCCACACCCAATACTCTGATAATCATTAGTATCCAAAAGACAAAAAGTGTTGGTGCAAGAAGAAGGCCTAAGTAATGCGACTGGAGTACAAAAGCATATGATATCCCAACTAAGATTAGATATCGATAGTCTAAACTTGACCAAGACTTCCATATACCATAAATGCAAAGGAGTGAAAATAATGGCATTACATTGGGATTCCAAGAGGACCTGGAATAGACAATTACAATAGGTGAAATTGCATACATCAAAGAAGCAACAATCGCTCCCACATTAATGCTGCGACTGCCAACAGGAAACAATATCCTAGCAAAAAGCCATACCAGCCCAACCGTCAAGACTCCAAGCAACGCAACAAAGACAGATGGTCCCACAGGAGAAAAACCTGCAATAAGAAGAGCAGGAGCAATAAGATAATAATAAAGAGGTCCCAGATACATATTTCCAATTGAAGTCCCAGGTCCAATCAGTATAGGATCAAAATTTACAAGGAAGCGTCTAACAATGATAGCATCCCTACCTTCGTCCCCCAGAAAAGTCATATATTCATCTATCCTATAAAGTCTTAAGACTGCACCCAAAATAAGGATCAAAGCCAGAATAAACACCTCGCTTTTGTTCTTGCCAATGAATTTTTTTAGACGAGTTAAGTACATAAAATCACTTTCTTAATATCCACCAAAGTTTGAGAAGATCCCTGATGCTCCGAAGAATGACCTTAAGATCAGCTCCTGTCTGATGCCCATATATCCTTGGATAGTGACCCACCTCAACTTCAGCAAACCTAAAGCCACTTCTTTGGCATTTCACCAAAAGCTCAATCTGAGTAACTTTTTCTTCTCCAACTAATGGAAGAGCTTTTCTATAAGCATCTCTTTTAATCAGCTTAAAGCCACACGAGTAATCCCTGACCCGAAGCCCAAAAAGAATACGGGGCAAAACTTTTGACCAGATAAAAGTTGAGAGCTTCCTAAAAAATGGGTCTGCCCTATTTTTCCTTATCCCTAAAACTAAATCCGCACCAGTCTCTTTCTGTTTATTTATAAAAAGCCTTAAATCTGAAAAATTAAATTGCCCATCAGAATCGCTAAATGCAATCCATTCATACTTTGCTTTATTGAAACCCGATTTCAATGCACCGCCATAACCGCGATTAGGTCTATGGTGAATTACACTGATTCTTTTGTCCAAAGATGCTAGTCTATCAGCAATAATAGAAGTACTGTCTGTAGATCCATCATCCACAATAATAATCTCCCACTTCCCAGCAACTCTTTCCAATACTTTCTTAGCAGAGAGTACGGTTTTTTTTATGTTCTTCTCCTCGTTATAGGCAGGAAAAAAAACAGAAATCTCATCTATCAGTACTTTTTGGTTCATATGCTATTTGCCAAAAACAACTGCTTTGCAAGTCTAGCACAAACTTTTGTCACCTTTCCACCTACCCATATTGCCTACACCCATTATTAAAGGTATCATTTAGCTTAAAGAAGATGGGAAGGTTAAAGATTCTTTCTGCAATCCTAGCGTTTTCTATACTGCCGGTAATTATTGTCTGGTTGCCATTCATCTTAAGACTTGAAAAATTCTGGGAAATTCCTTTGGGAAAAGATGGCTTGGCAACTATAGTTGCCAACTATGACGGACCTTTATACATAATAATTGCAAAGACTCTCTACAACACGGACGCAATTAGGTTAGCCTATCCGATATCCCTTCCAGTTGAATATTATGCCGCACACTTCCCTCTTTTTCCGCTACTTATTCGCCTTTTCTCGTTTATTGGCAACTACCCATACTCGATGCTTTTGACAACAATCATATCATCAGTATTTGCCTTTTACTTTTTTTATAAGCTGATAGAGAAAGAGGTAAAAAAAGAGGACATATTATGGATGTTACTTGTCTTTTCGGTTTTACCTGCCCGCTGGCTAGTGGTTCGTTCAGTGGGATCACCCGAGCCTCTCTTTGTTGGTTCAATAATCGCCTCACTTTATTTCTTCAAAAACAAAAGGTACTTCTTAAGCTCGATTTTTGGGGTATTTGCTCAACTGACAAAATCCCCGGGAATTTTGCTTTTTGTGTCTTACTTAATATTTTTGGGGTTCGATGCAATAAAAACTGCCGCAGAAAGCCACAAAAGCCAGTTTCCAAAGCTCATACCCAAGGCCCCCATTCTCTTGATCCCTGTTTCACTATTTTGCGTTTTTGCACTTTATTCAAAAACATTTGGAAATTTTTTTGCCTACTTCAATTCGGGAGATAACATTCATCTTTTTTTCCCTCCATTTCAGATATTTAATTATAGCCAGCCTTGGGTAAATACATTTTGGCTTGAGGAGGTAATACTCGTGTATATTTTTTGTGTTGCAGGAATAATCAGGCTATTTGAGAAAAAGGAATACGAATACGGGATCTTTGCCACTACATTCTTCTTAAGCATAATTTTTGTCTCCCACCGCGACATTATCCGCTATTCCCTTCCTCTGGTACCTCTCATTCTCTTTGGATTTTCAGAAACTCTCACAAAAAGACAGTTTAAAGTCTTGATGGCTGTAATAATTATTCCTATTTATCTATTTTCCCTCGCCTTCATCTCTCAAAATGTCATGCCAATACCAGACTGGCGGCCTTTCTTGTAATCTTGATAGTATTTGATAACTTTTCCAATATAAGATGCTATTGATGGCTACTCTCCCTGACATCATTGGCAGAATAAATGGTAGACCCAAGCCAAAAAATGTAGTGTCGTTATCCGGCGAAGAACTGGTTGAGCGTAACCCCAAGCTCGCTGAAGCACTTCTTGAATTTAAGAATTCGCTAGAACAACCACTACGGCCAAGAGAAGAAGATCATTATGGAAATATCCCGTTTTTGGCGAATAAGGAGCGCTCTCTATAGACTTTCTGGATCACAATGCCCCGTGTGTGAGACAAAAATGTTTCCACCAAGGGCCATTTGTCAAACCTGTGGTGGGCAAGCTCTAAATAGTAATCCCCTTTCTCGGGATAGGATCGCCCCCCAACCAAGCATTAAGGATGTACAAAGCGTGAAAAATGATAATTGATTTTTGACCTAACTTGCAAGGGATTGAAAACTATCCCCTTTCTCCGCAGTTCCAGATATTTTTTATAACTTTGAATAGCTTCAGCTACTCCACTTCTAAAGCTTACTTTTGGCTCCAACTCCCCAAATCCATCAATATCAATAAACTTAAAGTCTGTAAGCTTATAGCTTGAAAAAGATTCGATCTTTGATAAGTTCCTGGGTAAGGAGATATTAAATACTTCAACCCTCACATCAGCTATGTCAAGAAAGAGAAACGGCTTGGGGCGAACGGGAATTATGGAAGCGGGAATTTTTCGTTCAACAGCCAGGTCCGCAAAGACTTCTTGCTGCAGGATTCTCATTATTGCATTCTCACGGGAATCACTAATTTTTGAAAATCCCATTGGCAGTGAAAAACATCCATAAGACTTACCAAATTCCTGCCTGGGAGTGGACACATCCCTACCTACCAAGATCTTAGATTGCTGGCCAAAAGGAGAAATTATAAGCCCCGTTCCAATCCTCCGGGTGATTCCTTCTTTAATGTATGTCAATATTCGATAGAGTGTCACTGCTGAGGTCATAAAAGAGTTGGGCATCTTTCGATAAAGCTTTTCCAACGGAACACTCTCCTCAACCATCCTTGCCAGAAAATTAATAACCTCACTCAATTTGCTGTTTGGACCAGCCGCTTTCACTATCCCCCATTTATCAAGAATCCTATGGTATTGTGAATAAGAAATTGGGATATTGAAACGATGGATACGAAGGACTTCGTCCACGCTGCCAAGCCTTAAGTACTCGCGCACTAAAAACTTATTAAATTCAAGCTCATTATTTACCGGAAATTTATTAAGACCCATAGAAGCAACTTCTGATCAATGTTTGCCAACTTTCCAAGGCAACTTCCACGTCTTCCAAATAAAAAGGTTATACATTGAATAATTGTAGGGAATTATCAAGAAAATTATTGCAAATACCAAAGAGGCAAGCCTTACCAAACTGGTATCACCAAAAACAAGTACAGAAAAGCCAATCACTATAAACTGGATAATCACAGCTCCAACAGATGTTAGATTAAACTTTAGGAAAGAGGGAATTATCTCGGAAACCTTGGTTAATCTTTTTTCTTTGAATGTCCAGATATTGTTTAGGGAAAAATTAGAGATAATTGCCATCTCAGCACCTAAAGCTGCAGACCATGATGATGGAGTGGTCAAAATATTTAGCCCTGCAATATTCTTAAGTCCGCCAGATGCTAGCGCCAATTCCTGTACAAACGTCGTCCTTCTAAAGACCTCTATCCCTATATAATTCACTATAAATCCAATAAATCCAACAATCCCAAATTTTATAAACCTTTGTTTATCTTTTATTCCAATTATTATTGCTAACTTAAAAGTCGAAATCATCTCTTTGGCATTGAACTTAGACTTTTCAGCAATTCTCGGTGCGAACTCAAGAGGTACCTCAACCACCTTCTTAGCGTTCTTAATACTCTGGTACAAAAGATCAACCTTATAGGCAAACCTGTCAAGCTCCATAAGATCTTCAAGAGATATTTTATCCAAGACTCCCTTTACCCGTGTTAATCTAAAACCCGTGGTCAAATCGTGAATTGATGGCTTAAGAAGAACCAAACGTATGAAGAGATTTCCTGCAAAACTTACAAACTTCCTTGAGAAATCCCACTCTTTTGGAACTGACCCTCCCGGAATATAACGAGATCCTATTACATAGTCGGCACCATTAAGATACGCCTCAACCATAGGTCTAACAAATCTCGGTGGATGCTGAAAATCAGCATCCATTTCCATCACCGCATCAGCTCCTAGCTTATCAACCGCGTACCTAAAACCCCTAACATAAGCCCAACCCAATCCAGACTTATCACCCTGTTCAATGATATGAACATTCTTACGAGTCTTTGCGGCATCCTGAACAACCTGTGCCGTTTTGTCTTTTGAATAATTATCCACCACCAAAAGGTGCATTTCGGCGGGAATTTTGGGAAATTCTTTATCTACCAATTCCTCAATCATCCGAGATATATTTTCTTCCTCATTCCATGCGGGCATCACAACAACAATTTTTTCCATACCCCAAATCGTAGCAGATTTCCAAGGTATAATACAATAAGAATGATCAATAAGCTAAAAGATTGATCTTCAATCAAAAAATCTTCTAATAACCACTCTCTGGAGTTTTCCCAAAAACCTAAAAAGACAAATCTCAAATATCTATTGCAAAATACTTAAATACTATATAGTATTTAAGTATGACCAAGGTTGGCAACATCCCCTTAAGGAAAGACATTTGGGAAAGGGTATTTGGTCTGTTTATCTCAACGCTGGCTGATATGAAAGATAGAGGGAAAATAAGATCTTTCGTAGAGGATTTTTTCTCCCCAACCGAAAAAGTTATGTTTGCCAAAAGACTAGCACTTATGGTAATGCTTGCAAATAAACAAGACTATCAAAGCATAAGTAGAATCCTAAAAGTAAGTCCCCCAACCATAGCTAAAATGAGCCTAAAGATAAAATATGATGGAAAAGGGTTGCACCCCATAATCAACGGTATCTTCAAAAAGCAAGCTGTACAGGTACTGTGGCAAGAGATTCTGGACTTATTTGATCTACCAATAAAGGGCTCACTTAAATCCCCTGACAGATTTAGAAGAAAGATCAAAAGAGAGAAAGAAATAAGGAAAATTAAAATGGAGTTCTAGCCACTTAATTACTATATAGTAATTAAGTGAAGAAATAGTCATTCATTTACACAACCTAAATCCTGAATAAAGCCAAAACTTATTCTCTATAATTAATACCAGTACTGGCTTTTACTCACATAAATCTAATTGGTTTTTAGAAGAACAAAATAACCTCTAAGCACCCGAACTACTCATATCTTATCGCTTCAATAGGTGGAAGGTTTGCAGCACGACGTGCTGGGAAGACTCCAAAAAATATTCCAATCGCACTACTGATTCCCAATGTTATCATCACAGCCAAGGCGTTAATTGCCACTGGGAAAAAGGGGCGTATCAAAATTACTAAAACAATGGCAAACAACAATCCGCTCAGTCCTCCAAACACAGAAAGGACTACAGACTCTGTCAAGAATTGAAGTAAAATATCCTTTTTGGTAGCACCAACAGCTCTTCTTATGCCAACCTCCTTTGTTCTTTCAGTCACAGTCGCGTACATGATATTCATAATTCCCACTCCGCCAACAAGCAGGGATATTGATCCGATTGCCACAAGGACGCCATTTAATATATTAAATATCTGGTTCACAGTCGATAAAATTTGTGATTGTTCAGTAACTGAAAACTCGTCTTTCTCATATCTTTTTAGTAAAATATCTCTTGCTTTTTCTTTGGCAATACCTACTACTTGGTCATCCTTAATTCCTAAATAAATAGTAAAAAACTTCTTATCAGGATTTATACTGCCAAATGTCGCGCTGTAGGGAACAATAACAGCCGAGTCTATGTCCCGGTCACCCTTTTTTTGTGCAACGCCGATAACCTCAAATCTCTGATTGCTAAAACGAACTATCTCCCCAATGGCCAAGCCTGGTTCATTAAAAAGATCTTCAGCTATGCTACTTCCTAAAACAGCCACTTTGGCTTTTCTAGCAACATCTGCCTTATCAAATTTTTCTCCTTTCTCAATGACCAAATTTAATACCTCAAAGATGTCCTCGCTAGATCCCATCACTGAAGATAACTTCTTTGTGCTTTTTGCCTCAACAATAGAACTCTTTATATAAACAGGTACTACATAATCAACTTCAGAAATTTTTTTGAGTGTATTGACATCCTTTTCATCAAATCTAACTCCACCCGCAAAACCAGCACCGAAATTTCCACCTAACCCCCCCTCTTCGGAAAACACATTTCCTGGAAATATTATCACCAACTTTGCTCCCAAGCTCTCAAACTGGTTAGCTATATAATTTTTTAATCCGATCCCAAGCGCTATAAGCATAACAACGGATAAAACTCCAATCATAATCCCCAGTGAAGTTAGGAAGGTTCTCACCTTATTCCTTTTGAAATCTAAGATAGCAGCCTTAAAAAGATGTGAAAGCTCTTCTATATTCATGTATATCTGTCAACAATTATTCCATCTCTAATGTATATTTTCCTTCTTGTCCTCTCAGCAACGTCTTTCTCATGAGTCACTATCACAACTGTAACACCAAACTCATCATTTAATCTTTCCATCAAATCCAAAATTTCACCTCCCGTTTTGCTATCCAAATTCCCAGTAGGTTCATCCGCTAAAATTAACTTTGGTTTCATCATAAGTGCTCTAGCAATTGCAACGCGCTGCTGCTGTCCTCCTGAAATCTTATTCGGAAAGAAATTACGCCTGTCAAAAATTCCGAAACGTCTAAGAAGCTCTTCAGCACGTTCTTGGGGATTAAAATCAAGCTTTTGTTTTGAGTACTTGACAGGAAGAAGTAAATTTTCCAATACTGTAAATCGATTTATCAGATTAAATTGCTGAAACACGAATCCTACAAATTTATTTCTAATCTTCGATAGCTCATCATCATCCATTTTGGAGACATCTTTTCCTTCTATAAAAATTTTTCCTCGACTTGGTTGCTCAAGAAGTCCTATTAGATACATAAGAGTTGACTTCCCAGAACCAGAAGATCCTAAAATTCCGATATACTCCTTCTCTTTGATCTCAAGATTTATTCCACAAACTGCCTTTACCTCAGCGTCTCCCAGGTAATAACTTTTACATACATCCTGAAGCTTGATTATATTCATTTGGGACCTGACCTTATAAAAAACTAATTGTAAACAATATCCCCCTCTTTGAGTCCAGACTTAATTTCTACAACATCTTCCCCTTCAAGACCTGTCTCTACATAAACTTTGTTATTCCTCTTGCCTAAGTTAACATACTTTCCGTTACTATCACTTTTGATAAAACGCGAAGGAAGAAAAAGCACATTCTCAGCGGAAGACAAAATAAACTTGACATCCCCACCCATACCAACTCGAAACTTATTAAGGTCCAAGTCAATGCCACTTGTAAAATTTATCTTTATTTTATAAGATGTCCCAACCTCACCAGGGAGCGGAGTAAAACTGATAAACGATATAGTCCCAGTCATCTCTTCTTGGGGATAAGCATCTAGAATGATGTAAGCTTTCTGACCTTCTTTAAGTCTCACCACCTCAGTCTGATCAGCAATAACTTCAAAATATATTGTCTTGGGATTAATAACCTCAAAATGCTTTTCACCAGCAACAACATTTATCCCTGCAAAAGGTGCAGAAACACTAGTTACTATTCCATCAAAGGGTGAATATATAGTTGCATTCCTTAGATTATCCTGTGCAATTTTAACTGCTTCGTAAGCTTTGTCCTTCGCTACTTCAGCGGTTGTCCTCGTATCCTTCTGTGCAAAAGTCTCATCATTATCATTATCCTTGACTTGGTCATGGACGTTTTCAACCGTCGCCTCAGCCGCTCGCAGATTGGCTAGGGCCTGCTGATATGCAGCGTTGAGTGACACTGTATCAAGCTTGCCAAGCGCTTGCCCCTTCTTGACCTTATCTCCTTCTCTAACACCAACCCATGCAACCTTACCACTTACAGGATAAGATAAGGACACATATTCATCCGCATTTATCTTTCCCGACAAAACCATTTCCTCGTATACATTTCCTCTTTTTACCTCCCCTGTTGTAACAGTTTTATCACGGGATCCAGCTCTTTGCCAAACTACAACCGAACCCACTAAGACAGCAATGATCAAAATAATATGCCTTCTTTTTATCCTATTGAAAATATTTCCTTTCGCTTTATTTTTCATATCACAAACCCAGATATTTTACACCCAAAATGTGTTTTTGGAAATTGGCTGAAACACACACTTTCAATCCATCAAAAACATTTTATTATTTTTAGACCCAATAAACACATCTTATATATAGTATAATTTAGGGTTAATGGAAATTGATATATTGACAATCTTTCCCTCAATGTTTGTTGGCCCATTTGATACCTCAATTATAAAGAAAGCAAAAGAGATGGGCATTGTGCGAATAAACATCCATAATCTAAGAGATTGGGCAAACGACAAACGCAAGACTGTAGATGATAGACCGTTTGGAGGAGGTAGAGGAATGGTTTTGATGGTTGAGCCAATCTTTAATGCCGTAAACCAGCTTAAGAAAGGTGGACGTAAAGAAAAAGTAATTCTACTTTCTCCATCCGGGTCAGTCTACAACGAACAAAAAGCTTTAGAACTCTCAAAACTAAATCACCTAATACTTATCTGTGGACATTATGAAGGTGTTGACCAAAGGGTAGCTGACTACATTGCAGACGAGACAATTTCAATAGGGGATTACATTCTTACTGGGGGGGAAATTCCAGCTATGGTTATCATAGACTCAGTAGTAAGGCTCCTCCCCAATGTCTTGGAAGAAGAGGTCATCACGGCCGAATCATTTTCTCAACACAAGATAGACAGTAAAATACAAAGTATACTCGATTACCCGGTCTACACACGTCCTGCTGATTTTCATGGATGGAAAGTTCCGGAAATTCTACTCAAAGGCAACCATAAAGAGATAAAGAAATGGAGAGAAAAAGAGGCTCTCAAAATTACAAAAAAGATAAGACCAGAC
>JAGUZK010000035.1 GCA_020060845.1 Candidatus Woesebacteria bacterium
TACTGTTTTGGTGGAGAGAGTGGTCGTCCATCCAATATACAAGAAAAGACTAAAGCGTGCCAGAAAGTATCATGTTCATGATGAATTTGGAGTTAGTGTAGGAGAGAAAGTTCAGTTTGTAGCGTCAAGACCTATAAGTAAGACCAAGAAGTGGAAAATTATAAAAGTTGAAGAAGCCAAGAATAAGTCAGCCAAAGAGAGGAGGAAAGAGTAGTTATGATACAGCTAGGAACATTGCTAAATCCAGCAGACAATTGTGGGGCCAAAAAGTTTAGGGTTATTGGTATTTCCCACAAGATTGGTAAGTATGCTACGGTTGGTGATGTTGTGATGGCTGTAGTCGAGGGAGCGGATCCTAATGGAATTGTGGCTGACAAGGAGAAGTTAAAGGTTTTGATTGTCAGGACCAGAAAGGAAGTAAGAAGAAGAGATGGTACGTATGTTCGCTTTGACGATAATGCGGCAGTAGCAATTGATAAAAATGGTATGCCACGAGGAACTAGAATTTTAGGGCCAATTGCACGCGAGGTAAAGGAGATGGGTTATACGAAGATAGCATCCTTAGCAAGGGAAGTTGTCTAACGAAATATGTTGAAGTTTAAGATCGGCGATACAGTAAAAATTACAAGTGGGAAAGATAAGGGAAGAGAGGGTAAGATTGAAAAGATTTACCCGAGGAGAGGAGAAGCCCTTATTCCCGGGATCAATGTTTACAAGAAACATGTTAAAGGGTTTCAGGGACAAAAGGGAGGAATTTATGATATTCCTAGACCAGTGCCTTTCTCTAAGATAGCCTTGATCTGTCCCAAATGCGGAAAAGTGACAAGAGTGGGATTCAGAAAGTTGGATAGTGAAAAGGTGAAATTTTGCAAAAAATGTACTAAAGAATTTTAGATTAATAGACCATTATGCAAAGACTAAGACAAAAGTATATTGATGAAGTTAGTAGAAAATTGGCGCAGGAGTTTGGTATTTCCAATCCGATGGCGGTGCCGAGAATTACAAAGATTGTTGTAAATGTAGGAGTAGGCGATACTCTCAAGGATAAGTCTCTATTGGATGCGGCGATAAATGACATTGCTGCTATCACTGGTCAGAAGCCTTCTGTGAGGAAGGCTAAAGTGTCTGTAGCAAGTTTTGGGATAAGAAGAGGGATGAATGTAGGCTTGAAAGTTACCCTGCGTGGGGATAGAATGTACGCGTTTTTGGATAAGCTCATCTCGGTTGTTCTTCCCAGACTTAGAGACTTTCGGGGAGTCTCGGCAGAAAGTTTTGACAGAGCTGGGAATTATACTCTGGGAATTTTAGAGCATAGTGTTTTTCCAGAAGTTGATATTGCCAAGACTCACCCGAGAGGAATGGAGATAACTGTTGTAACCAACGCTGGGGATCCGACCATTGCATACAAGCTTTTGGAGTATATGGGAATGCCCTTTGAGAAAAAGTAAAAATATGTCAACGACAGCAAAAGAAGTAAAGGAAAATAAGAAGTTAAAGTTCAAGGTCAGGTATAGAAATAGATGCAAACTGTGTGGCAGGTCTCGTGGTTATATGCGGAAGTTTGGTATATGCAGATTATGTTTTCGAGAGTATGCTCACAGGGGTGAGATACCTGGTGTTAGAAAAGCAAGCTGGTAAGGAATATAGTCTATGAGAAAAAATGCAGTTGGAAATACTAAGCGAAAAAAAGAATATCTAGATAACCTGGGCTACCCGGTTGGAGATTTTTTGATTAGGCTCAAAAATTGCGCTTTGGCAAGGAATAAAGTTGTTGAGTTTAGAGCCACGAGGCTTGTTGAAGCAGTTGCTAAAGCATTGAAAGAGATGGGATATGTAAGCGATATCTCAAAAGAAGGTCATGAGTTAAAGGTATCTTTGGCTTATAAAAACAAAGCACCAGTGCTCAGCGATGTTATCCTGGTATCCAAACCCAGCCGAAGGGTTTATCTTAGTAGTGATGAAATAAAAAAGGAGAAAAGTCCCTATATCATGCTTTTGACAACCACCTATGGTGTCATCTCCTCAACCCAAGCAATAAAGAAGAATGTTGGTGGGGAAGTAATAGCAAGAATATTATGAGCAAGATAGGAAAATTACCGATAGATTTACCAGAAGGAGTCAAGGTGGAGATCAAAGGGAAGGAGGTAAGCGTTTCTGGAGTGAAGGGCACTCTTTCCCATAGACTTCCTGAGGTTATTGATGCCAAGTTGGAAGGCAACAAGCTGATCCTTGACCGCAGAGCTGAAGATGACAGGGCTCTTTCACTACATGGGACCAGTCGTGCAATTCTAGCAAATATGGTAAAGGGGGTAGTTGATGGATGGAGCAAGACTCTAGAGTTAGTAGGTACGGGCTATAGGGCTGAGGTAAATGCTGAAGGTAACTTAGTTTTAATGGTTGGATTTTCTCATCCTGTTGTGGTTAATGCTCCTGAGGGCATAACCTTCAAAGTTGAAAAATCAGACATTACTGTAAGCGGAATTGACCGTGAGCTTGTAGGACTGGTTGCCGCCAGAGTAAGAGCCGTACGCCCTCCAGAACCATACAAAGGCAAGGGTATAAGGTATAAAGGTGAAGTTGTAAGGAGAAAAGCTGGAAAAGCGGTAAAAGCTGCGGCATAGTGTGTTGAATAGGTCTATTATGGAGAAAGATAAAAGACAATTAAAGAGAAAAAGAAGAATTAGATCTAAGGTCTTTGGATCGGGAGAGAGGCCCCGGCTTTCTGTATTTCGCTCTAAAAGGTATATTTATGCACAATTGATAGATGATACCGTAGGCAAAACTATTGCCTCGGTTGGTCCTAAGGACATAGAGCGAGCAAAGAAAACTAAGATGAATAAAACGCAGGCTGCTTTTGCGGAAGGTGAAATTCTAGCAGAGAAGGCTAATAAGCTTGGAATAAAACTTGCAGTATTTGACAGAAACGGCTATAAGTATCATGGTCGTGTCAAAGCTCTTGCGGAGGGAGCAAGATCAAAAGGGTTAGTCTTTTAAGCTATGAGAGATAGAACAGATGAAATTAAAGAATTTGAAGA
>JAGUZK010000014.1 GCA_020060845.1 Candidatus Woesebacteria bacterium
CTTTTTCTGTACTACAACTTATCCAGCAAGTCAAATCTCAAGGGTGGGGAGGATTAGAACCTTTTGTTAATAAGATAAAAGTGATAAAATCATTAAGAGTATGAACAGCTCAGAAGCAACTAAATCGGTATTGGGATTTCTGAAAAACTACTTTGACCTTTTGGGAGTAGAGGTCAACCTTGATTTGATGGAAGAGGACGAAGTTATAAAGGTAGACATTAAGACTGGGGGAACATCTTCAGGTCTTCTGATAGGCTCAAGGGGAAAGAACGTTTACTCTTTGCAAAGAATATTGAATTCTGTTTTTGCACAAGACGCAAAGAAGAAATTAGTGGTGGACGTTGATGGCTGGAGAAGCAAAGAAGAAAGCAGGCTAAAAGACTTGGCATTAAAGACGGCAGAGCATGTTAAACAAACTAAACAACCTCAAAATCTTTATAATCTTTCTCCGTCTCAGAGGAGAGTGATCCATACATTTTTATCACAAGTGGACGGAGTAAAAACTCAATCAGAGGGAGAGGGCAACCAGAGATACCTTGTTGTCATGCCTTCATAAGTTTTCTTCTTGTTGCCTGGTGATAAATTAAAGACAAGGATTAAATATATTTATGTTAAAAGTATATAGCGATGGCGGTTCACGAGGAAACCCGGGAAAATCTGCTTGCGCCTTCATTATAGAAAAGGGAGGTAGGGTAATCCATAAAGAGGGTAAATTTTTGGGTACGACTACTAACAATGTTGCCGAGTATTTGGGTTTGTTGACTGCAGTAGAATTTATTATAAATAACAATTTCTTCCAAGAGAAAGTTAATTTTTATTTAGATTCAGAGCTGGTAGTTAATCAACTGACAGGGGTTTACAAAGTAAAAAATAAAAAGCTAAAACTTTACAATGAAAAGGTAAAACAAATGCTTAAAAAATATTTTAAGGACTATTCTTTTTTTCATATTAAAAGAGAGGAAAACAGAGAGGCAGACTTCCTTGTTAATAAAACAATTGATGAAAATTGATCTTATTTCATGTGCCAAGCATCCTCTTTTAATTCTTTATAGGCTATATGTTTAATAGAAGAAATTCTTGATTGTTTTCTTTGTGAACATTATCTTGGATAGTTGCCGTTTAGTAAATATAGGTCTATAATAGAGAATAACTATTTATGCAAACATTATCAATAACAGCAGAGAAGAGGACTCTAACAGGAAAAAAAGTTAAGAGACTTCGCAGAGAGGGAAAGATACCCGCTAATATTTTTGGCAAGGGAATAAAATCTCAGGCAATTTCTGTGAGTCTTAAGGAATTTGAAAAAGTTTATAAATTAGCGGGGGAGACGAAAATTATTGAAGTTGTAATTGGTGAACAGAAACTTCCCACCTTAATTGCTGGTATTCAAAAAAATCCCGTAACAGACCAAATTCTCCACGTTGATTTTCACCACGTGGATCTTAAAAAGAAGGTCAGTGCCTCTGTCCCTGTTGAATTTATTGGGGAGTCTCCCGCAGAAAAACAAGGGCTTGGGACTGTAGTTAAATATATCAACGAAATTGAGATAGAGGCATTACCAACAGATATTCCTGAGAAATTTACCGTAGACCTGTCGTTATTGGAGAAGGTTGGCGATCAGTTACTGGTATCAGATCTAAGCTTTAACAAAGATAAAATCTCAATATCAGAAGAGGATATGCAAAAAATCATTGTAAAAGTGGAGGAATTAAGAGAGGAAGAGATTGTGGAGGAGGCTCCTAAAGAAGAAGCTCAGACAGGCGAAGGCGTTGTTGAGGAAGCGACAGAAAACAGTACCTCAAGTGAACAACCAAGTTCATAGAAGGCTTCATTTGTACAAACCCTAAACTTCATATAAGATTAGATTACTAGGTTTTTTGCATATGCGTTTCATATCGATAAAAAAAATTACAGTCAAAAATATACCCCTATTATTATTCATTTTTACCCTTGTTATATTTGCCTATAAAATGTATATATCGCGGGGTGGGGATAATACTTTTAAGAAAAAAGAAGAAAAGAATTTAGAATATACTTCCAACAACAATACACAAGAGGAATTGTCAACTTGGAAAACCTACAATAACACCAACTATAGATTTGTTATTAAAATCCCCAATCTTCTTTTGGAAAGAGTTTACACGGGACAGCAAGATTATCTTTTTTTTGTTAAATTTGAAGAGAATAAATTCTCAGAAGAAAAGGGAGTTGCCCTTGGTGTGACGGATAGAACTGTTGCTCAGGAAGTTGAAAAAATAAGAACCGATATGGCAAAAGACTTCTCAATTAACCCGAAAGAGTCAAACATTAAAGTAGATGGTCAAGATGCAGTAAGGATTGACTATGAAAAGGTTGGTGAGCTCGAGGCAAGAAGTGTTGTTGTTGTTCGCGGAAACGATGTGACCATCTCGGTCAGTACGGTTCCTGAGCAGATAGAGAGGTTGATAAAGTCTATAGATTTCTATTAGTTGGCCAAGCGGATCCAGCTAGTGTATCTGAATCATCAATAGATATTTCTTTTATTTGTTGCCAAACAGACTCAGTAATAAACGGCATAAACGGATGAAGGATCTTAATGCAATTAGTAAAGCAAAAGCGCAGAACACAAAGGAAGGTGTCTTTATCCTCTCTTGATTTATTGCCCTCCAGATATTTATCAGCCAAATCCTTCCAAGCAAAGTCATAAATACAAGATATTGCTTGTGAGAGCTTGCATTTTTCAATATTGTTTGAGACAGATTTGACAGTCAATTGAAGCTTCTTTAATATATTTCTATCTTCATCATTTAACCTTTTTCTTATTTTTGATGGTTCTTTAGGCACAAGACCAGGGTAATTACTAAATGAAATTTTTATAAATCTGGCAATATTCCAAATTTTGTTAGCAAAGTTTCTTTGGCCGCGAATGTTGTCTTCTGATAGAGAAATATCATTTTCTATTAAAGTTCCCCACACAAGAGAATTTCTGACAGAGTCCGCCCCGTATTTTTCAAGCATTTCAATTGGATTAATAACATTCCCCTTAGACTTGCTAATTTTTTGACCAAACTTGTCTCTTACTAGGCCGTAGAGTAGGACCTTTTCGAAGGGAATATTACCTGTAGCAAAAATTCCTAGCATTATCATTCTTATTACCCAGAAGGGCAAAATATCGTATGCCGTTACCATGACAGAGGTGGGGTAAAACGTCTTGAAGTCATCTTTTCTAGTGGTCATCAGAGTGGCAAAAGGCCACATTCCTGAGGAAAACCAAGTATCAAAAGTGTCAGGGTCTTGAGTAAGTTTTGTATGCCCACAATATTGACATTTGTCCGGAATTTCACCGGATGTAATATTCCAGTATGTACAGCTATTGCATCTGAAGGCAGGAATTCTTATTCCCCAAACGATTTGCCTTGAGATATTCCAGTCCTTGAGGTTTTTGTACCAATGCTTTGCCATCCTTTCAAATCTTTTGTGGACAAACACAACCTTCTTTTCTTTGATTGCATCAAGAGACAGTTTTACCAGTGGAGATACTTTAATAAACCACTGGTCAGAGAGTGTTGGTTCGATAATTCCTTTATCACGGTAACATGTGCCCACTGTATGACTGATTTTTTCAGTCTTTACTATAAAATGATCTAGGTCTTTTACTATCTCCTCTCTTGCTACAGTGGTATTTAATCCTATATATTTTTCTGGTGAGTTTATTATTTTGCCGTTTTCATCTATAACTGATATGGGTGTTAGGTTGTGTCTTAGGCCAATTTCAAAGTCGACAGGGTCGTGTGCGGGAGTTATTTTTAAGGCACCAGTACCAAACTTTGGATCGACAAGACGGTCCGCAATTATGGGAATTTTTCGTTTTATGATTGGTATTGTGGCGTATTGGCCAATTAAGTTTTTGTATCTTTTGTCATTTGGATTGACAGCTACCGCGACGTCAGCAAAAATTGTTTCAGGCCTCGTAGTGGCTATGTGTATGGTTTCATAGTCTAGGTAGTACAAGAAATCTTCTCTTTCGACGTAGTCTACCTCGAGCTGCGAAAAAGAAGTACCACAGCGGGGACAATAGTTGATTATTTTTTTTCCACGGTAAACAAGGCCAGCATCATATAATTTCTTAAAAGTTGAGTAGACAACATTAATTATATCTTGGTCGAGAGTAAACTTGAACCTACTCCAGTCACATGATGATCCAAGAAGTTTAAGCTGTTCGATCATTAAGGCTTTATTTTCCTGAACATAATTCCAAATCATCTGGTACAGTTCCTCACGAGTGAAGTCAAAGCGGCTTTCCCCCTTTTCTCTTAGTTTCTTTTCAAACACAAACTGAGTTTCTATTCCCGCATGATCGGCCCCCGGCACCCAAAGGGTTTTGTAGCCTTTCATTCTAAAATAACGAATGAGAATGTCGGAGATTGTAACAAATCGGGCATGTCCAACATGAAGTGGATCATTCGCATTAGGTGGGGGCATTATTATGCTGAATGGTTTTTTCTTTGATGGGAAACTGTCAGGGTTAAATAAGCACCTTTTTTCCCATAGAGCGTAGATCTCTTTTTCTGAAAAATGGTTATAATTTTTATCCATTTAATTAAAATTTTATAACCTATTAGATTAGGCTATTCTAACATAGGTTCAGTACAAATTAAATTATTAAGGCAGTTGAAGATTGGGGACTCTGTCAATTAATCCCTGATTGACATAGGAATTACCAAGATGTTTTTCTCTAAGAAAAGCACAAACTCCAACCATTGCAGCATTGTCGGTATATAGTTTTTTAGAGTAGGGGAAGAATGCTTTAATCTTATGTTTTTTACAAAGGCCTCGAATTGTCTTTCTAAATTCTAGGTTTGCTGTTACCCCCCCACCGATGAAGAGTTTGGAGGCGTCTGGTTCGGGAAGGCTACTTAAGTAAAAATCAATTACCCGATAGATATGTTGAAACGCTGTATACTGGTAAGAAGCAGCAAGATCACAGATTATTTTTTTATCCAGATTTTCCTCTTTTTGCTTTGAGATCAATCTATAAAGGGCGGTCTTAAGTCCGGAATAACTAAAAACCATCCTTTTTTCCTGACCGGACAATGGAATTGGAAGTTTATATGCTAGAGGATTTCCTTGCCTTGCAAACCGTTCTAGAACGGCCCCCCCGGGGTACCCCAGCCCGAGCATTCTTGCTCCTTTGTCTAACGCTTCTCCCAATGCGTCGTCAGAGGTTTTGGCTAAGATTTTGTACTCACCAAATTTTCTGGCAAGAACGAACAAAGTGTTTCCTCCAGAGACAACTAACCCGTAAACAGGAAATTTTAGTGTGGACAGCCCTGCCTCTTGCTGTAGGGAAGAAGAAATAGCAAGCGGGCTGAAAAGGTGAGCCTCAACATGATTAACAGGAATAATAGGAAGATTGTATTTGTTTGAGAATTCTTTAGCCTTTCGTATACCCACCTCAAGAGCTATTGCAAGACCGGGACCGACAGTAACCGCAATAGCATTGATTTCATTAAATCCAGTTCTTGCTTTCTTGATTGCGCGACTTATAACCCAATCGATTTTTTCCTCGTGGTGCCTTTGGGCTAGAGAGGGAACAACTCCGCCAAATTTTGCATGGAGTGAAGCCTGTGACCATATAACATTTGACATTACTTTAGTTTCTTTTGTTATAGCCGCAGCAGTTTCGTCGCACGATGTATCAATGGCCAAGATTGTCATTCTTTTAGAGTGTTGTCCAATTGATTAATCTTTCATTTGATCTTTTTCCATAACTAATTTTTACCCATACGATTAAAGCATCTTCTGCGTATCTTCTAATTTTATTGTGGACTTTATCTGCCCATTCTAGGACAATTATGCTTTTGTCTAAGATCCGCTTGTCAAAACTCAAATCGTCAAACTCTTCAGGATCCTGCATTCGCCACGTATCAATATGAACAAACACTCGCTTACCGTTTATGTAGTATATGTGTTCTAAATCGTAGGTTGGGGAAGTAATTGTTTCTTTTACTCCTACTGCTTTGGCTAATCCTTTCGTAAAAATTGTCTTTCCTGCTCCCATTTCCCCCTCAAGGGCAAAGACTATGGATCTCGAACCTAAATACTGTTCATACTTTTGCCATAATTCTTTGGCAATGTTTTGGGTGTTTTCTGGACTTCTCGAAACCACTTCGTTTTTGCGGCTGAATTTGATATCTCCTTGTCGCAGAATTGTCAGATCTTCGGAAGTAGTATCTATTACCGTCGAAGGCTCGTTTTTGGGAAGTTCACCGGCATCAATGATTAGGTCGATGCATTTTCTTTGTTTGACTGAGATATTATTCAGAATATCATCAACACTGTAGGGCCTTTTTTTATAACTTGGGTTTGCCGATGTGGCAGTGATTGGTTTGTTAAATTTTCTTACAACTTCGAGGACAAATTTATGGTTTGGGATTCTAATCCCCAGGGTTCCGCTTTCTGACTCTACCCCTTCCGCTACTTTATGTTTGCCTTTGGAAATAATTGTCAGGGGACCTGGCAAAAAGTTTTTGTAAAGTCTTTTTGCCATTTTGTTTAGGAAGACGTATCTACTAGCCATCTCTTGATCAGCAACGGCTACAGAATAGGGTTTACCAAACGGACGGGACTTAAATTTAGTTAATTTTTCAACAGCCTTTTTGTTTGTTGCGTCAACAAATGCTCCGTAAACTGTTTCGGTTGGCATGATAACAAGGCCACCACTTTCTAAGGTCTTGACGACACTATCTATGCTTGTATTTTGGATTTTTTGGATTTTCATAGTGGTAATTATAATTTGTTATCGTTATGAATTATAGTTTTTCAACACTCTTAAAATAAGTGTTGAAGTTCAGTAATTAATTCGGGGCTGTGCCTCTTAGGAATTTTGCCTGCCAGGGTTTGTAATTTGAGACAAATCTGGTTTGCTGGATTGTTTCGCCATTTCTCGTTACTTTATAGTTAAATTCTACCCTTGCACCCCAAGCCTTGTAGTCAATTTGTTTAATGGTCCCTACTGGTAGGGTGGGGTCGTCGATATATAGGTCATCTGGAGGCGCAACAGTTCGGGTGATAGTTGGTTTTGAGATTTCAGCGATTCTTCCATCCTTTGTCCCATACAATTCAATAGTCAATTTTGAGTTCTTAGAATCAAATATTGTTTGGATTAATATATTAGCAGGAGTATCGTTTTTGAACTTGAAGTCTGTTGTTGGTGAAAAGACTGTAGCATCAAGACCGGGAGGGAACCCCTGTTCATAGTAGCTTACCCTATAAGAATGGGGCGACCTTTCAACTATCGGGAGACCGCTGTTAAGCACCGCCCTAAAAAGGGTCGTTGATACCTGGCATACGCCACCACCATCTCCAAGGATTGTTTTTCCATCTTGGATGATGTAGGCCTGTCTGTACCCTGTTAGAGCGGACACGTCTCCTACAGTTGAGTTGAACGAAAAAATCTCTCCTGGAGCAATCAGACTTCCGTTAATTTTTGATGACGCAAGGGATATATTATGAACTCTTGCAGGAATTGACCCTTTAAAAAACGACTCTCCTCTGCCTAAAAGTTCATTTATTCCTAACTTATTTGCCTCATTGTTAGTAATTTCGGGAGTTATTATGGTAACTGGAATTTCAACCTTTTCCTCTTTGTTACCCTGTTCAATATTGGATAGTGCACTCTCTATCTTATTAGATAATTCTTGGCTTTTGATTGATAAACCCACTTTTGATGGAACAAATTCCACAACTTTTCCGTCTTTAAGTGTAAAAATTGAGTTTTGAGGAGGTCTATTAACTTCTTTTACTAAGGAATTGACGACTTCTGAAATGGCATCTTTGTTGTATTTTCCGTATGGGGAGATAAGGTTTAATATTTCTTGGCCCTCCAATTTTATTAGTTTATCCTCGTATACGAATGCTATTGATTTTCCTATTAGTTTTTTGGCTCTATCGACCAAAGCTTGTTCCTCGTCGATGTTTAATATTGGGTCAATAATGTTTACAGTTATAGAGATAGGACCAAAGCTTCCTTGCCTAAAGGCCATGTCAATATCGTTTTTTAGATTTTTGATATCAACTTCCTTTCCAGCAGACCCTTTTGAAACAATTACATCATCTCCGTTTATTTGCACTGTTGGATAGATCGGGTCTATGGATATTTTAGAGGATATTACGGATAAGTATTCCTCAAGAGCATTGCCATCATAGCTGTAAAGCAGATTTAATTGTTGGGGCTTAAATACAGACAGGATTATGTTGTATAAGTTCTGGAAGAAGTTTTGCTCCCTATATATCTTATATGCGGATTCAAAAGTTAGGTCATAATCATACTTGAAGCCGATTTTCTCAAGGGAAATATTGTATTCACTGTTTCCTTCCTTTAAGACAAGATCATTTGGGGTGTTAATTTTTAGACTGATAGAATTGATAAACTGATTTTTGTTAAATCCCGACACCTCAACACCTGAAACAATGACACGGGGAATAATTTTGCCATCATAGATAAAATTTATTGTAAGATAGGATAGGAGGGGTGTTATTATGACAAAAAGGATAATTAAAAGACGTGCAAGAGCTGTAATCTGTGTTGATCTTAAAATTTTAGACATTGTCAACTAGTATGATACCATGAATCAGTTAGATAGATGATGGAGAGAGAAGATATTAGTCCAACAACCCCACCGTCGTTAGCGGCTGAAGAAAGCCAAGGAGGTAACATGGTTGACACACCAGTTTCTTCTAGTAAAAAGGCTGTGAAGCCAAAAAAAATGGTATTGATAGCAGGCTTGGCTTTTGCAGTATTAGTATTGGTCTTGATCATTATAAATTTTGTTGGGAGGAGTGTAGGTTCATTGCAGAAGGGAGGAGAAATTGTATGGTGGGGAATCAAAGAGGAAGATGACGCAGTCAATTCACTTATTGCTGATTTTGAGGCAAAGAACCCCGGGGTTAAGGTTAAATATCAAAGGCAATCAGAAAAAGATTATGCGGAGAGATTATTTAACTCTCTTAAAAAGGGCGCCGGTCCAGATATTTTTGAAATTCATACAAGCTGGATACCTGATTTCAATCCATTTATTTCCACACTTCCCAAATCAATTATGTCAGAGGAGGAGTATAGGAGTACTTTTTTGCCGGCTGTGTATCGGAGTTTAAGGACAGAAAAAGGAATAGTAGGAATTCCACTTTATTACGATGCTATAACTCTTTTTGTAAATATTGACATCTTTAACAATGCACAGAAAAGTTTCCCAAAGACTTGGAATGATATTATTTTTCTTTCCGATCCTCAAAAAGGGGGATTGACACTTCGAGACAATGATGAATTGATTCAATCTGCAATTGCGCTAGGAACAACTTCAAACGTCGACCATTGGCAGGAAATCTTAGCGTTGGTAATGATACAAAACGGAATAAATCCCGCCAGCCCCAACATAGAGTCAACGAACGATACTTTTTTGTACCTTAAGAATTTTGTAAAAAGTGGTGTATGGAATGATCGCATGCCACCATCGACAATTGCCTTTGCAAGAGGCAACCTGGCCATGTATTTTGGCACCATCTCAAGAGCACCTGAAATTCTTGTAACAAATCCCAGTATTAGATTTCGTACAGTACCTTTTCCTCAAGTACCAAACAATGCGCCCACTGATCCTCAGTATTCATATTCTTCATACTATTTCCAAACTGTCAACAAAAAGAGTTTAAATGAAGACACTGCTTGGAAATTCTTGAAGTTTTTATCAGAAAAAGAGTCAATTAAGAAATTGAATTCGTTTAGGAAGATAAGCAAAGCATTTGAGTTTCCCTCACCAAGGATAGATATGATAGCTGATTTAGAAAAAGACATTGTTATGGGATCAGTCTTAACTCAGGCCACAGAGGGCTGGAGCTGGTATCTTGCTGATCAGGCACATGATGGCGCGGGGGGAATTAATACAAACATAGCAAGTCTTTACAAGGAGGCTTTCGACAAGGGAGAAATAGATGAGATTTTTGTTACAAATCTGAAGGCAACTCTTTCAAAATACGGCATTCGCTAAAAATGACCTCTTGACAAATTGTTTTTTTCTTTTATAAAATAGCACTCGATATTCGCAACTGCTAAGAACTATGAGTAGCAAAGCAAACAAATTAAACATTACTCCAATGCCTGGTTATGTAGTTATTAAGCCACTTGATGCCCAGACAAAGACTTCATCAGGAATCTATCTTCCTGACTCTGCCGGCGAGAAGCCACAAAAAGGGGAAGTTGTTGCTGTCGGAGATGACGAGATCACAGAAAAGGGAACTAAGATAAAGGCTCCAGTCAAAAATGGAGATGTTGTGATCTACAAGAAGTGGGGAGGATCTGAGGTAAAAATAGATGGAGTTGAATATTTATTTGCTAAGTTTGATGATATACTTGCAGTTGTGAACTGATATGGCAAAACAACTTAAATTCGGAGACGACGCAAGACAAGCCCTTCTTAAGGGAATAGATTCAGTTGCAAGGGCTGTTGTTACAACACTTGGACCGAAGGGAAGAAATATTGCTTTGGACAAGAAATGGGGATCTCCAAATATAGTTCATGATGGTGTTTCAGTTGCTAAAGAAATAGATCTCCCAGATCCTTTTGAAAACATGGGAGCTCAACTTGTGAAGGAGGCATCAAGCAAAACAAATGACAATGCTGGTGACGGCACAACAACTGCAACACTCCTTGCTCAAGTGATGACTCACGAAGGGATGAAAAATATTACCTCGGGTGCCAACCCAATGGTTGTTAAAAAGGGAATTGAAAAGGCGGTTGACGCTGTTGTTACCGAGTTAAAAAAGATTTCTAAGCCGATCAAAAATAAAGAAGAGATCGAACAGGTTGCTACAATATCAGCTGGAGATGAAGCAATTGGGGCAAAAATTGCAGAAGCTTTGGATAAGGTGGGGCGAGATGGGGTAGTTACTGTTGAAGAAGGTAAGGGATTGACAATAGACATTGAATATAAAGAAGGAATGGAATTTGACCGAGGCTATGCTTCCGCATACTTTGTTACAAATCCTGAGAGGATGGAAGCCGAAGTAGAAGATGCCTATATACTCTTGACTGATAAGAAGATATCTTCCATTCAAGACCTTTTACCATTTTTGGAGAAGTTTGTTAAAGTATCTAAGAGTTTAGTTATTATAGCTGATGAGGTTGAAGGTGAGGCTCTTGCAACATTAGTTGTCAATAAACTAAAAGGAACACTAAACGTATTGGCCGTAAAAGCACCTGGTTTTGGAGATAGGAGAAAGGAGATGCTTGAGGATATTGCTATTCTCACAGGAGGATCTGTTATCAGTGAGGATACAGGTAGAACCCTTGAGTCCATTGAAATGACTGATTTAGGAAGAGCAGATAAGGTTTGGGCAGACAAAGATAATACCAGGATAATTGGTGGCAAAGGAGACAAAGCTCTTATTGAAAAAAGGATTGCTCTTATCAAAAGGCAGATTTCAGAAACAACCTCTGATTTTGATAAGGAGAAACTTGAGGAAAGACTTGCAAAGCTGGCAGGTGGAGTTGCAGTAATTAATGTGGGGGCTGCCACTGAGGTTGAGCTGAACGAGAAGAAGGAAAGAGTAAAAGATGCTGTTGGCGCAACTAAGGCAGCAATAGAGGAGGGGATTGTCCCAGGTGGTGGGGTTGCTCTTTTGAGAGCAAAGGAAGCTTTATCTAATCTTAAGACTAGCTCTAAGGATGAAGAAATTGGAGTTGAAATAGTAAGATTGGCTCTCGAACAACCTCTTCGATGGCTTGCAAAAAATGCTGGTGAAGATGATGGTTGGGTTTTGAGGAAGGTAGAAGAGGCAGGCGACAGTGATTTTGGCTTTAATGCTCTAACCGGAGAATTTGGTTCAATGACAAAGTTTGGAATTCTTGATCCATTAAAAGTTACACGCAGCGCTCTTCAGAACGCGGCATCAGTTGCTATGATGGTCTTAACTACAGAAGGGTTGGTTACCGATATTCCTGAAAAGAAAGAATCCAACCCCGGAGCCCCAGGAATGGGCGGAATGGATTATTAGTTTTTTTAAGTATTTGTGTTATAGTTAGCTGACTTAATAAGCGGCCTAAGGTCTATTTTGTTTTGGTTGTTGTGAGTTACGATCCGGAAAGCTTCGACCATCAGAGTATTATTGTGCTTGATTCAAGCAAAAATTTTGATCATCTGGTCCAGAGAGGGGGTGTTGTTGAAGGAAGCTTATTTTTCGATAATCCTTTTAGAATTCCCGGCTCCGGAATATGTTGGGCTATTGCCTTAAGTGAGGCAATAGCCTCGTTGATTGGAGATCAAAAAACTCTGACGGTACTAGACAAGGTAGGAAGGTTGATGTTTGAAACCTTTCCCCATAATTTTGGGGAAATTATGGGGAAAGCCAGTGAATATGAAGGCGGTTTTCCACCTTTTATACAAAAAGCCATACCTTTACTGGTGGACAAAGAAACTGGTGGCTTATATCGAATTCAAGAAAAGTTCCCAGTACAGATGGCAAACTTATTAACGCACCTTTTGAGGGAAATGGGCGGTTTTCGGATCAAGATAATTATTCCTCCAGAATCAACGTTAGCAGGCTACCATCCTTTTGATGCTTTGGGACAGAGATATAAACCCGGCGTCTCAGTTCCTATTGCTTCGATTAATATTCAGTCTCCAGGACAGAAAGAAAGAGGCCATATGGTATTTGTTGCAGGAATTAAGAAAAGTGGCCGTGGCGTGTGTGGTGTTTTAATCAGCGACCCCGATGTCGAAAAGATGATAAATTTAGAAATTCCTCCAGTGGTCATAGCGGGGGATAGCAAAAATTGGAAGTATGTTGTTGGAAGCCCAAAAGAAGCTACCAAAATTTCCTTAGCAACACCTCCTTTTATTTGGGTAGAAAAGGAAAATTAAGAATTTTGCCAATACCTCTGCCTTGTTAGCTAGAAAGTTCGATTTTTACTTAAGGAGAATTAGGGGATTAATTCTTTTTCCTTCTTGATAGATTTCAAGGTGGAGATGGTCTCCGAAGGCTCTTCCCGTTGCTCCAATTTCACCAATTATATCTATGGGAGAGACCGCCTGACCGCTACTAACGAGAATTTTTGACAAGTGGGCATATAAAGACTCCATCTCGCCCCCATGGTCGATTGTTATTGAATAACCGTATCCAGTTCTTTTCCTTTCTACCCTACTTACCACCCCATAGGTAATAGGAAAAACAGGTTCACCCGTCTCACCATCAAGATCTATTCCAGGATGGAAGATTGAATATCTTTGTGTGATCCTAACCTCCGATACGGGGAAACGTATTTCGTTTGAGATGGTTCTAAATATAACTGGATTTTCTATCCGTGGATTATCAATCAGAATATCATCAGCAGCGACATTGTTTGCAAAGATAGATGAGGAAATTAAAACTACGCCAATATTTACTCCAACAGCTTTCCTGACATTTACATGTTCAATGACATATCTGGCATAACGGGACAGTTTATTTCCGACCCTAAATTTTTTTAAAAGAGTAGGGGAGGGTAATAGTCCCAATTGCCTACCCCGTCTTTTGACTAGATGAAGGTCAAGACGCCACCTACCGGGCAGATGTAAAGATAGACTTACCATTTAACTTCGATTACGCCCGAAGCTGGCGGTTGACAAAAGCAACTGAGGGGATTTCGAGCAGAAAAAGACCCCAATGCGTTCCAAATAAAAACTCGCATTAATTGCGAGTTATACGCTTATTGTATCTTGTGAAAGATTAAAAATCAAGTTTTGGCAGTATTTGCCCGATGCCAACTCAATTCTTGATATTGAGGTCGCGGAGGGAATCGAACCCTCGCATCGCGGTTTTGCAGACCGCAGCGTTTCCACTTCGCCACGCGACCAGATTTAGAGTAATTATACCTTAATTTTGTTAGGAAAAAATGGACTCAAAACCCACCAGAACTTTTGGTTCCGGTGGGTTTTGATGAAAATTATATGAGATTTGCTTAATCATTCAGATTTTGACTTAACAGTGATTTTTCTTGGTCTGGCCGCTTCTGTCTTTGGAATTTTGACAGTTAATACTCCATGCTCAACTGTCGCTTCAGCCTTGTCCCATTGGCCACCAGAAAGAGCACATGTATAATAGTATTGGTAAGAGGATGACCTATATTCGTGCTCCTTTTTCTCCTCCTCCTTTTTCTCAGCTCGGATTGTGAGGACTCCGTCTTCAATGTCGACGTCTATATCCTTTGAAGGGACACCAGCAACAACCGCGTCGACAATGATGTCCTTGTCTGTCTCATGGATCTTTAGACCTCTTTGTGAAGGAAATTCATCCCAATCCTCAAACCATCTGGGAAGGCTGAATAAGCTTCTGAACGGATCCCTTTTTATCAGGTCTGCCATAGGCTTTCACCCCCTTCCTATTAGCACTCATCACTCTGAAGTGCTAAATAGAATATAGTAGGATAGAATAATTTTGTCAAGCCCTAAATACCTGCCTATAGACTTGGTTTGCTAGTTAGTTTGGTATAAACTACTAAACTGAAATGAAGAAAGTTGTAATTGGGATTCTGGTAGTTGCCTTTCTAATTATATTTATTGCCATTAGTTTCTATCTTGTGTCCAAACCAAGGTCATCTGGGTTGTATATTCAAACCGATATTCCAGCCAAGGTGATCATAAACTCAGATGAAGTTGGGATGACGCCTTTCCATAATAAAAATCTAGATCCTGGGGAATATGGCATAAAGCTGGTCCCTCTACAAAGAGATACTCCACCCTTTGAAACAAAGGTCTTTCTTTCAAAAGGAATTGAGACGGTATTGCGCAGAGAGTTTGGCAAGAGCGAGGATATCTCAAGCACTGAGCTTATCACGTTTGAGAAAATCTTGGACAATCAGGTGGTCGTGAGTATAGTGACAGTTCCACCCAATTCATCGTTGTTGATTGATGGGGCGTTGTCATTTTCTGCCCCATATACTACGACCTTATCTGAAGGTAAACACACCCTTCGTGTTTCCTCTCCTGGATACGTTTCCAAGGAGGTTAATTTTAAAGCTTATAAAGGGTATAAATTGGTTGCGTATGTGACTTTGAAAAAGGACAAAGGTGGGCAATTTGATACCACTCCTACGCCAACGACAACAAAAGTGTTTGTTGAGATATTAGATACCCCCACAGGTTTTTTAAGAGTGCGTAAGGACCCAACATCTTCTTCTGAAATTGTAGGCCAGATAAAGCCCGGAGAAAAATTTGAGCTTCTCGAGGAGAAGATAGAACTAGGGTGGTATAAGATTGAATTTGAGCCCAGTCGTACTGGATGGATTTCTAGTGAGTTTGCAAAGAAAGTGCAAGACTCCTTGCGGGAAAGCAGTATTACTCCTACAAGTACACCCAAGCAAAATCAAATAAACTAAGAGGTTTCAGAAGATAGCTATCCCCCCGTAAAAAATGTAGTAGACAATTATTAACCAAGAAAGCGCAGCAATTATGAGGTATGGATCTGAGAGAAGGAGCTTTTCAGGCCTTTCTGACTTTCCTTGGAAAATAAGATGCTCGTATCTCATGATACCGAAAATGACAATTGGATTGGTGATCATGAGAAGCTTATTAATTGTTGTTGTCTTGGATACCTCGGCAAGCATTAGCCAGACAGGAAGGCTGGCACTCGGGGATTCAAAGAAAGTAAAGAGCGCCCAACTCATCCAGGCTGCATTTCCGAACATGGTAACGTAGGAGTTTAGGAGCTCCTTCTTGTATTTGGTTAAACTTTTTCTTGTGACCAGAGGACCTTCAATTATATTTAATTCAGCCCGTCGTTTTCCAGAAGCGAGGAACAGGGCAACAGATATTACACAGAGCAAGAACCAGACTGAAAGATGTGCATCAATTAGAAAGGCACCAGCATAGACTCTCATAATGAATCCTGAAGCAATTATTAAGATATCAATTATCGGTATGTTTTTAAGGTAAACACTATAAAGAAATTGAAGAGCTAAATATGATAATGTTATTACATAAAAGATAAAATTTAGTTTGTAAGCTATAAATATTGACGCAACTCCCAAAAAGGCTGAAAAAAGAAGCGCAACGCCAATAGATAGCTTACCTGCCGCAATTGGTCGATTTTTTTTGACGGGGTGAAGTTTGTCCTGTTTGCTGTCTAATATATCATTGAATATATAAGAGGAAGATGTTGTCAAATTGAATGATAAAAAGGCAATGATAAGTTTTTCCATCAATTGAATCTCAAAGAGTTTTCCCGCAAAAACAATTGCACAAAAAAGAGAGAGATTTTTTACCCAATGAATTGGGCGTGATGCTTTTGCAAGCCAGAAAAGGGTGGTTAATAACTTCATTTTGTTTTTGGTTTATATGTTAGCCAGAGAATAGTGGCACCCAGGACCAGCGATATTGCAATTATTGTATACAACTTTGATTTGGCATTCAAATTTAAGGCTACTATTCCAAGGATTAAGGTTAGTATCCAGTAGACTATGGATACTTGTTTTTTCGTAAATCCTATTCTCAGCAACCTGTGATGAAGATGGCCCGTATCTCCCCAGAAAGGAGATTTGCCGTTTGCAACTCTTCTTAATATCGTATAGCCAGTGTCGACTATTGGTATTCCAAGAACCACAAGTAAAGTACCTACCTTTGTTGTAGAGAGAATTGAGAGAATAGCAAGCATGTATCCAGCAAGTGTGCTACCTGAAAAACCAGGCATTATCTTTTGGGGGTAGAAATGCCAAGGCAAAAACCCAAAGTATGCCCCTGCCACAATGAGAGAGAGGATAATAACTGGCCATTCAGTTATATCTGCGGAATATCTCAACGAAAGGCTTGCTATTATACTTGCTGATATTGCCACCACTCCGGATAGTTGTCCGTCGACGCCCTTTGCTCCCATATTAAGGATATTCATTAGAAAGACTATCCAAGCCAATGCAAAAAGATCTGACACAATCCAGAGGCTTCTTTGTTTGCCTAGCAAAGTAAAAGTAATTTGAGGGTTGGACAGGTCAATTATTCCACCAAGGGGATTATTGATAAATGATATGCCAATACCTGAAAGTATTGGGATGGAGGCTGCAACGAACAATAAGATCAACCGCAGATATGGGCTAAGATCATACTTGTCATCTAAGACTCCAACCGCAACTAGAAGGGATGCTCCCAATATAATTCCAAGACTATGTTTATCCAAAGGCAGAAATAAGAGAAAACTTATTACTATTGATATAAATATTGCCACCCCACCTGCTCTCGGAATTGGATATTCGTGTATCTTTTTTGGATGCTTTTTTTTGAATGGGTCATCAACAAGACCATATTTCTTGGCAAATGCGATGACAAAGGGAGTAGCAAAGAATGATACAAGTGACGAAACCAAAAGTGCTAGTATGGGATATAAAGACATAAGGGTTTTTATAGGTCTCCCACAAGCAGGATTATTTTGACAATTGTAATTGCAACTAGGACATTAGTAGCAAAAGCACAGAGAAGTAAAATTTTTTTATAGAAGGTATTTTTGATAGATGCTGATATTATTAGATTGATAATTAGGATCAAAAAACCCAGCACTGAAGGGAGAATCAAGTATTTTGACGGTGCAAGTTGTTCTGTTCCTTCAGCAAGTCCATAGAATAAAGGAATTTCTGGAGGAAGCCTGTCTTTTAGAAAGAAATAAGAACCAATCCCAATCACTGCTAGAGCCAAAGAAATATAAAAAAGCATAGGGTAAACAATAAATCTGGATTTTTGATCTGGGGTTTTTGTCTTCTTGGCCATTTTGATACGATGCTTATCGGTATTATAACCTAGTTTATTCTTTTTGGGGGTTTAGTTTGTATACTTTTATGCCATCAAACTCTCTGAGGAGATGGTACCTCCTAAGTACCAGACTGCTAATTTCAAAGGGAGTGTCAACATCTGGAAACAGTATTATTAAGGCTGGCTTTTTGTCTTTTATCTCTTTTTCAGTTTTATCAATGGATGAGAAATCTTTGATATGATAGTCGGCTACGTACTTAATAGGAGGCAGCCGGCCGCTTAAGGCATAGATGGTTGATGTATCTCCCCAGACAAAAATTCTGTCTTTTGCTGAAGTTGTTGTTGCAATGTATTTTGAAGTCTTATAGATTGCTGGAATATATTTTCCGAAGGAAAGGAGATAATCCTCTGTAGTAATCTTTCCAGTTGCGAATCCTAAAAATCTTTGGTAGTAGGGCAGTGTTTTGTAATACCAAAAATGGTAATATGCTGGAACAGCTAAAAACAAGGTAAGTGGAAAGATTGCCAGAGCTTGGTCAAAATTTTTGGCAGAGAGAACCATGCCTATGAAAATTGATAAGGGACCAACTGACTGAATCAAGTAGTGGGGGTAGGGTCGTTCTGAGAGTGTGGCAGCAAAGAGAGTAAGAACCAACCAGACAAGACTAAATGCAAACTGTTGTGACATAATTCTTCTTTTAAGAAGAGTAGCTGCAACTATTGCTAA
>JAGUZK010000042.1 GCA_020060845.1 Candidatus Woesebacteria bacterium
AGAGTAATTGAGAAGGGTGATGTATCAGCTTCCATACTTTTGCCAAGTGGAGTAAGGGTAGATATGAAAGTACAAAGCCCGCGAAGCTTTGGTTCACTTTTACAACATTTTACAGGCAGCAAACACCATAATATAAAGCTAAGAGAATATGCCCAGAAGATTGGGCTTAGCCTTTCTGAGAGGGGAATTAAGGTTGTCAAAGGTAAAAAAGATGTTTCCTTTGGGACATATAACCAAAAGGAAAGGATTTATGAATTTGAGAAAGAGGAGGACTTTTACTTAGCACTTGGTCTAAAATGGATTCCGCCGGAATTAAGAGAGGATAGTGGAGAAATAGAAGTTGCTTTGACAGAAGAGGGGTTTCCAAAACTAGTTGATGTTGGTGATTTAAGAGGTGATCTGCAGGTTCATTCCAGTTTTGATGTTGAGACAAGCCATGATTTAGGCTTATCTTCAATAGAAGAAATAGTTGAGTACGCAAGTCAGATGGGTTATGAGTATGTAGCGCTTACTGAGCATAACCCAAGCCAGAGAGGTCACACTGAAGCGCAGGTTATAGACATACTCAAGAGGAAAAAAGAAAAAATAGAGCAAATAAATGACTCATTGTCTAAGCAAGGAAGGATAAAAAAATTGTTCAATAGTCTTGAGATTGATATATTGCCTAATGGCAAGCTTGCAATATCTGAAAGAGCACTTGAGATCTTGGACTTTGCGCTAGTTTCAATACATTCTAGTTTTAGGCTAGATAAAGATAAGATGACCAAAAGGGTTTTGTCTGCGCTTGAAAATCCTAAAGTTAAGATTCTTGCCCACCCCACTGCCCGTAAACTGACGAAAAGAGAGGGTGTTGAGATAGATTGGGAAAAAGTCTTTGATTATTGCTCAAAAAACCGGAAATGGATAGAGATAAATGCTGATCCAATGAGACTTGATTTACCAGATTATTTGGTAAAGCAAGCGATCAATAAGGGTGTGAAATTGACGATTGGAACAGACGCTCACCATGTCGACCATCTAAAAAATATTATTTATGGAATTTATGTTGCAAGACGGGGTTGGGCGAAAAAAAGTGACATTGTAAATACCAGCAGTTTAGAAGATTTTGAAAAAATGTTAAAATGATGTATATTTAATGCGAATGAGCTCTCTGGAAGGTGGTGATTATTTATGAACTATATTTATCTTCTCTTTTTACTTTTAGTAATTGTTGTCTTTTGGGTCATTTCTGTCTATAACTTTTTTGTATCAAGTAAAGCAAGAATTAAAGCAGCAGTTCAGGAAATTGGCAACCAGCTTAAAAGGCAATCTGATCTTATACCTAATTTGGAAGAGTCTGCTCGTGGTTATCTAAAGCACGAAAAAGGGATATATGAGGATCTAACAAAGGCAAGAAAAATGATTTCAACTGCGCTAGATTCTAACGATCCTCAAAAGATGTCTGACGCAGCGTCTAAGATGGCATCAATCTTGCCAAATATCCAAGTAATAGTTGAGAGCAATCCTGAACTTAAATCAAGTGATGTTGTACAAAAACTGATGGACGAGTTAAGGGATACGTCTGATAAAGTTATGTATGCAAGAAGGCTAGTCATTGATCTTACTGCTGATTACAATGTCAAGGTTGCCACCTTCCCGTCAAGTCTAATTGCTTCCATTTTTGGGTTCAAGGAGCAGCCGGGGCTTATTATGCCGGAGGGGTCAGAAGCAGTCAAAGTCAATAGTGAAGATCTAAAGACTCCAAAGGTAAAGCTAAGCTAGCTTATTGTTTTTGGCTTGCTCATGAAAAATATTTACGAATCAGTTGCGTACAACAAGGTAAAGAGTAATATTATTATTTTATCTTTTTTTGTCTTTGCTTGCATTGCTTTTTATGTTCTTAGTAACGCACTTGGGTATTATCTAGGATATGAGCCAGGAGGTTTAGGTATCTTAGGGATAGCCTTAATAGTTTCGGGACTCACTAGCTTTGCTAGCTATTATTACTCAGACAAGATTATACTTGGAATTTCGTCCGCTAAGCCGGCTGATAGGAAGAGATATTTTAATTTTTATACGGTTAGCGAGAACTTAGCAATTGGCGCTGGACTTCCAAAACCCAGGCTTTATGTTATTGAGGATAGTGCTCCAAACGCTTTTGCAACTGGTAGGGATCCAGAACACGCTGTAATATGTGCTACCACAGGGCTTCTTGAGAAACTCTCAAGAACAGAGCTGGAGGGTGTCATAGGGCATGAATTGGCGCATATAAAAAACTATGATATTAGGCTAATGTCGGTTGTTTCTGTGCTTGTTGGATCAATTGCTCTTCTTGCTGATTGGCTTCTGAGAATGGGCATTCGCCTAAGAAGTGATGACAATGACCGGAAATTGTCGCAAGCTTCCATAATATTGTTTTTTATTGGTATTGTTTTTGCAATTCTCTCCCCACTTATTGCACAGATTATCCAACTTGCAATTTCCAGAAGGCGTGAGTTTATGGCAGATGCAGTTTCGGTGTCTATTACAAGACAGCCATCGGGATTAATTTCAGCGCTAAAGAAAATCTCCAGTGATCCTGAGCCTTTGGAGGTGGCAAATAAGGCGACCGCGCATCTTTATATTGAAAACCCATTCAAAGGAGGTACAAAGAAAGCAATAGGTCTTTTTGCAAACCTCTTTAATACCCATCCTCCAGTTGAAGAAAGAATCAATGAGCTATTAAAAATGCAGTAAGTTTTTTTAGATATCTACCCTTCTTGATATTATTGAAAACAGTTTTTTAAGAGCAATGGCAGTAAATCCCCAAGAAGCGTATGTCCAGAATGGAATGGATTTTAGATACTCGATCTCAAGAATAATTTGAGGATACCCCTTTGTATTGCCGATAATAATGTAAGACCCGACTGTTGCAAGCGCGAAAACAAAAAGATCAAACGTCTCGTTAAAGAATATGAAATAGACGAGAGTGGCAACTGCCACTAGTAAGTTGTTGTAAAAGTTGTTTTGGCTGAAGTAGGTGGTCAGAAGCAACCAACTAAAGTATATTACATAGAATATAATCAGAAATCTATCTTTTTTTTTGATCTCGGCAGGCGTATACATTAAGGAAATTGTATATATAATAGAGGGTCTAATCAACAACGAGTTTATTCCAAGATGTAAAAAAGGGTATTTGGTTATAAAATAAAAATTGATGGAAAAGAAGATCTCAAAAGAATTGCTGAAAAAACTTTTGGCTATGGCACACCTATCTGCAAGCCAAGAAGATTTAGAAGTAATAGCTCCTCAGCTTGCTAAAGTCCTTGACTATTTTAGTGACCTGGAACAACTGAATGTTGATTTACCGGGAACCAGCCAGACCACAGGATTGCAGAATGTTTTTCGTGAGGACAAAATTGAGAGTTCAATGGCGACAGAGGATGCACTATATAATTCCAAGTCAACTCTTAATGGTTTTGTAAAGACAGATATTGTCTTGCAAAAGAAGTAATTTTAGTATGTTTGGATCAATTTCAGAGACACAGAAAGCAATTCTAAGTGGCGATATTAAATGTGTAGATGTAGTTGACCATTTTTTGCAAAAAATTGATGAAAAGAAGCATCTTAATGCGTTTCTTACTGTAACACGAGAACAAGCTTATGATGCGGCCAAAAAACAGGATAAACTAGTTAGTTCCTACGGTAGGGCAGTTTTGGAGAGATTGCCCCTCTTGGGTGTTGTTGTCTCATATAAAGATCTTTTTCTTACGAAGGGTGTAAGAACCACAGCAGGATCAAGGGTTCTTGAGTCATATATACCAACGTATTCGGCTACTATTGTGGAAAGATCTCATACTTCAGGTATGATAATGATAGGAAAAACAAATTGCGATGCATGGGCACATGGAGCCTCGGGAGAAAACAGTGATTTTGGTCCGACGTTAAATCCCCATAATAATGAATTTGTGCCCGGAGGATCGTCTAGCGGGTCTGCGGTTAGTGTAGCCGCAGGTCTTTCTCATGTCTCATTTGGTACCGATACGGGAGGATCTGTACGCCAACCGGCAAATTTTTGTGGGATCTATGGACTTAAGCCAACGTATGGTGCTGTATCACGCTATGGGGTTGTTGCAATGGCCTCTTCTCTTGATTGTGTTGGGGTTTTTTCTGGTTATCTTGGTGATTGTAAAAAAGTATTTGATGTAGTCCGAGGGACCGATGGGAGAGATGCTACGTTGAAAAATGGAGGCTTTCATATTGGAAGAAAACCCGTAATTGGTGTGCCTGATGAATATTTTAGCGAAGATGTTGATCCTGTTGTGCTTGAAAATGTGATGCAGGCATTAGAGGTCTTTAAAGGTGGAGGTTATAAGGTTAAAAGAGTGAAACTTCCCTCAACCAAGTATGCGATTTCAGTTTATTATATCGTCCAGCCGGCAGAGGTCTCATCTAACCTTGCAAGATATGATGGGATAAGATTTGGTGAGAGTAGGGAAATGTTTGGACTGGAGGCAAAAAGAAGAATTGTTCTTGGGACGTTTGTGCTGTCATCAGGATATTATGATGAATATTATAAGAAAGCTTCAAAAGTAAGGACATTAATAATAAATGAATTTGATGAGGCATTTAAGAGTGTAGATGTTCTTATTTCTCCTGTCTCCCCCTCAACCCCTTTTAGGATAGGGGAAAAGTCTGCTGATCCTTTAAAAATGTACTTGTCTGATATTTTAACTGTTCCTGCAAACATAGCCGGTATTCCAGCTTTGTCAGTCCCATTTGGTCGATACAAGGAATTTCCGTTAGGTTTCCAACTTATGGGGCCTAAGTTTTCGGAGGAAATTTTATTTGAGGTAGCAGGCGACTTTGAGAGAATGACGGATTACAAGTTTATTCCTGTGTGAGCTTTGCTGTTTAGAAAAATGAAAAGATGGACCAACCTTTTTTCCAACAAGAATTTCATTTATCTTCTTGTATCACAATCCCTATCACAGGTTACTATTCAACTTCTTAATTTTTTGTTTGTTCTAAAGGTTTATAATGAGACTGGGTCTCCCATTGCTACTTCAATAGTTTGGATTTTTTACGCCCTCCCATCATTGATTTTTGGACCGTTTGCTGCAACTATTGTTGACACTTTCGACCGAAGGAAACTACTTATGTTTACAAATCTTCTGCAGTCTTTACTAATTTTATTTCTCAGCTTCTCTTTTAATAGATCCGTTTTTACAATGTATATTGTTGTTTTCTTGTATTCGACTCTAAACCAGCTATATGTGCCATCGGAATCGGTAGCATTGACCGAGATCGTGAAGAAGAAGAGTTTGGCACTTGCCAACGGTGTGTTTTTCACAACTGTCCAGATATCAATAATCATTGGTTTTCTTTTGGCAAGCCTTTCAAATAGCTTTTTTGGCTTTGTTAATACTCTATACCTTTCTGCACTTCTTCTATTTACAGCTTTTTTGGCAGTCACCAAGCTTCCAGAGCTCAGAATCATGGGTAAAAGATCAGATCCTGGATCGCTAGTTAGGGACTTTATCGAAAGGATCTTTGAAGGGTACAGATACGTAGTGAGTCAAAGATCGCTTCTGTATTCATATCTTTTGCAGATTGTTCTTAATTGCTCACTAACTGTAGTAGTTGTAAATATTCCTGTAATTTCAAAGGAAGTGCTACGAGCACCTGGGGATTATGGGTCTGCCTTGATAGTGACGCCAACAATACTAGGCTCGGTGATTGCTTCGTATTATGTTCCAAGGATCCTTGAAAAAGGTATAAGAAAGTTAAGTATTATTTATAGAAGCTTAGTAATGATGACATTTCTTTTGGCGCTTATTACTTTAATTTTTCCTGAGATTGAGGGACAAACGTTAAGGCTTGTTGTCTATTTTGGCACTTTTATTGCATTAGGAGCATGTTTTGTTGGAACAATTATTCCTCTTCAAACTCATATTCAAGAATTCTCTCCTGAAAAGATGAGAGGAAGGATATTAGGTAATTTATGGTTCCTAATTACACTTATTAACATTTTTCCACTTCTTTTCTCGGGTATAATAACTGAGATCTTTGGAGTTAGGGTACTTCTTTTGCTATTTTTTGCGATATATTTGTCAATAGCTATCTATATTAGAAATAATAGTGGCATTCAGTTACGTGATGGTGTAATTAATAATTTCAGGATAAGTTAAAAACAGTTATGGATGAGAAATTTGAACCAGTAATGGGTCTTGAGGTACACATTGAGCTTTCCACCATGTCTAAAATGTTTTGTGGTTGTGCAAGTGACCATTTTGGAAAGCCTCCAAATACCCAAGTTTGCCCAGTGTGCTTGGGTATGCCCGGTTCTCTTCCATTTCCAAATCTTGAAGCGGTAAAGGATGTTATCAAGCTTGGTCTTTCGGTAAATAGCAGCATTTCAAGATTTTCGAAGTTTGATAGGAAACACTACTTTTATCCCGACTTACCAAAAGGATATCAGATAAGCCAGTATGATCTTCCCCTATGCAGTGGCGGGCATATTATTTTAAGGAGTGGAAAAAAGATAAACATAAGAAGAATTCATATTGAAGAAGATACGGCAAAACTATTGCATGTAAGTAATGATGAAGAGAGTTATTCTTTGATTGACTTCAATAGAAGCGGAGTGGCGCTATGTGAGATGGTTACGGAGCCCGATTTCAATAGGGTCGAAGAAGTTGTCGAGTTTCTAAAAGAGGTTCAGTTAATTGTTCGGTATTTGGGGATTTCTAGTGCTGATATGGAGAAGGGTTCTATGCGACTAGAGGCAAACCTGTCTGTTAGAAGAGTTGGCGAAGTTGGACTTCCCGATTATAAGGTTGAATTAAAGAACATTAATTCGTTTCGTTTTCTTGATAAAGCTCTAAGGTATGAAATAGAAAGACAAATTAGAATTCTAAAAGACAAAGAAAAGGTTATACAGGAGACTAGAGGGTATGATCAAAGCAAGGGTGTAACTTTTTCCCAGAGATCTAAAGAAGAGGAAATGGACTATCGTTATTTTCCAGAGCCTGATATTCCGCCAATGGTCTTTGATGACAAGTTTATTAGCGGGATTGTAAGAGAACTGCCTGAACTACCTTATGCAAAAAGAGATAGGTACTTGTCGGATTATGGGCTACCCTCAAATTATGTGGAGGTTCTGGTTTCTGAGCCGGAAAGGGCAGCGTTTTTTGAACATGCGGTTAGGCTAGATAGTAGATATAAAGTAGGTGTTAAAACAATCGCTAATTTAATTGTGAATAAAGATTTTGACAGAAAATACCCCTCTCCTGAGAGTTTTATGAAGAAGATACTAGATCTTATGAAAAAAGAGTACGCATCAGGAGATTTGACTTCCAAAGCTGTCAGAGAAGTTATATCAGAAAATATTAAGGCTGTGGAAGATTATAACAAAGGCAAGGGGGAAGTTGTAGGTTTTCTAATAGGTCAGGTGCAAAAGAAGTTGAGAGGTAAAGGTGATCCGGCATTAATATTGCAACAATTGAACAATGCCTTGAAGGTGAAAGGTAAACTATGAGTACCTTTAACTTTGTGCATCTACATGTCCATACAGAGTATTCACTTCTTGATGGGCTAAGTAACATAAAAAAATTAATAGCCTATGTGGCAAAGCTGGGCATGAATTCTCTAGCGATTACAGATCATGGAGTTATGTATGGGGCAATTGAATTCTATAAAGAATCATTAAAACAGGGAATAAAGCCAATAATTGGAATGGAAGGATATGTTACTACGTCACTAGAAAAGAAAATAAAAGATAATTTTCATATCACTTTGCTGGCCAAGGATTACGAGGGGTATAAAAATTTAATGAAACTTACCTCTATTGCCCACCTTAAGGGTTTTTATTATAAGCCTCGCTTCACCATTGAAATATTAAATGAGCTTCGGAGGGGACTTATATGCTTGTCAGGCTGTCCTGCAGCCCAGATACCTAGCCTTTTGATAGAAGGGAATTATCCTGAGGCAAAAAAACTTGCAGAGTCTTATCTTGACATCTTTGGAGACGACTTTTTCTTGGAAATACAAAGACATAATTATAAATCTGTGATAGATAAAGTTGAGGGTGCTGAACTAAAGGAGCAAATTAGAAAGAGGGCAGTTGAGGAAGAAGCTTATGAGAAAGGAATTATAAAGCTAAGCAGAGATCTAGGTATTCCAATTGTTGCTACAAATGATGCTCACTATATAACCCAGGATGATGCCCAGGCGCAAGATGCGCTGGTGTGCATTGCTACAGGAAAAAATATTTCTGATATCAAACGTCTTCGTTATATTGATAACCCCGATTATTACATTAAAACGCCTGAGGAGATGGAAGAACTTTTTATTGATTTACCTGAAGCTGTAAAAAATACCGTTGAGATAGCGGAGAGGTGCAGTATCGAGATTCCACTGGGGAAATGGTCTTTTCCAAGCTTTCCGATTCCTGAAGGCATTAACGCTGATGAATATCTTAAGAAAATTGCCTTTAGCAAACTCAAAAAAAAGATCCCAGATGCCAAAGAGGAGGAAATAAAAAGACTTGATTATGAGCTTGGAATAATATCTCAAAAGGGCTACTCGACTTATTTTCTTATAATGATGGAGCTTGCAAATTGGGCGAATGAAAAAGGAATAATCACAAACACTAGAGGGTCTGCTGCTGGATCCCTTGTATCATATGTCTTAGGTATAACTACTGTAAATCCAATTAAGTATTATTTGCCTTTTGAGCGATTTCTTAATCCCTACAGACCATCTCCACCTGATATTGATTTTGATGTTGCAGATGATAGGCGTGAAGAGATCCTAAGGCATATTGCCGATACCTATGGTCATGATCGTGTAGCGCAGATATGCACCTTTGGAAGAATGCTTTCACGAGCGGCCGTGCGGGATGTTGCAAGAGTTTTAGGATATCCCTATTCAGTTGGTGATAGGATTGCTAAGTTGATTCCTCCGCCTAAACAGGGATTTCCAGTTACTATACCAAAAGCTTTGAAAGAAGTTGAAACATTGAGAAATTTGTACGATTCAGATGAGGATGTAAAGAAAATAATCGATTTGGCTATTCAACTTGAGGGATGTGCAAGGCATTTATCTGTGCACGCTGCTGGTGTTGTGGTAGCTCCTAGTGAGATAACTAATTTGGTACCAGTTCAACTTGAACCTTCTGGGGACAAGATTATTACTCAGTATGAGATGCATGCTGCTGAGGATGTGGGTCTAATAAAGTTTGATATTTTGGGAATTAGGAATTTGTCAATTTTGGGCGCTGCTATAAAGATAGTTGAGGATACTTGTGGGAAAAAGGTTAATATTCGGGAAATTCCTCTTGATGACAAAAAGACTTTCGAGATGCTTGCAAGAGGAGATACAATGGGTGTTTTTCAATTAGGGAGTGCTGGAATGACAAAGTTTTTGAAGGAGCTAAAGCCGTCTCGTATTGAGGATATAATGGCCATGGTTGCCCTGTATCGCCCCGGTCCTATATCACAAATCCCCGAGTATATAAAAAGGAAGCACAATCCCAAATTAGTAAAGTATCTCGACCCCCGAATGGAGAAATTTCTTGGAGCTTCTTACGGACTAATAGTTTATCAAGATGATCTACTGTTTTGTGCAATTGAGTTGGCGGGATATACCTGGGAAGAGGCTGATAAATTCAGAAAAGCGGTTGGTAAAAAAATTCCTGAGGAGATGGCAGCACAGAAAGAAAGGTTTACAAAAGGGATTATTGAGCATGGCCAAACCGCTGAATTTGCTGAGGAACTATGGAAGTTGTTTGAGCCGTTTCAATCATATGGATTTAACAAGGCGCACGCTGCAAGCTACGGGCTTGTGGCTTACCAGACTGCTTATATGAAGGCAAATTACCCCGTTGAATATATGTGTGCTCTTATGAGTGCAGAAAGCTCCGATACTGATAAAGTTGCAGAAGCTGTAAACGAGTGTAGACGGTTGGGGATTGAAGTTCTGCCCCCAGATATCAATAGGAGTGCAGTTGGGTTTTCAATCGAAGATTACCCGGCATCAAAGTATAAAAAAGCTATCCGTTTTGGTCTAAACGCAATTAAGAATGTAGGGGAGGCAGCGATTGATTCAATAATCAGTGCAAGAGAAAAGGGCGAATTTACAAGTTTTATGGATTTTATTTGCAGAGTTGATAGCCGGCGTGTAAACAAAAAAGTTTTGGAAAGCCTAATAAAAGTTGGTGCTTTAAGCCGTTTTGGTAAAAGGGCTGCTCTTTTAAAAAAGGTGGAAGAGTATAAAAAAGGCCCCACAAGTAAGATAAAAGACGAAAACCAAAGTGAACTTTTTTCTTCGGAGGATATAGGTCAAAAGAATGATTTTGATATTATTGAGGATATTGATGAGTTGCCCGATAAGGAGATAGAAGTTCTAGAGAGAGAGCTTCTTGGTTTTTCCATTTCAGCAAAACCCATTAGCGAAATATTGAAGAATTTTGAGGATATTAGCGATTATAAGATTTCTGATGTTTTAGATGTTAATTTTACATCAGAGATTGGGAACTCAGTGAGCATAGTGGGAGTGTTAAATGATCTTAGGGTTATTGTTACTAAAAAATCTGGACAAGAGATGGCGTTTGCTAAGATAAAGGATGATACAGGAGTAATAAATGTTGTCATTTTTCCCTCAGTCTATGCTAAGGTGAGAAATTGGCTGGTTGAAGATGCACCCTATCTTATTTCAGGGACAGTTGATAGGAAAGAGGAAGATGTTTCATTAATCGTTGATTCAATAAAAGACGAAGAGGCTATCATTGCTGAAAAGGATGTTGCTGTTATATCCATACCAGAGCATACAGATAAGGTTGCGATGGAAAAGCTAAAAAATGTTTTAGTGTCTAATCCTGGGGATCACAAAGTTTGTCTGGTCTTTGAGGGAAAAAGAAAAACTAGACTAAATTTAGATATCAGGATAAACTGGAGCCAGCCTCTTCGGCAAGAGATTAGAAAAATATTAGGATCTGGAGGCTATAAAGATTAGAGTTGCGGTTGATGACAGGTTCCAAGTAGTGTAGAATACCTTTTGTTATGGCATTAAATTTAAGTTTCAAAGACGTAAAATTTGGTATAGGAGACAAAATAAGAGTCTCCCAATCTGTAAAAGAAGGCGATAAGACAAGAAGCCAGCATTTTGAGGGAACAGTCATTGCTATAAAAGGAAGTCCAGAGACAAGAACGTTTACTGTTAGGAAAGTTGGCGAGCAGAATATAGGAATAGAGAAGATCTTTCCAATTAATGCCCCCACAATCACAAGTGTTTCTATAATAAAAAAACTTTCGAGGGGAACCAGACGGGCAAAAATATACTATATTAGGAACAAGTCCAAAAGGCAAATTGATAAAATAGGTACAAGGTCGACAAGACGCAAGTAGATGACCTCCTGTTGAGAACGTGGGAAGTGTTTTAGAAGGTGATCGTGGTGAAATTCAAGCTTGCGGATTCCTTAGAAAGCGGGGGTACTTAATTCTTTTTAGAAACTTCAGGTCTAAGTTCGGAGAGATTGATATAATAGCTAAAGATGGCAAAGAACTGGTTTTTGTCGAAGTAAAGAAGAGAAGAGTATCTAAATTTGGTTCGTCTGTAGAGGCGGTTACCAGACGCAAGATTGATAAGATTTTAAAAACAATTGACTATTTTTTTCTAATCCACAAGAGCTTCAAGAATAATAGATACAGGTTTGATGTCATTGGCCTTGATGGTGAGAAATTAACCCATATTAAAAATGCATTAGCCTAATTTTATTCGGAGATGCAAAAGAAGCCGCCTATTGGAGAGACCTCAGTAATTTTTTGATCTGGAGTTAGAAATACTGAGTGCGCTCCTCCATCTAGGTTCAATAGGTCCAATATGTCTATACCTAGATATTTTTCAAGTTTGTTTACTATATTTGTTATTTCAGAAAGCGACGGGCCTTGAAGTCTGTTCTCTGAGAATAGAACCATAAAAATAACGCTTCCACTATTGGAGGTTGCAACTAAAATTCTTCTTGATTTCTCCTTATTAGTAAAGTTTTTGTCGAGATTTGAATTGCCTTTAATAAGCAGCGGACCGCTTTGAAGTGCTATGTCTGAGTCCAAATTCGGTTCGTTTGATATAAAAGCCTTATTGTCTTTTATATAAAAAAAACCATCAAACATCCGGCTTGCAATGGCATCACTTAACTTATTATTGTCTGAGATAAATAATCCAATGTGTTTATAGTCTTTACCATAGAACCCGGCACTTACTAGGTAAATACAATCGTGTTGTATTGCTATCTTTTCGGAAGTTTCTTTTTGCTGAAGGTTTGTAAAAAGGCTTATTTTTCTCACATCGTTGACCTCAAACCATGATATGTAGTACCCATCAATGTTTAATCCTGTTTTTGCGGGAAGAGCACTCCCTTTTTGATTGCTTATTTGCTGGGAGTAATTGTTGCGGTTATCAACAAAAGCCTTATTTGCCCTAAGTGAAATGTAGAATAATGGAATGACAGAAATTACTATGAGTGAAAAAATATTTTTTTTCTGCATGGAGCTAGAGGTAGTTGACAAACTTTGTCTCCACATCTACCTCACAATTGTATTCTTTTGTTGGGGCTGATACAAAAGAATACTTACAAATTAACTTTTTATTATTTTCTGACCACCTTACTGGGATGTGATTTTTGGGTTTTGCACTTTCTGTTGCAGTATGTGGGGTCAAGAGTATTTCACTTTTGTTTTCAAGATTAAAGACGTATAAATCAGTTCCTTCTTTTGCTGATTTTATGTCATTGTAAGCAATCAAAAGGCTATCTTCTGACCAAACACAATTTTTCTTATTGTAACCTACGAGATAGGGATTTACACCAGTGATTGCTGATAAAAAGAGTGCTGGCTTTGGAGCGGGGGACCATGATTCAAAACATATGTCTTTTTTATCGGGTGATACATTAACTTTGGAAAAACCCACAATACCGACGTCTGCAGCAAAATCCTCCTTCTTAACTAAAATCTCTTCATTTCCTTGACTGTCACTATTAACAATATTTCCATTTTTGATACTTATGTTATAGATCTTCTGAGTGGGAGTTGGCGAGGGAAGAGCAGTAATTTCTTGAGTAGTTTCCTTGATCTCTTGATTTTTGGCTTTGCGGTTCTGAAAGTAGAGAACACCAACCACCGCCCAGATTAAAAGTGCTAGTATCAAGACAGCATATATAAAGTAATCAATAAGTGAACGTTTTTTTGTGTAGGATATTACTGAGCTGTTATTTTGTTCTTGATTAACATTTTGTGTGACAGGAACATTGGCTTCAATGTCTGCTTTTGCTGGCTGAGCTTGGGCTTGCGTGCTCATTGGGTTTTGAACACCAGGCTGTTCATTTATTGGGGGCTGTTCTTCTGTCTTGGTTGATGGTGGGACCGAAGGGATGTCGTCCATAACTCATTATGGACATATACGGGAGGGGATTTCAATAGCTAATTTATTTGCTTGTTGACTTAAGCTGGCAATTGCTTCTATGATTATCTAACATGAGTGCGTTTAGATTATTTCTTCTTTGTTATTTGATTGCTGTAGGGTTTATTTATGCCCTAAGAGTAAAGGGGAAATCTGAGATTATTCTCCCTGGGGATATCTATATTGAGAAAAAGGGAATAAATATTTATATACCAATTTCTTCCTCTTTACTTTTGTCAATTGTAATGTATATTATCTTTCGTACATTGATTAATGGTAACTAATAAAACTAAGAAAGGAACCGGCTTAAAGATATCTGCAAAAAGTGCTTTAGATAGTGCAAGCAAAGAAAGATCGCTTCACAAAAAGACAACAAAGCCCTTTTTTTTGACTAAGAAGGCTATAGCTTTTTTCCTTATTCTGGTAGTCATAGGCATTCTATATCTTAGTAAGGGGCTCTTTATTGCAGCAACAGTCAACGGTAAACCAATTTTCAGATATCAGATTATTCGCCAGCTGGAAAAAGAATCAGGCAAGAGAGTGTTGGAGAATTCTATTGTCAAAGAATTGATACTTCAGGCTGCCAAAAGCAATAATTACGCTGTTTCTGATTCTGAGATAGACAAGCAAATTGAGGATATAAGGAAGAATCTTGAGCAGGGGGGTACCAATCTGGATGATGCGCTTAAGATGGAAGGCCAAACAATGGAAAGCCTGCGAGATGCCCTCAAGCTCCAAAGGCTTGCCGAGATGCTTGTGGAGGACAAGACGTTTGTAAGCGAGGAAGAAATTGAGAAGTACTTCAATGAGAACAAACAAAGCTTTGGCGAAGACACTAAATATGAAGCAGTCAAAGATCAGATTTCAAGTCAGCTTAAGTCACAGAAGTTTCAGACTGAGATTGAAAAATTCCTTACTGACCTCAGAAATAAGTATAAAATAATTTACTTCGTAAATTACTGATTTTTGTCATATCTTAATTTCTAGAATATAATTCAAGTAAATGATTGTTCTTGGTATAGATCCAGGTACTGCAACTACTGGATATGGTGTTTTGAGAGTGAATTCTAATAATAGTTTGGATGTTGTAACATGGGGTTTGATAGAAACGGACAAAGGTGGCTATAAGGAGAAAAGACTTGAGCATATATTTGATGAAGTTGTAGAGATAATCAAAAAGTACACTCCTGATTTTTTTGTGATGGAAAAGGTATTTTTTGCAAGTAATGCAAAGACCGCAATTGATGTTGGTCAAGCACAAGGGGTCATGCTTCTTGCGGCATCTAGAATGAAAGTCAAGGTTATAGAATATGCTCCAGCTACTGTTAAGAAAATAATTACAGGAAATGGAAAGGCAGGGAAAAAGGATATCCAAAGGCAAGTGCGCAAGCTGTTGGGGAATGGTATTAAAAGTAAAGCCCACAAGAAAACTCATTTTGATAATGCAGCTGATGCTTTGGCAATTGCCCTGACTTATATATTGAGCGTTGGTGGGAGAATTTGAAAAGGGAGGGGGTGATATATGGCATGTTTAAGATCGGAAAGGTAACTCACTATTACGATAAGATTGGAGTAGCTATCATTGAGTTGATTGCAGATTTGGCGGTAGGTGAGAAGATTAAGTTTGTTAGAGGCGGGGAGGACCTTTTTGAACAGACGGTTGATTCTATTCAAGTTGAACATAACAAAATAGACTCAGCTAAAAGTGGCAGCATAATAGGGCTTAAAGTCGCTCAGCCTGTTAAGGAAGGTGCTGAGGTTTTTAAGATCTCATAAGAGTAGTGCCTTTAGCGGTATGACAGTTCGATCTAAAAAGGGGAGGGTTTTATGGGAAAAGGCACCAGATGTGGAAAAAATATGCTCTGAAATAGTATCTGAAGCTGGCCTAGATTGGATTGTAGAAAAAAATTTGTATTTTTGCCGTTCCCATAATTCAAAGACAAGAGCATATGCCCGGATATGGGGGTTGGGAAGGTTGTGGCAGAGGGTATTGGATACAGATCCGCGGTATATTATTGAAGTAATCTCCGAAAGATTTGATAAACTTGATTATCTAATGAAAAAAAAGGTCTTAATCCATGAATTAGTTCACATTCCTAAAAATTTTTCCGGGAGCTTAGTTCCTCATATAAAGGCAAGAGGTCCTCGAAATTTCCATAGTAAGGTAAATAGTATTTTTTCAAAGATTAGATCTTTATGAAAGTTTTGTTATTGACAGGAGACGATGAGGAAAAGGTACAAAAGAGGCTTTTTGATATTATTAAAAATTCACAAGAAAAAGGATTTGCAATAGAAAGACTTGAAACTTCAGAAGATTTGGGTAAGTTATCACAAGGCCTTTTTTTTAGCAAGAAAACGGTAATTGTAGATGGGAAAATTATTGCTTCCAAAAGGCTAGAGGAATGGTTTAGACAGAATTTATCAAATCCAGATTTGGCTGTTGTTATAGCTAGTAAGAAAGAGGTAGAACTTTCAAGGTTGGGAATAAATAATGCCAAGGTGGAAAGGTACAATTTGCCAAAGATTTTGTGGAATTTTTTGGATAGCCTCAAGAGAGGAAATTCTAAAATAAGCATTGGTCTTCTTAAGAAACTTCTAATTAAAGAACCGCCAGAGTTAATATTGTATTTTATGGGGCAACGGTTCGTCCAAATGTATCTAGTCAGCAAATACCCTAAGGTTGTTAGATTGAATGAATGGCAGAAAACTAAACTAGTGGTACAGTCAAGTGGACTTAGCCTGGATGAGATTAGGTCTTTAATTGGGGAAATATGTGAAATAGACTATTTGTCGAAAGTTGGGAAGGCGGATTTGCCAACCTATCTTGATTTATTTATTATAAAGAACCTACAATAAAGGACATAATGGCTGTCTCATTTAATTTCTCAATATTCAAAAGTTATGATATTAGGGGAATTTATCCGAATGATTTGGATGAGAAATTTGCTTATCTTTTGGGCAGAGCGTATTCTAGTGTTGTAAGACCCCAAAGGGAAGTATTAGTTGGTGAAGATGTGAGATTACATTCCCACTCTCTTAAGGAAGCTCTCATCAGGGGACTGCTTGATAGCGGAGTTAGTGTCTTGGATCTCGGTTTAATTACAACTGATATGTATTATTTTGCTGTGGGCAAACTTAAAACAGCAGGAGGTATAATGGTTACCGCTTCACATAATCCTTCAGAGTGGCATGGGTTTAAGATGGTTAGGGAAGGACCTGTAGCAATATCTCTTGAAACTGGCTTGTCCGAAATCAGAGACAAAATATTAAGTAATAGTTATGACAGAGAAGAAAAAAAGGGCCAATTAAGAAGAGCTGATATTTTGGATGATTTTTGTGATTTTGTCCTTTCATGGTTTGCAGGCGTAAAAGTTAGACCCATGAAAGTTGCAATTAATCCTAATTTTGGCTATGCGGGTGTTGTTTTTAGGCGGATTGTAGAAAGAGGTAAACTTCCTATTACAATTGTGGGGTTAAATGATACCCCCGATGGCTCGTTTCCGAAGGGTAGGCCAGACCCATTTATTCCCGAAAACAGGGTCGAGTTTTGTGATCTAGTAAAGTCAAGCAAGAGCGATCTGGGAGTTACATGGGATGCAGATGCAGATAGGGTTTTCTTTGTTGCAGATAATGGAGTATTTTTGGAGCCTTACTATTTGAATACTCTGCTAATTAAGATAATGCTTGATAAATTTCCAGGCGAAAAAATTATTTATGATCCAAGGTACGTTTGGGGACTTGAGGAAGCAATAGTAAATTCAAAGGGTATTCCTTTAATTTGTAGGGTTGGCCACTCTTATATTAAAGCTATGATGCGGGAAGTTAATGCTCTTTTTGCGGCAGAATCCAGTGGTCATACATATTATCGGGATTTTTGGTATGCAGATAGCGGGATGATACCGGTTGTGCAGATTTTAAGTTATTTGAGCACTTCTAAGAATGGGCTTTATGAAGCGGTTAAGGAGGTTATGGAAAAGTACTTCATATCGGGTGAGATTAATTCAGAAGTAGCGGACAAAGAAGGAAAAATTGAGGAGATTGCACAAAGGTATTCAGACGCTAAGCAATCAAGATTAGATGGAATTAGCATTGAGTATGATGATTGGAGGTTTTGTGTACGCCCTTCCAACACTGAGCCTCTACTTCGGTTGACTCTTGAGGCGAAATCGAAAAGGTTGATGGAAGAAAAAAGAGATGAAGTGTTAAAGATAATAAGAAGTTAATGAATAGTATTATTGACTCGAACACTGTAATAAAAGATATCGACAAAGGTGGAATATATGATTCGATAACTTTGTTTCCAAAGCAGCTAAGTCATGCATGGGAGAGCCTACTTAAAGTTAGCATTCCAGATTCTTACCTTGATGTAGAGAACATTCTGATGTGTGGGATGGGCGGTTCCGGTCTCGGAGCTAGGATAATTGAGAGCGTTTACAGAAATGATCTCAAAATTCCACTGGTAAGAGTAAATGATTACAATATCCCTTCTTTTGTTGATGATAAGACTCTTGTTGTTGTTACTAGCTATTCTGGAAATACAGCCGAGTCTATATCTAATCTGCTTGAGGCACACAAAAGAAATGCAAAGATATTCACAATAGCAACAGGAGGAAAACTGATTGAACATTCTAAGGAGTTTAATATTCCTTTTCTTACTATTGATCCTGTTTATAATCCATCCAACCAACCGCGTATGGCCATGGGTTACCTGACAGTTAGTCAGCTTGCTTTGTTGTCAAGGTGTAAGTTAATTGATTTTGATAGTAAACACTTATCAAGCATATCCCAGGTTGCCGAGAGCTTGATTGATAAGTATAAAGTGGAAGTTCCAGGTATAGATAACTTAGCAAAGAAGATTGCTCTTCAAGCCAAAGATAAGATATTGCTTTTTATGTCTGCTGAACACCTGGTGGGGGCAGTTCATGCAGTTAATAACCAATTTAACGAGAATGCAAAATCCTTGACTTTTGATTTTACGATACCTGAGGCTAACCATCATCTACTTGAAGGACTTAAATTCCCTCTAAAAAATAGGGAAAATGTGGCTTTTATTCTTTTTAATTCAAGTATGTATAGTGAAAATATCAGAAAAAGGTTTTTGATAACAAAGGAAGTTATATTAGAAAATGGCATTGGTGTTTTGGAATATACTGCATCGTCACAACTGCCGATATCGCAGGCATTTGAGATAATCCAGTTTGGATCTTTCTTGGCTTTTTACCTCGCCATTCTTTATAAACAGGATCCGACTCCTATTGTCTGGGTTGATTATTTCAAGAAGAGGATCAATGAGTGATTTTGTTTATTGCAGAAACCGTAGACTGGTTCTATCATAGTTAAAGTATGCCTGCCTATAAACCTCTTGTTCTTTTTTTTAAGGATGTAGATAAGGATAGTCTTCCTGAGGTTGGTGGCAAGGGGGCTAATTTGGGCGAGATGACCCAGGCTGGTTTCCCTGTCCCAAATGGATTTGCAGTTACAGTTGCCTCGTATGATATTTTCCTTGAGGAGAATCTGATATCGCAAAAGATTAACGATATTCTAAAGGTTACAAATGTTGATAATCCTGAAGAACTAAATTCCACATCTGAAAAGATACAAAAAATAATTTTACACTCTGATATTCCATCCCAAGTAAAAAAAGAAATATTAAGAGCGTACTGGAAGTTGTCGGGTGCTTTTCAGAAAAGCTTAGTGGCAGTACGTTCTTCAGCAACTGCTGAGGATTTGCCAGGTGCAAGCTTTGCTGGGCAGCAAGCTACGTTTTTGAATATTAGAGGTGATACTAATTTACTTTTGGCAGTTAGGGAGTGTTGGGCGTCGCTTTATACTGCAAGGGCAATTTTTTATAGGGTACAAAATAAGATTAGTCATGAGAAGGTCAAGATTTCAGTAATTGTGCAAAAGATGGTTCAGTCTGAGGTGTCGGGGGTAATGTTTACTATTGATCCAGTGACGAACGATAAGGACAGAATTATCATAGAGGCTGTTTGGGGATTGGGGGAGATGATTGTCCAGGGGTCAGTTGTCCCCGACCGTTATGTTGTACAGAAAGAAACTTTTGATATTTTGTCGAAGGAAATTTCCGATCAGTCAATCCAGCTAGTTAAGAAGGGATTGGAGACAAAACAGATGGAAGTCCCCAAAAGCATAAGGGATAAACAAAAGCTTTCTGATGATGAGATCATAAAACTTGCTAAGATTGCAGATAAACTACAAAAGCATTATTACTTTCCTCAGGATATTGAATGGGCAAAAGAAAAAGATAAGTTGTTTATCGTCCAGACAAGACCGGTCACCACAGTTAAGGAGGCTAAGAAAAAGGCCTCTTCGGATTACAAAACTGCAGATGCTCCAATTCTAACAGGTGCAGGAGCAAGCCCTGGAATTGGCACAGGCGCAGTTAGAATATTAAAAAGCCCCAAGGAAATAAATAAAGTAAAAGATGGTGATGTTTTAGTTGCTCCAATGACATCACCAGATTATGTGCCTGCAATGAAAAAGGCTTCGGCAATAATCACAGATGAGGGTGGTCAGACCTCACATGCGGCAATAGTATCCCGCGAGCTTGGGATTCCTTGTGTTGTTGGTACAAAAGAGGCTACCCATGTTTTGAAGGATGAAAGTATTGTTACTGTTGATGGTTCAAGGGGCTTTGTCTACCTAGGCGGAAAGGTGAAAATTGTCGAAAAGAAGATTACTCCCGATACAGTCAAGGATTTGAAAACCGCAACAAAAATCTACGTTAATCTTGCTGAGAAGGAGCTGGCAAGTGAAGTTGCTAGAAGAAATGTAGATGGAGTGGGACTTCTTAGGGCTGAGTTTATGATAGCCGGGATTGGAATACATCCAAAAGAAGCAATCAAGAATAAAAAACAGGGCGATTTTATCGAAAAACTAGCAAAGGATATGCAAGTTTTCTGCAAGGCTTTTTATCCAAGACCTGTAGTCTATCGAGCTACCGACTTCAAGACTAATGAGTATCGTTCACTCCCAGGGGGAGAGTCTTGGGAGCCGGTTGAGGCAAACCCAATGCTCGGATTTAGGGGGGCATATCGTTATATTCAATCACCTGAAGTCTTTAATCTTGAGATCCAAGCAATTAAGAGAGTCCGTTCAAAATACAACAATTTATGGCTGATGATACCTTTTGTACGTTCGCCATTGGAGCTTCAGAAAGTCAGGCGATTGGTTGCTACAGAAGGTCTTTTTGAAAGTCCTACGTTTAAGTTTTGGATGATGGTAGAAATTCCTGTAAATGTCATTCAGATTGAAGATTTTATAAAGGTTGGGATTGATGGGGTGTCGATTGGAAGCAATGATCTGACTATGCTTACTACTGGAACTGATCGAGATAATGCTGAGGTTGCTAACGCTTTTGATGAACGTTCTCCTGCTGTCCTTTGGTCACTAAGGCGGGTAATTAAAAAGTGTAGGAAACATGGGGTTACTACATCAATTTGTGGGCAGGCTCCATCTAGCTACGATGATTTGGTTTACAAGTTAGTTAGGTACGGAGTTACCAGTATTTCGGTCAATCCTGATGCTATTGATAGAGTTAGATCGGTTGTTTACGAAGCGGAAAAGGAACTTGTATCAAGGAAGAAAATGTTGTAGTTTTATTTATATGAGTAAGGTTTCAAAAGTTTGGTCTAGACAAATTCTTGATTCAAGAGGCTTGCCCACTGTGGAAACTGTTGTTCAACTTGATACGGGACACACAGCTGTTGCTTCAGTGCCTGCAGGAACTTCTACTGGGACATACGAAGCTGTCGAATTGCGCGACAATGACCCTGCTAACTATGACGGTAAAGGAGTCTCGAAAGCTGTAGCAAATGTAAATGAGACGTTAGGGCCTGGGATTTGGGGTCTTGATTGCACTGACCAAGCCACAATTGATCAAAGACTTATTGAGCTTGATGGAACCAAAAATAAATCAAAATACGGTGCAAATGCTATTCTTTCTGTTTCTATCGCCTGTACAAAATGTGCTGCCATTGTTCAAAACATCCCTCTTTATAATTGGATAAATACACTCTCTAAAAGGGCTGGTGTTGATGCTAAGGTTCGAGTCCCTACACCTGTGTTTAACATGATTAATGGAGGGCTTCATGGAGCTGGGAACTTGGATTTCCAGGAGTTTCATGTAATTCCAGCAACTTCTAAAACTTATTCTGAGGCTCTCAAGATTGGTGTTGAAATTTACATTAAACTTGGAAAAAATCTTGAAAGGCGAGGGGCTATTCACTCGGTTGGAGATGAGGGTGGATATGCTCCAAACTTATTTACAAATGCTGATGCTCTTGAGGTAATTTTTGAGTCAATTAAAGAGTCAAATTATCAAATCGGAAGGGATGTTTTTCTTGGTCTTGATGTAGCTGCGTCATTTTTCTATAAGAACGGCAGTTATTCAATAAGAGATAAGTCAAATCCTCTAAATGATGATGCTCTTATCGACTACTACAAGTACTTGAACAGCCAGTATCACCTTTCGCACATTGAGGACCCTCTCCATGAAGACTCCTGGGAGAGCTGGAAAAAGCTGTATGAGGCTTTTAAGGGACAACTAACTGTTGTGGGTGACGACCTGCTTGTTACAAATCAGGAAAGGGTAGAAAAGGCAATTAATGAAAAAGCTTGCGATGCGATTTTGGTTAAGCCCAATCAAGTTGGAACGGTGTGGGAAACCTTGCTTGTTGTAAAGAAAGCAAGAGACGCCGGTTGGAAAGTGATCACCTCTCATAGGTCTGGTGAGACCAACGACTGGTTTATTGCGGATTTTGCTTCCGGCACTGGAAGTGATTTTGCAAAGTTCGGGGCACCCTGTAGGGGTGAAAGGGTTGCCAAGTATAATCGTCTTCTTAGCATTGAGGCTGAGCTTGCTTCTGGGCAAAAGTAGTTTCTAAGCTTATACTGGTTCTAATAATATGGCATTTACACCTAGGTTTGTTATTCTTTCGATCCTTGATGGCTGGGGAATTGCACCTCCGGGAGCTGGCAATGCGATAACACTGGCTAGTACTCCGAATATGAATAAATTTATGGCCCAATACCCACATACTGAGCTTGAAGCTGCAGGACAAGCTGTAGGCCTTCCAAGAGGTGAGGATGGCAACACCGAGACTGGTCACATAAATTTAGGAGCAGGCAGAATTGTTTATCAGGATCTAGAAAGGATAAATATGTCAATTTCGGATGGCACTTTTTTCAAGAATGAGGTTTTTCTTTCTGCAATAGATCACGCCCGCAAAAACGGATCAAATGTTCACATAATGGGGCTTGTTGGTAATGGGGGGGTACACTCAAACCTCAACCATCTGTATGCGTTGATTCACCTAATGTCCATAAATAATTTTGATAGAGTATTTTTACATCTTTTTACCGATGGGAGAGACTCGCCCCAGACATCTGCAAAAGCAATACTTGCAAATATTGAAATACTTCTTAGAAAAGAGAAGGTGGGCAAAATTTCCTCAATAATGGGAAGGTATTGGGCTATGGATAGAGATCAGAGGTGGGATAGAACAAAAAAAGCGTATATGGCATTGACACATGGGGAAGGACAAGTATCTGAGGGCTTTACACAAGCTTTAGAGAGTTATTACTCACAAGGCATAACCGACGAGTTTATTGAGCCAACCCTTTTTAAGGATTCCCAAGGCAAACTTAATTTAATAAAGGATGGTGATAGTGTAATCTTTTTTAACTTTAGAGTAGATAGACCGCGTCAATTAAGCAAGGTCTTCATTTTTGACGATTTTCAAAAGGCAGCTGTAGATACAGATAGTAATCCTTATAAGAAAGCACCAACAGACACGCTGAATACACGGATATTTGACAGAGGAAGAAAGATCAAAAATCTATTTTTTGTCACTATGACAGAGTATAGTAAATCATTGACCAAAGAGGGAGCTAAGGTTGCTTTTCCTCCTGAAGTTGTAGATATGCCATTAAGCCAGGTTATATCAATAAATGGTTTTAGGCAATTAAAGATTACAGAATCCGAAAAGGAAAGATTCATCACTTTTTATTTCAATGGATATCGTGAACTTCCCTTTCCTCTTGAAGAAAGAATCATAGTTCCCTCTAGCAAGGTTCCAACGTACGATCAGATTCCTCAGATGAAAGCACAGGAAATAACTAAACTCCTGCTTGATAATGTAGTAACTGGAGATTATAAATTTGCCCTTGTTAATTTTCCAAATGCTGACATGGTAGGCCACACGGGAAATATAGGCCCCACTGTCAAAGCTATTGAGACAGTTGATATGCAGTTAGGTATAATTGCTAATTTCGTTCTTGCTTATGACGGTGTATTGGTAATAACAGCCGACCATGGCAACGCTGAAGAAATGATAAATATTATTACTGGTGAGATAGATACCGAACATAGCACAAACAACGTTCCGTTTATATGTGTCTGTAGGCCTTTTTTTGGTAAGTCACAGAGGCTAAGGGCCGGAATTCTGGCAGATGTTGCACCTACTATCCTTAATTTGATGAAATTGCCAGTTCCGGGCGCAATGACGGGCAGAAATCTTCTTAAAGAGGTTCTGTAACATTATTATGAAGTATATTTTCTGATTAAGCCGACTACTTTTCCTTGGATAGTTACGTTTTTGACAAATATTGGAGACATAGATGAATTTGCCGGTTCGAGTCTTATTCGAGTAGTCTCTTTGTAAAATCTTTTGAGTGTTGCCATGCCGTTGTCCAACAGAGCCACTACAATATCACCATTTTCAGCATAGTCTGACTGTTCAATGATGACATAGTCGCCGTCGCGAATTTGTTCTTCTATCATCGAGTCGCCCTTTACCTTAAGAACGTATGTGCGCCTTTTTCCTGATAGAAATGAGCTTGGGATTGGAATTGTTGAATTAGGATCAGTGAATGGTTCAATTGGAGATCCAGCGGCAATGAACCCCAATATTGGAACTTCAACTTCTCTTTCACCTATGATGGGGTTATCATCGATAATTTCTATTGACCTTATTTTACCGCCTTTTCTTTTGATTAATTTCTTTTGTTCCAATGTGATTAAGTGTTCGTGTACAGTAGCAAGTGAACTTACCCCAATTGCATCTGCAATCTGACGAAGAGTTGGAGCCGAGCCATTAGATTGAATATATTGCCTAATAAAGTCAAGTATTTGAGACTGTCGTTTGTAAATTATTGGAGCCATTTTATCACTATAATATATATACAAACATAACCCGAACATGTCAATATGTAATTTTTGGGTTTTATTCATTTCTTTTTTGAAGAATTTTCGGTTAAAATAGTTAACTATGAAAAACTTTAGACTTGGAACAAACTATAAACTAATTGATGAACAAAAAAAGGCAGTAAAAAGATTGTCGTCAAATATTTTGTCAGGTGTTAAATATCAGGTCCTTGTTGGAGTTACTGGTTCAGGCAAAACATTCACTATTGCCAACGTGATAGAAAAACTAAACATGCCGACTCTCATTTTATCCCACAACAAAACATTAGCAGCCCAGTTGTATCAAGAATTTAGAGATTTCTTTCCTGGAAATGCTGTCTCTTATTTTGTTTCATATTATGACTACTATCAGCCAGAGGCTTATATCCCATCTACAGATACCTATATTGAGAAGGATTCCGATATAAACGAGCTTATTGATAAGTTAAGACTTAACACAACAGCAAATTTATTAAGTAGAAATGATGTGATTGTTGTTGCATCAGTTTCGTGCATATACAACATTGGTTCACCTAATGAATATGAAAAATTTACACTTGAGCTTGAGATTGGTTCTAGTCTTTCTCGAGAGAACCTAATTGAAAAGCTGATAAGTCTCCAGTATGAAAGAAATGACTTTGATTTCAAAAGAGGCACCTTCAGGATAAGAGGAGAAAATATTGATATTTTCCCGGCTTATAAGGATGATGCAATAAGAATTAGATTATCTAGAAACCAGGTAGAATGTCTGGAAGTATTTGACCCCATAAGCGGTCAGGTGGATCAGAAAAAATCTCAGGGATTAACAAAGATGGTCCTTTACCCAGCAAAGCATTTCATTGCTGATCCCGAAAGACTTGATACTGCCCTAAGGCAGATAGAGAACGATTTAGAAGCAAGGGTTAGTGAATTTATGTCACAAGGCAAGTACCTTGAGGCGCAAAGAATTTCACAAAGAGTTAAGTATGATTTAGAGATGATAAGGGAAATAGGGTATGTCAAAGGTATAGAAAATTATTCAAGATATTTTGACGGAAGAAAGGCGGGAGAGGCACCATTTACGCTTCTTGATTATTTCAACAAGTCGTTTTCTGATAAATGGCTTTTAGTTGTAGATGAGAGCCATATTACATTTCCACAAGTCAGAGGGATGTATGCAGGAGATATTTCAAGAAAAAAAACCTTGATAGACTATGGATTTAGATTGCCGGCTGCATTAGACAATAGACCATTGACTTTCGATGAATTTTTAAGGAGAATTCCACGTTTTATTGCAACAAGTGCTACTCCAGATGAGTGGGAACTCAGTATGGCCAAAAAAGAGGGAGTTGTTGAACAATTGGTTCGTCCAACGGGCATTCCCGACCCAATTGTAGAAATAAGACCAACCTCTAATCAAGTAACTGACGTCATTGAGGAAATAAAAAAAACTGCAAAGAAAGGGCAACGTACTCTGGTCACAACTCTTACAAAAAGAATGGCTGAAGAGCTGTCAAAATTTCTTCAAGAAAAGGGCATTGTAGTCAATTATCTACATTCAGATATTGAGACGCTTGAAAGAAGTACTATTTTAGATGATTTGAGACGTGGAAAGTACGACGTAATTGTAGGAGTAAATTTACTAAGGGAGGGTCTTGATCTTCCAGAGGTTTCTCTTGTTGTGATCATGGATGCAGATAAGGAAGGATTTTTGCGAAGCAAAGTGAGTCTAATTCAAACAATGGGTAGGGCAGCTAGACACTTGGAAGGACGAGTAATTCTCTATGCTGACACGATAACTAAATCTATGAGGGAGGCTCTTGAAGAGATTGAAAGAAGAAGAAAATATCAAATCTCCTATAATAGGCTCCATAAGATAACTCCGACTTCAATAGTCAAACCTATAAGGGAAAAATTAGTTGAGGATGATGTTTCTTTACAGGCTTCATCAAACGTTGTTGTAAATTCATTTTTAGATGTAGATGTCTCTTCCCTTACTCCGGGTGAAAAAAGAAAACTGCTATCTAGATTGCAGAAGGAAATGAAGGTGGCTGCTAGTAATCTTGAGTTTGAGCTGGCTATAGAGATCAGAGAAACCTTAAAAAGAATTAAGGAAAGTCTTTAGTCTTATTTGTTATACTGATTGGCCACAATAAGGTCTGTGGAGGAAGTATCATGGAAAAATTTATAAAAATTCGAGGGGCAAGACAGCATAACTTGAAAAATGTTAATATTGATATCCCTAAAAATAAGTTAGTTGTGTTTACGGGTGTATCTGGAAGCGGAAAGAGTTCTTTGGCATTTGATACTATCTATGCAGAAGGCCAAAGGCGTTACGTCGAGAGCTTGTCAACTTATGCTAGACAATTCCTTGGGATAATGGAAAGGCCTGATGTTGATTTTATAGAGGGCCTTTCACCTTCGATATCTATTGATCAAAAAACTACTTCCAATAACCCAAGGTCAACTGTAGGAACAACTACTGAGGTTTACGATTATCTTAGGCTTTTGTTTGCAAGGGTAGGACATCCTCATTGTCCAATTTGTGGTAGGGAGATTTCCAATCAGAGTGCTGATGAAATTAAGGAAGCAATTCTTGAAATTATAAAAGGCTACCTATCAGTAAATCCTGCTATTCGTCTTTTAATCCTTTCTCCTGTTGTAAAGGATAAGAAGGGTGAGTTTTCCATGCTCCTTGCAAACTTAAAAGCGAAAGGGTTCTCTTCTGTACGTATCGATGGAAAGATTTATCTATTATCAGACGATTTAAACTTAATAAGGACTAACAGACATAATATTGAAGTAGTTATAGACAAGTTGTCTTTTTCACTGAAAGACTTTAGGGACAAAATATTTCATGCAAATCTCGAATCAAGAATTCTAACTGATATTGAGCAATCTCTCGAAATCTCAGATGGATTATGTATAGCATCAATCGTTTCAGATAGCTCACTTGAAATGCCCACCAATCCTAAGGAATTTGATGACCATCTTTTTAGTCAGAGATTTGCATGTCCTATCGACAATATTTCTCTAGATGAAATAGAACCGAGAACCTTTTCATTTAATTCCCCACACGGGGCTTGCAAAAAATGCTCAGGGCTGGGTCATCTTCTGAAGGTGGATACATCTACTCTATTTTCTTGGGAACTGTCGATAATGGAGGGTGCAATACTACCTCTTTCAAATGCTTTACAAACAGATAGTTGGTTTACAAGGCTTTTTTTCACTTTTTGTGAAGAGAATTCAATTAATACAAAAATTGCACTTAAAAAGTTAGATAAGGAAAAAATAAAAATGCTTCTTGAAGGTACGGGCGACAGGATTTATGAAGTGGTAGGTACGAACCGGTTTGGGAAGTTAACTAAAATTTACGAGACTTTTAATGGTATTGTCAGCTTGCTTGAGGAAAGGTATCAAAATACATCTTCTGATGCTGTCAAAGAGCACACAAGGCGCTTTTTTAGTGAGTTTGTTTGTGATGAATGTGGCGGATCTCGACTGAGAAAAGAAGCTCTTGGAATTACTATAGATAAAAAGTCAATAAATGATATTGTCTCAATGCCAATAAAGGACGCTCTTAAATGGATAAGTGATCTTCAAAATGGACCTATACTAAATCAACGTGAGCAGGAAATAGCAAGGCCTATATTAAAAGAGATATACACTCGTATTAGATTTCTATATGAAGTAGGGCTTGGCTACTTGACGCTTTCACGGTCCTCATCTTCTTTGTCAGGCGGAGAGGCTCAAAGAATTAGACTTGCGAGTCAGATAGGTTCGGGGTTAACCGGCGTGTTGTATGTACTAGATGAGCCTACTGTTGGTCTTCACCAAAGCGATAATGAGAAACTTATAATGACTTTGTTTCACCTTCGGGATTTGGGAAATACCGTTATCGTTGTCGAACATGATGAAGAGATGATAAGATCATCCGATTTTGTAGTAGATTTTGGTCCCGGTGCAGGAAAATATGGAGGGGAAATTGTGGCTAGCGGAAGCCCCAGAGATATCGAAGAACATAAAAAATCAATTACTGGACAGTATCTAAGCGGTAGGAAAAAAGTCTTTGTAGGTGGTAAACAGGAGAGGACAGATAATGCTGGGTCACTAATTATAGAAGGCTGTTCTAAATTTAATCTAAAAAATATAACTGTAACATTTCCACTATCAAAACTGGTTGTAATAACTGGAGTTTCAGGATCAGGCAAATCAACACTCCTAGTTGAAACTCTATTTCCGGCTCTGCGTAGCCATTTAAGTAGATTCCCTCAAGCTAGCAAATTAGGCTACCGCAGACTTATTGGAGGAGATAATATAGAGAAAGTGATACTTATTGACCAATCTCCCATTGGCCGTACCCCGCGCAGTAACCCCGCAACCTATACGAAAATATTTGACCTAATAAGAGATATCTTTGCCCAGACAAGGGATGCGCGCATACTTGGATTTAAAAAGGGAAGGTTCTCCTTTAATGTAAGAGGCGGACGTTGTGAAGCATGTGAGGGGCAAGGAGAAACAAAAATTGAAATGCAGTTTATGAGTGATATTTGGATAAAATGTGAGGTCTGCAATGGCAAAAGATATAATAGCCAGACACTAGAGGTTGTTTACAAAGGTAAGAATATATCGGAAGTGCTTGAGATGACGGTTGACGAGGCTGTTGACTTTTTTCATAACCATCACTTACTGCAGAGTAAGTTACAAGTACTAAAAGATGTTGGTCTTGGGTATATTCAGCTTGGACAGCCCGCTACTACATTATCGGGCGGAGAGGCACAAAGAATTAAACTTTCCGCGGAGTTAATGAAGAAAGAGGGCGGAAGAAATGCGTATATACTTGACGAGCCAACAACGGGGCTTCATTTGGATGATATTCAAAAGCTTTTGCAAGTTCTCAAAGAATTGGTAAGAAGAGGCAACAGTGTCTTTGTGATTGAACATAATCTAGATGTAATCAAAAATGCCGATTGGATAATTGATCTTGGTCCAGGAGGAGGAGATGAAGGAGGAAGAATAGTAGTAGAAGGAACAGTTACTGATCTATTAAGTAATGAAGCCTCCCTAACAGGGAGATATCTTAGGAGACATATGCAGAAAAAATGAAAAGTTTATTGTATTTATTGATTTTTTTTATACTCATTTTTTTATTGGTCCCAGGTGTGGTTTATGCTGACGATTTTGATGTCAAACTTGTTGCCACGTATAAAATTAACAGCCAGGGAGAATTATCTGCAAATTTTAGCTACTCAATAGAAAACTTAAAGGCTGAGGTAATGATGGATGAATTTCATGTAAATTTTGTCCATTTAGACCCTGTAAATATTAGTGTCCAAGAGGGCAATAAAAAATTAAGTTTTACAACCAGTAAGGAACAAAATTCTATTTACCTAAAAGTGCTTTTTGATGATAAGGTCTATGGTTTGGGAAAGAAGAGGTTGTTTGAAATAAATTTTGATGAGAAGAACATTTCAAAAAAGACTGGAAATATTATAGAAGTATCAATACCTAAGTTGAATGCTGATGATTTAGACAGTTTTGAGAGTGTGCTTGTCCTTCCAGCAACTGTTGGCCCGCTTGCCTATATACGTCCCGACACGTATACAAGCTACAAGAATGAGGATAGCATTGTCTACCGTTTTGAAGGGAAGGATGTCAGCCAAACAGGTATAAATGCTACATTTGGGGAATTTCAAATTTTTGATTTCACCTTGAACTACAATATAGAAAACACGGCAGCCAATTGGAGTGATATTGATGTTGCTGTTCCTCCTGATACTGCTTACCAGAGGATATTTATAACAAACAGTGATCCGTTGCCAGTTGGGTCAAGGGTGGATAATGATGGTAACTGGATTTTTTCTTATCGGTTAGCTCCATTTGAGAAGAAAACCGTGACTCTACAGGGTTCAGCTCAAGTTTTTTCATATCCGAGAAGTTTGGCAATTCCTCCACCACAATCAATTATTAAAAACTTAAGTAATACAGATTATTGGCAAGTAGATTCTTATCCGATTAAGGAACTAGCAATGGATCTTAAAACGCCTGAAAGAATTTATGATTATGTTGTTAAAAATCTTAAATACGATTTTAGCAGGGTGGACGGTAGCCCAAATCGTCTTGGAGCAACAAAGGCTCTAAGTGCGCCATATAGTGCACTATGTACGGAATTTACCGACTTGTTTATAGCAATATCTAGATCAGCCGGAATTCCTGCAAGAGAAATTCAGGGATATGCATATACTCAAAATAGTAAGACCCAACCCCTCTCTTTAGTAAGTGATGTGCTCCATGCCTGGCCTCAATATTGGGATAGCGACAGAAGAGCTTGGATATCGGTAGACCCTACCTGGGAATCTACTACGGGGATAGATTATTTTAATAAGTTTGATATGAATCATCTTGCATTTGTGATACATGGTGAGGATGATAGGTATCCTCTGCCGGCCGGTTCATACAAATTCTCGGATAACCCCAAAAAAGACGTATTTGTCCGGTTTGGTGAATTTCCCAGCTCTGAAGAAAAGATAAATATCTCTCACACACTAAAGTCAAAATACAACTTATTTTCTAAAAAATTTGAAATAGCTTTTACAAATAGTGGCAATGTAGCTCTCTATAATTTAGATTATGAGATAAAATATGATAGCACTAATATTAGTGACAAGGGTATAGTTGAGACTCTTATACCATTTGAGAAGTTTGAGAAATCTGTAGATGTTAATTACGGTTTCTTGGCAAAAAAAGCGCCCAAAAAAATAATAGTTTCTTATAGAGATAAATTTTATGAAATTGATACCCAGGCGGATGCTATTGCTATAAGCCAAGTAATATTTTTCTTAGCAAGTATTTTTTTGATACTTCTGGTGTTTTATCTTTTGCATAGAAGAAATGAGGACAGTGATTGATAGAAAAGATATTACTTTTGGGGAATATTCTGAAAGTCAAAGGAAATTTCTAAGGCATAATATAGGCAGTGTTCCAAACCTTCCTGGCGTTTATATTTTTCGAAGTGGGGCAGGGGAAATACTTTATGTAGGCAAATCAATTAACTTAAGAGAGCGTATAAAAAGCTACTTTGGTAAAGTTCTTGGCCCAAAGACCCAAGATCTAGTTAATAAAGTAGATTACTTTTCCTATATTGTAGTAAATTCAGAGGTCGAATCTCTTCTTCTTGAGGCTTTTATTGTTCAGAAATATAAGCCTAAATACAACATCGAGTTAAAAGATGATAAATCTCCAGTGTATATAGCCATACTAAAAGATAAATATCCATATATTGCAACTCTTAGGAAAACTCAAATTCAAAAAGAGAATATCCATGAGGTATTTGGACCATTTATCTCGGTATCAAAAGTTAGAGTGGTTTTACAGACACTAAGAAAAATTGTACCTTTTTCCACTCACAAGCCATCTAAGAAATTATGCTTTTATTCACAACTGGGCCTTTGCAATCCTTGCCCTTCATATATAGAAAGTATAAAAGATGAAAAATTAAAAGAAGATTTGACACGAAAATATATGATGAACTTAAAGCAGTTAAACAAGATTCTAAAAGGAGGCTTCGCGCCCATTAAAAAAGAACTAGTTAAAAGAATAAAGCAAGAGTCAAAAAAATTAAACTATGAAACTGCTATGTACTATAAGGAGAGACTTAATTTTATTGAGCAGATTTCCCAGCCACAAGTTGCACCAAGAGCCTATTTGGAAAACCCCATGCTTATTGAAGATATAATATCCAAGGAATTATCCCAACTAAAAAGTTTAATTTCGAGGTATATTTCTCAACCCAGACTGTCGCGAATAGAGTGTTATGATGTCGCCCACCTTGGTGGATCTTTTGCAACAGCTTCTATGGTTACATTTGTGGATGGATTACCTCAAAAAAATCTTTATAGGCATTTTAGAATCCGACAGCCAAGAACAAAAAGTGATACGGATTCTTTAGAGGAAATAGCAAAAAGACGTATAAAGCTAATTGATCAAATTGGAAAACCAGATTTAATTATAGTTGATGGAGGAAAACCTCAAGTATCTGTATTTAGTAGATTTTTTTATCAGCACGATATCCCAGTTGTTGGAATAGCTAAAGGGGAAGAGAGATTAGTATTTTCAGTAAAAGACAGTGGAAGTGGTGTTTATAAAATAATGAGAATTCCACCTGGTCCTGCACTCAACCTCATCCAAAAAATAAGAAATGAAGCCCATCGTTTTGCAAGAAGATATCACCATCATTTGATTATAAAAAATTTGCTAAAAAACTAGTTTATACGATATATTAAATTAGTGAAGACATTATTTAGACATTTTTTGATTGATACTTTTGCAATCTACATAGCTTCAAGGGTGGCACATGGAATGGTCTTTGGTGAGTCATACAAAACTCTTATCTTAGCTGGTATAGCAATGGCAGGGGTTTCTTTTCTTGCAAAACCAGTCATCAATATTCTACTTTTACCCATAAATTTGGTTACATTTGGTCTGTTTCGTTGGGTCTCGTCAGCACTTGTACTTTACATAATTACACTCTTAATCGACGATTTTAGAATTACTTCCTTTATATTTGATGGTCTAGAAAGTGCTTGGATTTCAATTCCTATGATCCACCTTACAGGTATATTTTCTTATATTGGCTTTTCTTTTATTATTTCAGTTGTTACCTCTTTTTTCTATTGGCTAATAAAATAGATTAGCAGCTAGAACTGTAAATTGTTTAGAAGATCCAGTATAATATAATCAAATGCAAAAGTTACTTATTGTTTTTCAAATTATCATTTCTTTGGTTCTTACTTTTTTTATTCTCATCCAAACCAGAGGAACTGGATTTGGCAGAAGTCTCTCGAATGTCTCCTTTACAAGAAGAGGACTTGAAAGGGTTGTTTTTAAGCTCACTTTCGTATTGGTATTTGCGTTTATTGCAATATCAATTTCACTTCTTTTTGTCTAAGTTAAATGCAAAATTTTCGATACTATTTGCGTCTAGTTTCAGCGTTTTTGGTCAAATTTAGACTTTTCATAATTCTCAGCATAATACTGGGGATATCGACGTTTTTTGTTTTTAATTATATGGCAAAGTTTATTACTCCCCAAAATGAGATCATAGGGCTTGTTGGTAGATATCACTCTGATACCCTTCCGCAAGAAGTTTTGCAAGAAATTAGTCTTGGTCTAACTAAAATCGGGGAGAATAAACAGCCCTTGCCTGCCATTGCAAGAGAGTGGTATTCCGACAATCAGGGTAAAACATGGACGTTTAAAATTAATAAAGATCTAAAGTGGCAGGATGGGACCTCGGTAACCAGCCAGAATATAGTCTATGAATTTTCAGATGTCAAAACTACTACTCCCGATGATGAGACAATTATTTTTAATATAGAAAACAGTTTTTCACCATTTCCATCCATAGTATCAAAACCCGTTTACAAAAAGGGGCTAATAGGAGTGGGTGACTATAAAGTAGAAAAAATTACCTTTTCCTCGCAGTATGTAAAAGAAATTGTTCTAAAAAACAAAAACGGTAAGAAAAAGACTTACAGGTTTTTTCCTACTACAGAAAGTCTAAAAACAGCATTTAAATTGGGCAAAATTGACGTAATCGATGATCTATTGGATCCTGAACCGTTTGATGATTGGAGCACAGCTTCAGTAAAAAGGAGGGTGGAAAAGAATCAAGTTGTAACATTATTTTTTAACACCAAAAGCCAGTTTTTATCGGAAAAAGAGGTGAGACAAGCATTATTTTATGCAATTGATAAAAATTCTCTTGGGGAAAGAGCATACAGCCCTATTCAACCGAATTCATGGGCATACAATCCGCAGGTCAAATCTTATGAGTATGATATCGAAAAAGCAAAAAAGATGCTCTCAGATATCCTAAAAGACAATAAATCCGTTAAAATCAACTTGGTAAGTAGCCCATCCCTTATATCGATAGCACAAAAAATTGTGGATGATTGGAAAAAGATAGGTATCGAGACTACTCTTCTTATTTCTTCGATAATACCGACAGAATATGATGCCTTTCTCACTATTTATGATATTCCTCCCGATCCCGACCAGTATTCTCTATGGCATACTACTCAAACAAGTACGAATATATCTAAGTATTCAAACCCTAGAATAGACAAGCTTCTTGAAGATGGTAGGTCGGTAATAGATATGGAGGAAAGAAAGAAAATATATATTGACTTTCAACGTTTTCTTCTTGAGGATTTGCCCGCAGGATTTATTGTTCACCCTGTCTATTATACGGTTACCAGGAAATAGATTTTACTCAGGCACTTCTATTACATTTCTTCTTTTCTCACGAATATATCCAATCCATTCCTCAAAAATTTCAAGTAGACTCTTAAGTGGTGCCTCAATCAGTATATCAAGGAGAACTGTAAGTACGTTAATTTGCGACAGCCCCCTTGATAAGTAATATCCAAGGTTTAGAAAGGGAAGCGTCACATAACTTAAAAGGTGTGAAAAAATTCCTTCTTTTTCAGGTTCTATTTTAAGCTGTTGCGCTTGATGGCGGATCCTAAAGGCAAATAATAGTACCAAAGAGAGAAAAAAATAAAATACTATAATTGCAAATAAACTATACCCAATTTTAAAAAGCAGTGAGGAAATTGCCCCAAAGACTGCCAAAAAGACAATGATATACATCATAGAAAAGATTTTTGTGAATGAACCGCTGTAACCATCATCAAAGTTTATGAATATTTTCTTTTCTGGACCAGAAAATACTATTTTTTTAATACTATTTACAATTAATTGGGTATTTGCTTTATCGGGAATTTTAATGGATAATCCAATGAAGAACATCATAATTGATGGCAAGACAATGTTAATTGTAAGAGGAATATAATTTATATCTCCATAGAAATATACTTCATAAGGGACTTCCATTAGTAAGGCAAAAAACACCTTAGTTACAAAAATGTAGATAATACTTCGTATAATACCAGTATTGACTCTCTTTGATATGTTTTTGTAGTTGGTGCTACAAACCTCTTCTATTTCATTTTTAAGCTTAGACTTGTTCGAAAGAAGACGAACTAATTTTCCTTTGTTTTTTATAAAAATCTGCCTTAATATCTCAAACGGCGCGTAGTAACCGACAATTTTTCGATAAAGAAGAAGACCTCCATTATAATTTAAGCGGTTTTCTATTTTTTTATGGTACCCGGTGAAGCCATTAATAAATTCGTCCAGTCTTGGGTCATTGCTATCCAAACTATCCCAGTATGGGATATCCCTTTTTAAGAGATAGTATCTCATTATTGCATTATCCGACCTCACAAAAGCCCTATGTACTGCAAGATAAATTTGAATATCTTTTTCATTATCGTCTATGGAGTCAGACTTCCATATACTGTTTTCCTTGACCCAAGAGTAAATAAGATCTATAAAGGCATTTCTGCTGGTGGGGTCAAGAATGTCCTCTATTTCGCTGGAGGCTACTTCAATTATCCATTTTTTGGTCCTCTGTGGCTTGTTATCAATTTCTCCTACAGAATCAAGTATCCTAAGGTATTTGCCAACCGAAATTGCAACTAGAGACAGTTTTACATTGGAAATTGTATTATTTGGAATATATTTTGCCCAGATTAGTTCTCTAATTAGTGCTAAGGCAATTGTATCCTGATTAATACTCGGTCTTAATGCTCCCTTTTCCCAAATCAGCCTTTTTAATATCCTTTCTATTGCGTTTCTCCTTAATAGATGTTCGCCTTTATATTCTATTGTGGTTCTTATTTTTTCATAAAAAATAGCTACGCTGCTTATGACATCACTAACGTTTATATATGTACCTCCCGGGACGGAAACAGGCTTTTCAAATTGATCTATAAAATGACTAATATAAGAGTTGAAATTTGCCGGTTTTTTTAATCCTCTTGCCTTATGGGGCTCTTTTTCATCACCTATATCCGTGGCTTTTTTTTCATTTGTTAAATCTGGATATAAATTAGCAATGATATTATAGTTTGCTCTTTTATAGATTTTATTAGGTTCATTGTCGCTTTTTACCTTGGGCGTGTTGTTTGTGCTCTGATAGATAACTACCATACTATTTGACTATTATATGAGACTGGATATATTATATGAATATGGTTACTTTTTCCAAAGCGTATTCCTATCTTCAAACCATTGATATTACCACTGCGGATCCTTTAGATAAAGTAGCGAAGATGCTTATGGAAGATAATGAAGCTTATGAACGTGCTTCACAGGCTTTAAGAAGAAGATTTGTTCGTGGCGCAGAGCTTGTAGATGCAATAGACCGTCTTGGCAGAAGTACTAGAATAAAAAGAATAAAGATTGGGGGGAAATATAAGTACTATGTCGAAGGTGCCGATGGAAGCTGGAACGAGCCTGAAGAGCGAATCTGGGTTGTAGCTATGTATGCTCTTTGGCAGAGATCCAAAAACAAAGTTTTACCTAAGGCATAAAAAGATTTCCATAATTCCCTTGGCTCCCAAAGAAGTTTGGTTTGTTAAGTAAAGCATCCGCCACTTCCCAAGCGCTCATTTCTTCCGAAATTTCATAATACGCATTTGTATCTACTGTACTGTCTTTCCCAACTTTAATTGAGTTTGCTCCATCGGTCTTTGTATCACGGGAGTGTTCTCAAGTATTAATGGTGAGAATTGCTAGAAATTAAAGTGAATTTTTGAAAAATATAGATGAAACATACCCCAGTATTCGAAGCCAAGCAACTCACGGTGTTAACAAGTTTTTTAAATAATGAAGCTGTTATAATAGATAATGAATTTTAGGAACATCTTACATGGAACAGTGCACAAAGTCCCAGCAGATTTGCAAAAAGCTTTGACTTTGGATGCTAAGGCACTTGCTTTATGGGAAAGCCTCACACCTCTTGCCCGCAACGAATGGATATGTTGGACTACCTTTGTCAAAAAAGAAGAAACAAGAAAGGAGCATGTTAAAAGAGTAATAAATGAGCTAAAAGAAGGGAAGCGCCGACCCTGTTGTTGGAGGGGTTGCCCGCACCGCACAGATAGAGTCTTACATGCTTTTCAAGGCAAAGCGTTTAGATAAGATATATTCTTTGTGCCTTTTGGGCATCTTTTGGTTATAAGCCTTACCCAGATAAGAAGTATAAATCCAATTTTACTTAATTAGTGAAAGCACTGGTACTTAGGGGTTATTGCTCTTTATTTACACAATCAGCTTCTATTTTCATAATTTTCAATGGACCGGTATTTGGATTGAGGTAAACCACCCGCCGCATAATTTCTTTTGTTGATAATTTAGGTGAGTATTGTAATTGACAACCCAGATATTGGAAGAGTTATCACGGCTTTTAGAGCAAGACCAAAACAACTGAAAACTTTATTTAAGATTTCTGGGAAGACCGCCACCCTTCCATCCGAGCTACAGGGGTTGAATCTCCCTGAGACCCTTATGCCAGCTGAGGGCGGGATTTCTGCTCTTCAGAAATCTGAATTTATTATACCACAAAAAGCCAAATCAGAAGCTATATCCCAAACTCCTCTAAAGACGGTGGGGGCGGTGAGCCAAAAATCTAAATTAAAAATTTCACAAGTAAAACCATCAGAAGTGCGTAAAGAGGAATTGTCAAAATTGGGTGTTTCTCCACAACCTCCAAAAACCACTCCAGAAGGTTTCGAATTGCCAACCCAAGGCGTTTCCCAAGGCGGTTCAGGGAATCCTTCCTCTATCAGGGAAAATTATATCAGATATTTACAAGAGTGGTATTGAAGAAGCGAAAACTACTCCAAAAACGAGTTCCCCAAAAGTAAGAATATCGGAGAAGGAAGATATTGTTCAGGTATCCACTGTCCCCAAGGGTCGTAAGCCATTTGAAAATATTATAGCACCACCATTAAATCAATTATTGGTCATTACCAAGGTTTAATTTGGACCTGTCAATCCTTCTTAAGCGATATTTTTTAGTTTTAGCTGGCTAATTGAAATTAGGAGATGGATATTGAATAGATTTTTTGTATTTCCAAAGTTTAAGGCTTATAATCAGACTCACAGATTTTAGATAGTAGATAATTGTGTATATAGAGAGGTGTCCGGCAATAAGAAACAAAATTTCAAGGAATTTGGAGAAACTAGGTGTTCCTTTGAAAATTTCATTTGATATAGATGGTGTGGTCCAGGCAACTTTTCAGCAAGCTTTACTTTGGGCAAGCCACAGGCTTAAAAATTCAATAGACCTTGAGCAACTAGTTACCTACTGGGGATTGAATGAAATATCTCGAAAATTTAGGCTGAGTGAAAAGGATGCACATGATTCTACAAGGAATGCTTTTAATAGGGAAGAAGTATTTCTGAATTCTCCTCCTTTGCCGGGAGCTAGAAGTATACTTGGAATTTTCCAAGAACTTGGGATTCCATATGTTTTTATCTCTTCCAGGCCGGCTGATTTTTTGGAAGCTACAGGAAATTGGTTCGCAAAAGAATTTCCCTGGATTGACAGAAATAATATTTTTTTACGCCGCGAAGAAGGAGAAAGCGGGGGAAGCTTTAAGTCAAGAGTAATAGTTTCTCAAGGAGTGTTATTACATTTTGATGATTCGATGGAAGATGCGCAAGAAATTGTCAGACGGACTCAAGCAAAAATAGTCATTGTTCCCCAACCTCGGAATAGATATATTACTTTAGAACCTGAAGAGCATTCAACAAGAATATTAAATTTAAGATTTAATTCAAAAAAAACGAATTTATGGGCCGCTATGGAGTTTCTTACTTCTGATTGTTTTCTCACCAGTCCAGATATTTGAATATTCAAAAAAGTATCAAGTTTTCAATGTATCTACAGATTTGAATACTTTGACTTCCATTGGGGTGGATGACCGGGATCGAACCGGCAGCCTCTTGCTCCACAGGCAAGCGCTCTAACCGTTGAGCTACATCCACCACTGCATCAATTTTAACAGATTAAACCTATATTGACAAAGTAGTTAAACTAAATCAAAATAAAAAAACAAAATGCCTGTAAAGCCCAAAATTAAAGTTATCACAGAAGAAATTAAGGAAGAAGAACAGACTCAATCAGCATCGACCCCAGCCAGTGAGGTAAATACTGATGAAAAGACTTCAATCCCCGAGTCTAAAATAACCTCTTTTAGTACGCTTGATGTTAACCCTCAACCTATGCCAGAAACACCCCTAGACAAGCCTACAAACCCTGAGAGCTCAAATACTTTGGAAGATAACCAGCAACCTCAAACCAAATCTATATTAGAGGCTGATATAACCCAAGATAAACCTCAACTAGATTCTGAAGATGTAAAAAAATGGTTAAATGATATCCGACCAGATACTTCAAAAGAGATCGAGAAGGGTTCAAAAAACGGGTTTAAGATATTCCTAATCGTATTTCTACTTCTTATTGCTATAGGTCTTGCGGTGGGTGGATTTTTCTATTATAAAAATAGCTCCAAAGTTTCATCCGATAACTCACAAAATGGGGGAGTGCCCACATCACATATAAGCCCAACACCAACCCCTACTCCTAAGCCAACAGAAGAAGCTATAGACCTCAAAAAATATAAAGTACAAGTCTTAAATGGCTCTGGTGTGACCGGAGAAGCCAAAAAAGTTTCAGAGCTATTGGTTAAAAATGGCTTTAGCGCAGCCACCGTAGGCAACGCTTCAAGACAAGATTATACTGATACCATTATAGAAATCAAAGATGGGGTAGCTGAAGAAGTTTTTGAGAAAATTAAAAACAGTCTTGGAGATTCATATGATGTTACCCTATCTGAAAAACCCCTTGAGTCTAAGTCTATTTATGATATAGTCGTAACAATTGGAAAAAGAAAATCCAGCTAGGCTTCTTAATATCTCTATAC
>JAGUZK010000043.1 GCA_020060845.1 Candidatus Woesebacteria bacterium
CAGGGCAACTTAGAAAGTGGAGATTTGTCTTATAGGTTGGCAAAGATTGTTACTAACCTGAAGATAGACATTAATCTTTCTCGCTTGAATGATTGGAATCTTTCGAGTGAGGAGGCAAGAAACATCCTTGAGCAGCTTGGCTTTAGAAGCCTCCTTAAAAGAATTTCTAATTCTTATGTCTCCATGGATCAAGTTGCTAAAAACAATGTCCAGTTTTCTAAAAAGCTTAGTAAAGATGAAGTGGAGGAGGCTGTGTATAATTTTTCGAGAAGAATGGATGGAAAGAAGTTTGCAGTTAGAGGTACAGCTGGTCTTGTCTTGCAGGGGTTTGATATGGGGGTTGATGATATTGATGTGGTTTGTGACGAACAAACCGTAGAATTTATTAAGAAAGAGTTTAAAAATGAAATAATAAAAGAAATTAATTATTCAAAGTCTAGTAGATATCAATCCTTTTTTGGGCAGATGGTTTTGGGCGGAGTTCTATTTGAGGTGATGGGCAACTTCCAGTATAGGAACCAAAACGGGGTCTGGAGTGGTGTTTTGACTGGTGAAGACAGTCAAGTGAATGTGGTGAAAGTAAAAGGTAGGGAAGTGAGAGTTACAAAACCCGAAGTTGAAATGGAGTTTGCAGCTGGTATGGGAAGGTGGAATGAGTACCACAAGATAAGAAGACAAATCCAAGAAAGAATGCAAGGTGATTTGTTTTAGAAAATGGCATGAGGGTTGCATTGGTACATGACTACATAAAGGAATACGGTGGAGCAGAGAGGGTTTTGGAAGAGCTGCATACTATATACCCAGAGGCAGATATCTATACAACAGTCTTTTTACCTGAGTTTTTGGGACCTCACAGGGCTCGATTCGAAGGTTGGAAAGTTAAGCCGTCTATTCTTCAACTAATCCCCTTGAAGGGAAAGATGATTAGCTTTTTCCGTTTTATTGAGCCAATTGTCTTTAGGCTTATGGATCTTCGCAAGTATGATCTTGTCATTGTTTCAAAGTGTGGTAATTTTGCCTCTATAAATTCTTTTATCAAAAGCCCGGGAGCTACACACATTTGTTATTGTCATACCCCCCCTCGCTATCTTTATGGTTACCCTGTTGCTACAAGATGGGATAGTAATTTGGTGCGCAGGATTTTATTTGTCTTGGGAAAAATTCCGATGCACTTTATGCGCAAGCTAGACTATCTTGACGGCCAGAAACCAGATTATTTTGTCGCAAACTCTTCTGAAGTGGCAGGTAGGATAAAAAGGTTTTATAAAAGAGAGGCGGTAGTTATTTATCCTCCGATTGATATTCCAAAGATTGACAAATTAGTTCCAATGAAAAACCGCAAGTATTATTTGACCGGAGGGAGGTTATCTAGAAATAAGGCATTTGATTTGGCAGTTGCGGCGTGTACCAAACTTAATTTGCCTCTAAAGGTTTTTGGCAGGGGCTTTGGCGGGTATGGGGTAGATGATTTGAAAAAAATTGCAGGCGATACGGTTGAGTTTTTGGGAGAAATAACCCAGGAGGAAAAGTGGAAGCTGATAATGGGAGCCAAAGCTTATATTTCACCAAGCCTTCAGGAAGACTTTGGAATGTTAAATCTTGAGGTCAATGCGGGAGGTACGCCGGTAATTGCATATAAGTCGGGGGGGGTATTAGAGACTGTAATTGATGGAGTTAATGGAGTGTTTTTTGATAAGCCATCTGTTGATTCACTGGTAAAGGCGATAAAGCGCTTTGAGAGATCTAAATTTGACCCGCTAAGATGTAGGGAACATGCAAAAAAATTTTCAAAAGATAGGTTTGATAGGGAAATAAGAGATTTTGTGGCTAAGGTAAGAAAGAAAAAGTAATGGCTAGTCAGATTTCGCATGTTGTTTACGGCAAAAAAATTTTTGACAGGGTTACTAAGATTAAAAAGGATTTGGAATGGAGGAAATTTTTGCTGGGGACAACTTTTCCTGATATTCGCCAGCTGGCAGGGCTTGACAGAAAACTCTTACATTGGGGTATAAAAGATTTTGAGAGTATAGCTACTCATCCATCGTTTGATGCTGGAATCTATGCCCACTCCTGGGTAGACTTGCAAAGGTCTGCTTTTTTGAGAAGGTCTGGTGTTTTTGATTATATTCCCAGCGATCCAATTACTAATTCTGCCTTAAAACTTGTTGAGGATCAAATTGTGTATGAGAAAATTACTAATTGGCAGGAGATAATTTCGATGTACGATGTCATTTTACCCGAGGAGGTTAAACTCGTTCCTATAGATATTGTAGAAAGGTGGCACAAAGGGTTGAAAGATTATTTTAAGAGAAGGCCTGATAGTAGGATTATTGCCGAAATGATCGATCATTATACAGTCTACTCTAGTATCAAGAAGAGAGTTTTAAAGGAGATTAAAATTATCAGACAGATAAGAGAGGTGATTGAGATTCTGGGGAGGGTTTATGATATATTCTAAATATGCCAGAGCTTCCAGAGGTTGAGACAATAAGGCTTCAGCTTGAGAAGTTTTTGGTCGGCCACAGGATCGAAAAAATTGAGGTCAAAAATCCCAGATATGAAATACCACAAAAAGACAATCTCTTGGGTTCAGAATTTATTGGGGTCAGAAGATTTGCAAAGGTGCTTTCGCTAGACCTTTCCAATAAGCACTCAATTGTTGTTCATATCAAATTAACCGGTCAACTTATTTATCGCGGCCCAAATTTAAAGGAGGTGGCCGCTCTTTCAAAAAAAGTTGTTGGGGGAGTACCAGGTGCTCATACCCATATCATATTTTATCTTGATCGTGGGGGAGTTCTTTATTACAACGATATAAGGCGTTTTGGCTGGGTGAGGGTAGTTGGTAGCGATCAGGTGGTAAAAGAAGGTTTTATTAGTAAGCTTGGGCCAGAGCCGGCAGTTACAGACAATTTTACAGGGAGAGCGTTGACTTTTGAGGATTTTAAGAAGATTCTTTCTAGAACCAAGCGGGCAATTAAGGTTGTCCTTATGGATCAGACCAAAATTGGAGGAGTAGGAAATATTTACGCAAATGATGCCTTGTGGCTTGCTAAAATTGATCCAAAAAGACCCGCGGATAAAATAACAGAGAAAGAAACAGAAGAACTTTATGACTCTATCAACAAAGTTTTAAGGACAGGCCTCAAATATGGCGGAGCAAGTGAATTGGCGTTTGTGACTCCTGATGGGAGGGAAGGGAAATATCAGGAACATAGTCTAGTTTATGGACGAGAGAACATGCCTTGCAAAAGATGCCACACGGCAAAAATCAAAAAATATTTTCTTTCTGGCCGGGGGACTTACTTTTGTCCAGCTTGCCAGAAATGAAACCTTCTTTTACAGTTAGTAATAGTCTATGAATAACACTTGGCGACTTGCTAGTAAAGCTGAAAAGATTAAGGAGGTTTTTGATTTTAAGAGCAAAAAATTTGGTGAAGTGGTTGAGATCAAGGCAGAAGCTAAGGCAGGAGATGAATTTTTGAGCATTGATGTTTTCCTGCCGGGGGTAAACAGGAGTGATTGGAATGTTATAACTTCTGGTTGGCATACCTGGAGTGGGAGGGAAACCAGAGGCAAGGATGTGGGAATAGCTGACTTTCAGACTAAATTTTCAAAAAAGAAGACCGAAGTTACAGTTGAGCCGGGGATGGGTGGCGAGAGAATACCAGATAATGAAGCCAGAAGTTATGGTTTTGTGGTCTTTAGAAGCAAAGATGGGAAAAATAATATTGGAGTTGGCATTATCCCTAGCCTTTCTGAAATCGAGGACTTGAGGTTTAAGTTGGTTGGGGGAGGTGTTGTTGTGACAGTCAGAAAAAATCTTGAAAAATTAGATCACGCCAGAGAAGTTTCTTTCAAGCTTTTTCTTGCAAGAGGGATGTGTACTGAAATTATTTGGAGGTTTGGAGAGGAACTTGCAGGCTTAAACAAAATTAAACTTATGAAGGATAGAGTTATTTGGTTTTCTTGGGCGGCTTATGGAAAGGGGGTTAGACAGGAAAGGGATATTGAGCCTGAACTTCCCTATCTAGCGGAGGTGGGGGTGGATACTATCATAATTGATGATGGCTGGGAAAAAATGGTTGGTCAGTGGGAAGTGGATACTGATAAGTTTCCAGATATGATTGGGCTTGTTGGGAATATTAAAAAGCTTGGTATAAAACCGGGAATTTGGATTGCTCCGTTTATGGCGGTAAGAGAGTCGGAGATATTTAGTTTACATCCCGATTGGATAGTAAAAGATAGTGAAGGGCAAGTGCTTAGTGTTACCAACCCCCAGATTCAGCCGACAGGTCGCCTGTGGCCCTTTATTGAGAGGGCCGTTGGTCTTGATGTATCTTTACCTGAAGTCAGGGAATATCTTTATGGTGAATTTATTCGTTTGACTAAGATTGGTTTTGAAGTTTTTAAGGTTGATTTCGTCTCGATCCCTTTTGTTGGTCAGCTTGCCAGAAAGGGTAAAACTTCAGTTGGGTATTATCGGGAGTTTTTTCAGGAGCTAAGAGCGCGTGTTAGGGAAGCAACTGGGAGAGAAATTGAGCTTATTGGTTGCGGGGCGCCAATGATGGAAAGCATCGGCCTTTTTGAAGGGATAAGGGTCTCAGCAGACTCCGCAATGCCTAATATTGCCACACTTCGTTATTATGGCAGAATTTATAGGATTTTTAGCGCAATTCCAGTTTTGGGATCCCTAATAAGGGGAAAGGTTATGGATATCCACACTGTTATGTACCGAGATGCTGCGGCAGTTGCTTTCAGGCGCGCTCTTGTCTTTGGTAGGGCGTTTGGTCTTTTAGTTGATGGAGTGCATCTAAACGACCCCAAAATTTATATTGATAAGACTGAAAAAAGAAAAGTCATAGAGGCGCTTCCGGCATTCAAGTGGCTGGGGGTTTTGACAAATCTTTTTATAGGAGATAGTCTTGTGCGTGCAGGGCTGCGGGGTAGGCTTGAGTGGCAGGGCTTTTTGGCTAGATTTAAAAAAGGGCAAGAGATGTGGATTGATGAGGCGACAGGAAATGTTTTGGTAAATGAGTAAAATTTTAATAATTTCAGACGTCCACTTTACTACCTATTTTAATCGGAAGAAACTTGAGTTTTTCAAGGAGCTTATTCCTCAATTTGACCAAATTATTATTAATGGTGATTTTTGGTCATACTATTCTGTTACCTTTGACCAGTTTATAAACTCTAGGTGGAAGGAGCTCTTTCCACTTTTTAAGGCAAAAAATACAATTTATATCTACGGAAACCACGATCAAGAAAGATGGATAGACGAGCGAGCAAATCTTTTTTCGGTGAAGCAGGTGCGAGAATATAGATTTAGATGTGGAGATAAGGTGTATATAGTTACACATGGAGACAAGATTTTAGGTGCGCCAAGTTTTGACAGCGACCGATTTACAAGGGTTTGGAGAACTTTGTATATGGATGCTCCGCATTATGCTCTTGAAACTTTGCTTTTGAAAATTTTTGGAGTGAGGTTGTACAGGATTGCCCGGAGGTTAAATAAAAAAATTAAAAAGTACTCGTCTTTGTTAGGAGATAATAAGTATTTGATTACTGGCCATACTCATCTTGCGGAAATTGATTTGAAAAATCACTTCATCAATACTGGATTTATTCACAGTGGTGTCGCCAGCTATATAGTTTTACAGGATTGTGAACCCAAAGTGGTGAATGAAAGATACGATTGGGGTATACTCTGATGGATGATTAAGACCGTCAAACTTCAAGATTTTAGGAATTTTAATGAGCTGACTCTAAACTTTTCAAGTGGGGTTACTGTAATATTGGGGCCCAATGCCTCTGGAAAGACCAATATTCTTGAGGCTTTATACCTTCTTTCAACCGGTAAAAGCTTCAGAGCTCGCTTGGAGGAGGAGATGATAAATTATGGCGGGCAAGTAGCGCGCGTCAAAGGTACTGTTGTAGACGAAAAAGGTGGGTCTAACACTGGCCCAGCAATTACTAGTCTGGAAGTAATTCTCACGCGGGGGAAAATAAAAGTTGGTGATGACCCCGAGAAAATTCAAAATATCCCAAGAAAGACGCTAATTAAAAATGGCGTTTCAAAACGACTTATTGATTTTGCTGGGAAATTGAAAGTGGTCTTATTTGGGCCGTGGGATCTAGACCTAGTTACCCAGTCACCAAGCCTACGGAGAAAATTTCTTGATACAGTTCTTTCTCAGGTTGACAGAGAATATAGGAGGGCGTCTCTTTCCTACGAAAAAGGGCTTCGTCAAAGAAATAGGTTGTTGCAAAGGATTCGGGATGAGGGAGTCCCCCGCACGCAGCTAGCTTTTTGGAACCAGCTTCTTGTCAAAAACGGAAACTACATTTCAGACAAAAGGGGAGAGTTTGTAGATTTTGCAAATAAAAGCCCCGGTTTTTTGGATCAGGATTTCTCTTTGATTTATGACGCAAGTGCAATTTCTAGTGCCCGCCTTGAGCGTTATAAGGAAGAGGAAGTATCTGCAGCAACAACTCTAGTCGGACCCCATAGGGATGACATAATATTTGAAATGCGAAGTGGAAAGTCATCAAAAGATGGCAAGATTGATTTGGCCAGATTTGGTAGCCGTGGCGAGCAGAGGATGGGGGTTCTTTGGCTTAAAATGGCGGAACTGGCGTTTATTGAAAAAGTAACAAATGAGAAACCCACGCTTTTACTTGATGATATTTTCTCCGAGCTTGATCATGAACACCGGGAGGTTATCTTTGAAGTCTCAAAGAGCCAACAAACAATAATTTCAACAGCAGATCAACATTATTTAGAAAAGTCTATAGAGGTGGAAAGAGTAGAATTGTAGGTGTAAAATATTTTCTGTAAGATTAGAAAGAAAACCAGATGAAGGCAATAATGATGGGGTAGTTATTACGATAGGTGCACATGGTAGACCCGTGGATCCCGAAAGTGTTGCAGTTGAATTTGCAAGACAAATAGCTTTAGAAACTGGAACACCAGTTATTATAACAGATGTAACTGAAGGGGATGGGTTAGATCCAAAAGGAAGGCCTATTGTTGTTAATCCATATCCACCAACCTCAAGAAGTTGAGGAGACTGACGTCTATTTTATTCTTCCTTTTTACTACTTTTTACAATCTTACTTAGCTGATAGGTAATTAGTACCGCCAGAAAAGTAACAACTAATGCGTAAATTAAAAGCGAGATAATTCCTGAGCCCCCGCCAAATACTGGTTCGATGTAGTTTTTAATTAGCTCTTTAATGAGTTCATTCCAAGCAAGTGCTGCAACAAGCCCAAACCCACTTGTTACAAGCTTTAATAGTTTGTCTGCAAATTGTTTCTTGAATTCCTGAGCTTCCTTTTTTAATTTTTCCTCAAGTGTCTTTTGGGTTATCTCAAGGCTTTTGTCTTTTAAGGAAGTATTGGTAGTCATCTAGCCTTTATTTTAATATACTTTAAGTATAGGGGGTAATTTTTCAAATTCCAATGAGAGTTTTTGATAAATCTGAATTGAAAAAGCTGTTTAAGCCCGCTTTTGATAGCTCAGGAGAGGATAATGGGCAAATTACCATAATTGGCGGATCAAAGCTTTTTCATGGAGCGCCCGTCTTGGCATTGAAGGTTGCCTCAAGGATTGTTGATATGGTTTTTTTTGCCACTCCCGAACCATCGGTTGGCGAAGTAGCTGAAAAGATTAAATCAAAGATATTGTCTTTTATCTGGGTTCCCTGGGAAGATACTGAGGATTATATTAAAAAATCCGACGCGGTTTTAATTGGACCCGGTTTCATGAGATTTGGAAGCGAAAAGACTCCCGAAGGTCAGAGGAACCATGAAAATCACATAGAGGGACAGGTTACTAGGCAAATTACTCAAGACCTTCTTGAGAAATTCCCCAATAAGCGTTGGGTGATTGATGCTGGAAGTCTACAGGTAATGGAGGCAAGTTGGATTCCAGCGGGGGCGATAGTCACTCCAAACAAAAAGGAGTTTGAGATGTTGTTCAAAAACGATATCAAAAACTTAAATACTATATATTATTTAAGTGATGAGGAGAGAGGAAAAATAGTGGGAGACATGGCAAGAAAATACGGTTGTATCATTGTTCTTAAAGGCCCCAGTACTATTGTTTGCAGCCCAAATGAATGTGTGTTGGTCAAAGGAGGAAATCCCGGGATGACAAAGGGAGGGACGGGAGATGTCTTGGCGGGTCTGACTGTTGCGCTTCTTGCCAAAAATGACCCATTTTTGGCAGCTTGTGCTGCTTCTTACATTGCCAAATTTGCAGCCGATATGCTTTACAAGAAAGTTGGGGTAAATTACAATGCGGACGACTTGGCAGATTTTACCTCAAATGTTTTTGGAAAGATTTTAGGGTGATGATGTATTGCAATATAGCTTGGCCTATCTGAGGTTGATTTTTGAAAGAATGTAAGATTGGATTTCTTTTCCTTTGACAAAAATTGATGAATGCCCTGTATCCAAAGAGAGTATTCTCTGCCCCCTCCACCAATTTTTGGCATCTTGGTAGTTGACGGTGGCGTCATATTTTCCGAGAATGGGAAATATTTTAGCGTGCCTTTGGGCTGTTGGATTTGGTACTTCGAATGAATTAAGAAACGACTTGTTTTTCCCAAGGAGATCTTGATTGTCCACAAATGGCTTGTAAGTGGAATTAAGAAGAATTTTGGGCAGATCTGGGAATGCTGCCAGGGGAAAATAAAAATCACATGTACCATAAAAATAGTAGTGGAGGCTGGTAACAATTCCACCAAGGCTGATTCCACAAGCAACGGTAGGGGTGTTACAGATAGATTTGTGCAAATTAACCACTTCATCAAGCGCTAATAAAGATCCTGCAACTCCACAAGTCATATTTGTAAAGTTGTTGATGTAATTATTGATTATTTGCTTTATATTTTCATGATGGCTTGTCTTGATTGAGAAGAAATTGAATTTACCAAGAAATGATTTTTCGAAAATTAGCTTGATCTGTAGGGGATGATAGATTTCTCCAATTCCATGATGATAGATAAAGGTTGGCCTATCTTTTCTAAAATTTCCATGAAGGTAGACCTTTACCTCTCCATGTGAATTTTTGAACTTGTACTGTAGGTACCAGGGTTGATTAGGCAGACGGATAATTTCAATTTTTATATTTTTTAAGACTGTATTAAAGGAAGGAAATTTCTCCTTTGGAGATTGGTCGCTAAAGCATTTTATATTTTTGCTCTTTAGAAACCCAACCAGCCTATCGTTTTCTAATATTTTCTTTTTTGCTAGAATTTCTGTTTTGACTAAAGGGTGAACCTTTTTTTCTTTTTGCTTCATTATAGGTAATTATATCAGTAAAACCCATTGTTTTTTCCGCAGGATTTGCGGTAATATTTATTGACAGATGTATATTCCAAAGTATTCCATTACTAACAAGATACTAAAAAATATTGGGGCTGTTGAAGCCGCAAAGGAAGTTATCGAAAATGCGCCCTTGGTACCTTATTACGAGAAGCAGTTTAGGACTGATGCAATTGCAAGGACAATACACCACGGTACCCACATCGAGGGGAATGACTTGTCGCTTTTGGAGACCAAAAGGCTTCTTGAGGGGGTGGAGGTGGTTGCCCATGAGAGAGATATCCAGGAGGTTATTAACTACCGAAATGTGATGAGGTTCTTGGATGAGTTGTCTCAAGTAAAAAATGAATACGATGCAGATACAATACTGGAGATTCATAGGAAAGTTGTGGATAAGCTTGTTGATCCTGCAAAAGTTGGTGTCTTCCGTACAACTCAGGTTGTTATCAAAGAGGAAAATACAGGAAGAGTAATAATTTCCCCGCCGGCAGCCAAGGACGTACCAGGATTAGTAAACGAATTTCTTATTTGGCTAAATAGCCAAGAATCGGCAGATCTGCATCCGATTCTTCGTGCTGGGATTGCACATTATGTCTTAGTGTCGATTCACCCCTTTGTTGAAGGAAATGGGAGAACTGTGCGCGCATTTGCCAACCTTATCCTTATGCGTGAGGGCTATGACATCAAAAGATTTTTCTCCCTTGAAGAACATTTTGACAATGATTTATCTCAATATTATGAGGCGTTTGCCAGCGTTGACAGACAATCACCAAATGTCACAGACAGAGATCTTACTCCTTGGCTTGAGTATTTTACATATGTCGTTGCTATTGAGCTTTCTAAGATTAAGGATAAGGTAAGAAGGCTGTCTATAGACTCAAAACTCAAAGGTAAGATTGGAGAACAGATAGCTTTATCCGAGCGGCAGATGAAAATTATTGAGTACCTGACAGAGGTGGGGGGAGCGGGTATGCAGGACTTAAAAAAACAACTGCGTATGGTTTCTGAAGATACAATTTTACGCGACCTAAATAAACTTATTGAAAAAGGTATAATAAAAAAGGAAGGTCGGACAAAGGCTGCAATGTATGTTATTTCTAAATCATGACCCTAGAAGTTTCTTATTTGATATTTAATTTTAAGGAAAAACTAGACTATGTCACCAACTGACCCACAATTCTTGTATATGATTTTGATATTGCCTTCTCTTTTTGGCTTGACTTTGATTGGAGATGGCATCAATAAAGTCGTACACGAGGAATCTGGGGGAATTATCAGCGTTGTTTTCGGTCTTATTTTTATAGGGGTAGTGATTGCTGCCTATGTCTTTTTTGCATCCTTTCTACAGGCATAGGAATCTGTCTTTCCGAGTCTAACTTGGGGTATTCTTCTTATCAAACTTAGGGGATATAATAACAACAAATGCTGTTTAGTGAGCTTTCTTGCTACTTAGAGAAACTTGAAGCTACGTCATCGCGAATAGAAATTACGGAGATTTTAGCTGAGCTGTTCAAAAAGACTAGCGCTAGTGAAATAGATAAAGTTTGTTATCTGGTTTTGGGGTACCTTGCTCCAAGTTACAGAAATATTGTTTTTTCGATTGCAGAAAAGACGATGATTCGCATTTTGTCCCAGGCGTATGAATTGGAGGAAAGTGAGGTATTGGCTGTATACAAGGAATTAGGAGATCTAGGGGGAGTTGCTTTTAAGCTTGCCGGTATGCAAAAAAACTCCCGTCGCCGGGAGCTTAGTGTCAATGAAGTCTATGAGAAACTAAAAGAAGTAGCCCTTGAAAAAGGTGAAGAAAGCCAAGAAAGAAAGGTAGACAAGATGGCCGCTTTCTTGAAAGAAATGGACCCGCTTTCAGCAAAGTTTATTTCTCGTATTCCCATAGGAAGGCTTAGGCTTGGGTTTTTGGATAAGACAATTCTTGATGCTCTTTCATGGTTTGAAACTGGGGGAAAAGGGAAAAAGGTTGGACTTGAAAGGGCATATGCTGTACTTCCTGATGTTGGGCTTTTGGCAAAACAAGTTAAGATCTACGGGATTGATAAAACGGTTGCGGATATTAAACCGGTTGTTGGTGTACCACTTCTCCCAATGCTAGCTGCGCGTCTTAAGTCTCCGTCTGAGATGATTGAGAAGATGGGTGAAGTAGCCGTCGAGCCGAAATATGATGGTCTTAGGATCCAGATCCACTTCAAGAGGGGTGGTTTTGATGACGGCTCGGAAGTTAAAGCATTTACCAGAAATCTGAATGAGGCTTCGTGGATGTTTCCGGAGCTTAATGATATTGGCCGCTTTCTTAAAGCTGACGAGGTAGTACTTGATTCGGAGGCGGTTGGGGTTGATGAGAAGCGCAAGACCCTTGCCAATTTTCAGACAACGATGACCCGTCGAAGAAAATATGATATTGAAAATATCTCAAAAAAAGTAAAAATCCGTTTCTGTATTTTTGACTGTATGTATATGGATGGGAAGAGTTTAGTTGATAAATCTTATCTAGAGAGAAGGGCGGTCTTATCAAAAATTCTAGTTGAGTCTCCCTCTTTTGAAAATGTTTTGTACGAGGTAACTAAAGATCCAGGAAAGATAAATGCCTTGATGCTAAAGAATATAAAAGAAGGCAAAGAAGGAATAATTGTCAAGAGAGTAGATAGCGGATATGTTGCAGGTCGTACTGGATGGAGATGGGTGAAGATGAAGGAAGAGGAAGGATCAAAGGCAAAATTGGCTGATACAATAGACGCAGTTGTAATGGGGTTTTACAAAGGGCGTGGCAAAAGGGCGGATTTTGGTTTAGGAGGTTTTCTGGTAGGGATTTTGGATGGTGAGAAAATTGTGACATTGACAAAGATAGGAACAGGTTTGACAGATGAACAATTCCGACAGTTGAAAGACAGACTTTCGGGATTGGGGGCGGTAGAAAAGCCGAGAGCATACGCCAAGGTTGATAAATCTCTGATCCCTGATGTCTGGGTTTTGCCTGAGGTTGTTGTCGAAATTGCAGCAGATGAGATTACCCAGAGTCCTATTCACTCAAGTGGTTATGCGCTTAGATTTCCACGCCTAGTGCGATTTAGGGAGGACAAGTCTCTTGGGGATATTACAACTCTTTCTGAAGTTAAAAAGCTCTTTAGACTCCAAAAAAGCTAATCCGCTTATAAAAGTTTGGCTACTATTTCCATTATTAGAAAGAAGGAGTAGATTGAAAGAAGTAGTATTCCTTCAAGTCTTGATATCTCACTTTTACTCTTTAAAAAGTAGGAAAAGACAACTACGGATATTGTAAAGAAGAAGACACTGGTTAAAAATACATCAGTTTCCTGTATCTTTATGGGATGAATTAGACCAAGTAGTGCGATTATTAGTGAGTTGGTTGAAGCGCTTCCGAGTACGTTTCCTCCAACTAGTGAGATACTGCCTTTTCTTACCGCTGAAATAGATACGGAGATTTCTGGGAGATTGGTCCCAATAGATAAAATTAGTATCCCTACAAGAAGGAGTGATAATTTAGCTTTACTAGCAATGAAGATTGCAGACTCAACCGCAAGCTTGGATGAAAGTGCAACTATCAAGATGGAGCCCAGAAGGATAAGAATATGTTTTAGTAATTTGCCCTTATTTGCAGGCTCTGGGGTATATACTTTTGATTTTCGCTTGTCTTTGTAGATTTTTGCGATATATAGGATGTAGCTTGCGAGTACGAGAGTAGCATCCGCTCTGCCAAAATAATTATCATAAAAAAGAGCTAGAGGAAAAAGTAGGATGAAGTTTGCGGCAAAAAGGTCATTTTTGGTGAAGCTAGAGTCTATATGGACCTTGCCTGTCAACAAGGCTGATAAGCCAACAATCAAAGTAAGTAAGACGATTGTTGCCCCCATCAGATTACCAAGTGATAGCTGGGGGTTTTTATCTAACGCGGAGTTAATGCCAATTAGAAATTCTGGGATTGAGGTAGCAACCCCAAGAATTAAAAATGAGACAGTAAAGGTACTCCAGGAGAGTCTTTGAGCTATTGTTGTCAGTTGTTTGATTGCAATTTGAGATGCTTTTCCGACGAATACAAGACTGAGGAGAAGACAGGATGAAAAAAGAAGGAAAGCCATACATATATATTATGCAATCCCGTACTACCAATTCAATCTCAAAAACGATTGGGTCTGAAAATTTTGGATGGATTATGCTGGCCTATGAAAAGGTTTGATGGATATGATTGTCAACTTGGGTCCTGGGATTTCTTATTCCATTTCTAATTTTAGGCGTAGTGAAAATGTGCTAAACTTTGTTTAGTAAGTAGGATAAGGGGGTGATAGAGATGGCGGAAAATAGTACCAAGTCGGTAATTGCTGGGCTTAGTAAGACTACTGCGGCAGCACTCTCGTATGTGTTGGGTCCGCTAACTGGCGTATTTTTTTATCTTATGGTTAAGGATGAATATGTCCGCTTTCATGCTGCCCAGTCAATTGTGGTTTTTGGAATTGTCATTGTTTTGCAGTGGGCGTTTACAATTACAATTGTTTTGGTGACCTTGGTTCCTCTTCTTTCGATAATTGCATTTATATTATGGCTAGTGCTTATTTATAAGGCTTGGATGGGAGAGGAGTGGGAAGTTCCATTGTTGGGAGTATATGCAAGGAAGTTAACCAAGAAGGTCAAGTGAGTTGTGGAAAAGGGCAGGAGAGAAATGATTAGAGTTATTAGGGATAAGTATGGTCTTAATAACAACTTAGTGCTGTCGGTTTTAGAGAAAATTCCTCGGGAAAAGTTTGTTCCTCGAGAGCACCGAGCGGCTGCATATGAAGATAAGCCTCTGGATATAGGTTTTGGGCAAACCATTAGCCAACCCTATACTGTTGCCTTGATGACCCATCTTTTATTGGCTGTAAGGCCCGGGGTGGCACCTCGCAAAGGAGAAAAAGTGTTGGAAATAGGCACAGGAAGTGGGTATCAGGCAGCGATTTTATCAAAACTTTTTGGCAAAGTTTATACAATTGAGATTATTCCCGAGCTTGCCCGAAGAGCAAAAAAGACTTTGAGAGAACTTGGATTTAGAAATGTTTTTGTCAAGATAGGAAGTGGGGAGTGGGGTTGGGAAGAACAAGCTCCCTTTGATGCAGTTGTCATCACGGCTGGAATTGAGGATGAAATACCAGAAAGACTTTTAGAACAGCTAAAGAGTGGAGGGGTTTTGGTAGCGCCTGTGGGGAAGGGGTATGACAAGGTGATGACAAGGTATGTAAAACTTAAGACCCCAGCCTACTGGCACGAAGGCAAGACCCAAGGCTCAAAAGTCAAAGTTAGTGAAGAAGAAGTTACAAAGATTGTAAGACTTGGTGGTTCTTGTTATCAAATTCAGGAGTTTGGGACTTTCCACTTCGTGCCATTTGTGAAAGGATCAGATACATTAGATTAACTCTTTTAGTTTCTGTCTATATCTAAGATTTCCAGAGGTTCGCCGCTTAATTTACAATTCTGGCAAACAGGGTTACCTCTTACTGTACTAAGACACCCAGCGAAGAAGGAATAACCCCTCTTGACAACGAAAATATGAGGTTGATTTCCCGGGGGCACACTACAGGAATTTTTCCCTCAATGACTTGAGTTATTGGATATGGGATTTTTTCGGTCATATAAGTTGCAAGTGTATTACCTGTTTAACATTTGTCAATCTTGGCATGCTAAAATCTAGCTTATGAAGTTAACTATTGGGCTGGGAAATATGGGGGGAGAGTATAGGTATACCCGGCATAATGTTGGGTATAGGGTGGTGGATGCACTGGCAATGGAAATTCAAAGTTTAAGATCTCACCCAACTGGCAGCCAGATCAGAACTCAGGAAAAAGAACTAGAGTTTAGGTACGATAAAAAACTTCAGTCTTTAGTCCTAACGCTTCTGCAACCTGCAACCCACAATCCACAATTAATTCTTGCAAAGCCGGCAACATTTATGAACATATCCGGCATCGCAGTGAAAAAGTTAATTACTCATTATAAAGTTAATGCCAAGAATTTGTGGGTTATTCATGACGACTTAGATATTCGTTTAGGGGAGTATAAGATCCAGTTCGGAAAAGGTCCCAGAGAGCATAGGGGTCTTCTGTCAATCTATGAAAAACTTGGAACTAAAGACTTTTGGCACGTAAGAATTGGAGTTGACAATCGGGGCTCTGATAATCGTACACCTGGCGAGAAATATGTTTTACAAAAATTTACTGAAGAAGAACTCGCATTTCTAAAAGAAGTATCTCTAGAAGTCACTAAGGAATTGTTAAATAGGCTTGCGATTTAATAGGAGGTTATGCTAACTTCCTTTTGTTATGGCTGGTGATTTTGTAAAAGTTGGAGATGTTCTAAGAAAATTCAAATCTGATAAGGATAAGTATATCTCTTATGAATTCCAAAAGTATGGTTATGAGCTTGCACGCGAGTTGGGAGATCTGAAAAATACGTCCCTTTATATAAAACTTGCAAAAGAAACTCCGAGAGGCTTATTGGAAGACGCCCGAAGTTTTGTTAAGGACGCCAAAAATGTTAAATCCCGGGCAAAACTTTTTATGTGGCGATTGCAGCAGATAAAGAAATCTAGCAAATAATTTTTTTTATGGTTGCCGTCAATTGGGTTGATTTAGTCATAATTTTAGTTCTTATATATTTTGTACTTGAAGCTTTTAAGATTGGTTTCTGGGTGACGTTGGCTGATTTTGGATCATTTTTGCTTTCTCTTCTTCTTTCGCTTAGGTTTTATGGGCCTCTTGCTGAAGTTTTTAGAACCAAGCTATCGGTTCCTTACTCTTTTTCAAAGGCTTTGGGATTTTTGTCTGCTGCCTCTTTTTCTGAACTATTTTTGGGCTATTTGTTTGTCCTGGGCGCTAAAAGAATACCTCATTCTCTTTGGAAAAGTAGGGTTGTTAATTACCTAGCTTTTTTCCCCGCAGTTGGCGAGGGGATAATTATTTTGTCATTTCTACTAACATTGTTATTGGGGCTTCCAATTTCTGATGATGTTAAGAATTCAGTGACTCAATCCAGAATTGGCGGCTACCTCATAAAAAATACTACATTTCTTGAGAGAAAGACGAAAGAAGTCTTTGGAGGGTTGATTGAAGATTCGCTGACCTACTTTACTGTTAAGCCTGGTTCGCTAGAGGTGATACCTCTTAAGCTGGGAGAAGTCAAACTAAGCATCGATCTTGATAGTGAACAAAAGATGCTTGATCTTGTAAACCTTGAAAGAAAAAAGGCTGGAATTGGTGAGCTGATTGCTGATGATAATTTGAGACTAATAGCAAGAGACTATGCCAGGAATATGTGGGAAAGGGGGTATTTTGGACATTATTCGCCAGAGGGAGAGGATGTAGGTGATAGGCTGGAGGAAAAAGATATTCCTTACACGATTGCCGGCGAGAATCTTGCCCTTGCACCAACGGTTGGTACTGCCCACACTGGACTTATGAGCTCTGAGGGCCACCGCAAAAACATACTTAATTCTGATTTTCGCCGCTTGGGTGTAGGGGTAATTGATAACGGTATTTATGGGAAGATGTTTGTTCAGGTGTTTACAGACTAGATAGCCTAAATTATGGTATCTGCTTCTAAAGTTGGCATTTTTAAGAGTATTTATCAGGTTGTCAGACAAATACCCTGCGGGAAGGTTAGCACTTATGGAAGGGTTGCTGCAAAAGTGTCAACAAGAAGCGATTTTTTGGATCTTGGAGTGAGAGTTACCCCGAGGATGGTTGGATGGGCACTCCACGCGAATAAAGACCCCAACACTCCCTGCCACAGAGTGGTAGATAGAAATGGAGAACTTGCTCCAAGCTATGCATTTGGTGGTTGGAAAACACAGAGGGAGAAGCTGGTTTCTGAGGGAGTAGGGTTTTGGGGTCAAAGAAAAGTCAATTTGGATAAGCATCTTTGGTGATGATTGCCACTTGAGGAGAAGCAACCCAGTGATGTAAATTAAATTGATGAAAAAGGAGTTGGGGCTTCATCTAATGTATGTGCTGGCAGTTTTTGGGCTTATTGTTGTTGTCAAAAGTTGGTTTACACTGGATTTGGTTGTGCCGTTTTTTGTTGGAGGTATAATAGGGACATTTTTTCCCTATCTTGATTATCTAGTATATGCATATCTACTAAAGCCGTCTTCTGCCGGCAATGATGGTTCCTCCCTTGCTAGAGGTACAATTTTGGAGATTATCAGGAAATACCATGGTGATAAAAGTATTGCCGCAGATCTCGTTTTTCACTCGGCTTTATTCCAAGCGGTTTTCTCGGTCTTTACTTTTTTTATTGTTACCTCATCTGCCAGCCTTTTGGCAAGGGGCATTGTTTTTTCATTCTCGATGCATCTTATCCTGGATCAGGTTAACCAGTATGTCAGAACGAAAGATATTGAGTCTTGGTTTGCTCGCTTTCCTATTGATCTCGAAGCTGGCCAGAGGCTAACATTTGTTGTTGGGAATGCGGTTTTGTTGTTTGTTTTTGCATTGTTTTTTTGAGTGGGGTTGATCTTGAGAGAAAAATCGGTTAGACTAATATTTCCATGGAAGATCTAAGTAGAAAGCAAAGAAGAAAGCTTATCCGCGAGCAGAGAAAGCTTGAGAATGAAACAAAGAGGGGTCTATCCAACTTAAAAAAGATCTTTCTTTTATTGTTTGGTGTCTTTGTGCTTGCCTTCTTGGGTATGAGGACATACAAGTGGTTAGTTACTCCAACCCCTCAAGTTTCGGGGGTTGCCACTCAAGTGCAGGATGGTGACTGGTTCAAAGGAAGCTCAAGCGCGAGCTTGACCCTAATTGAGTATAGTGACTTTCAATGCCCTGCATGCCGATCATATGCGCCTTTGGTGAAAAGAGTTGCAGATGAGTACTCCCAGTCGCTAAGAGTAGTCTACAGGCACTTTCCACTTAGCCAGCATAAGAATGCTTACAGTGCAGCAAAGGCTGCTGAAGCAGCTGGTTTGCAGGGAAAATTTTGGGAAATGCATGACCTGCTTTTTGATAGGCAAGATGAGTGGGCAGATGATTCACAAGTCTTAACTACATTTGAAGCTTATGCGAAAGAGTTAGGCATTGATGTTGAAAGATTTAAGAATGACTATAAGAGCCAGGAGACAAGTGATGCAGTAGATGGAGATATTTCTTTAGCTAATTCGATTTTTGTAAATTCCACACCAACATTTGTGTTTGAGGGCAAGAAAGTGATAATCAGAAGTTATGACGATGTCAAAAAGATGATCGAAGAAAAATTAGGAAACTAATGGAGAAATTTTATAACCTGATTTTTCAACGATCTTCTTGATTTCGCCTTCATCTATTCCTTGTTGTAATTCGATTTCCAGTGTGCACTTGTGGTAGCTGCAACTGCCTTTTACTCCCGCATCTTCAAGGTCCAGTTCCAGCATCTTTGCACACGAGTCGCAGTGCATTCCTTCAATTTTGTAGATTCTTTTTTTCATTTATTTTATATTACATCAAAAGTTCCGGAAAACATTCCCATAGAGCAAGTATAGGTCAATCTTCCAGTTTTTCTAGGAGTGAAGGTAATTTCTGTTTCGCCCGATTCTGGTAGAAATTTGCTAATGTTATATTCAGGGATTGTAAAGGCTCGTACACAACCGAATGTGTTGTCTGTTTTGACTTTTAACTTGACTGGGACTCCGGCTTTTAGTGTTCTAACGTTTGATTTATATCCTTTTGAGGAAACTATGATTTCAGCTTCTTGATAGCCGTTTGTTGTTTCGGCTAAGACGTTGGTGGAGGGTGCACTGTTATTACCCGAGATCACTGCCCAATAGTTTTGAATAGTGTGAGCCGATCCTCGCAAGATCTGTCCTGTGTTGAATGAAAGGATTGCCAGGGTAAAGATTGCAGTTGCAGCTAGGTATCTGAGTGCAGGCCTTTTCAAGATTTCACTTGACGCTATCCCCAAACCAAAAAAGACAGGTGTTGTGCCAAGTGTAAAAGCTCCGAGTATTAATGCTCCATAAAAAGGATTTCCGCTGGCTACGGATAGGATCATCATGCTTTGGGTTACCCCACACGGAATTAATATTGTCATTACCCCCAATATTAGTGAGGAAATTAGCCCTTCATTTCGACTCTCTCCTCTGAGGATTTTGAACACACTTTTGGGGGGAGTGAAAGTTAATTGTCTAAATAGAGGGTGGAGGTCAAGAAGTTTTCCAACTGCGATAAGCATGACAAAACCCGCAAAAATTTGCATCCACCCCTGGGCTTGTGGGGATATTATTAAAGACGATCCAATTAGTCCAAGTAGTCCACCTAATATGGTGTATGCAATAGTCTTTCCCAGGATGAAAGCCAATACAGCCTTTCTTTGACCGCCCTTTTCTTGGTTGGCAAGCGAGCTTGCCAAAAGCCCGCCCTGTACCGCAAAGCAGGAAATTCCCCCTGAGGTTAATCCGGTAATTAACGCTAGCCAGACCTGGTTCATGAGGTATATTTTGTCAGAATAGACGCTCTCATTCAATAGCTATTTGGATAAGGACTGATTATTTTGTTTCGATATTGAATCTAAGCACAAGTAAGATGTAGTTTCTTCCTTCATGGCGGGTTGAATTGAGATGGATTATTGGATAGTGAGTGCAAGTGAATCATTCAAGTGGAGTCGATTTTTTTGTGCTTTTGCAACTTTGGTTGTTAGACATGAAGACTTCTAATTAGTAGAGTTGCTAGGGTTTAGTGGCTGGAGGGGATTAGGAAATTAAATAAGTATTGACAACGGTCATTTTGAGTATAATATTAGATATATCCCCTATGGGGGGATATATGAAGATGAATACAAGGCTCTATGCACAAGAACCAACCAAGGGAAAAATTCTTCACAGGCTAAGAATTGCAAGGGGGCATTTGGAGAAGATTATTGCAATGGTTGAAAATGACGCTTATTGCGTAGATATAATTCACCAGTCTCAAGCGGTACAGTCTGCCTTGAAGAAGATTGATGAAGTGATACTCCAAAATCATCTTAAATGCTGTGTGCTGGATGAGGTAAGGAAAGGAAGAATAGACGAGGAGAAGGTAATATCTGAGATAGTAAATATATTTCAAAAGTCTCAAGCCCAATGAAAGACTTGAAAATTTTCATAGCAACTTTAGTCTTTTCTATGGTTCTGATAGTTGGTTTTGCTCTTCTTTCTAGTCGAGATGATGGAGGGGAAGTGCTTGTTGCCGGTCAATTGGTGGAGGGAATTGAAGCAAACCCAGATTATTACGATCTGGGAGAGGTTCCAATAAATGGTGGGATAGTAACTAAAGAATATGAGATCAAGAATGTAAGCGGCACAACTGTTAAGCTTAAAAAGATAGCAACGTCCTGTATGTGTACCAAGGCCTCGTTTGAAATAGGAGGGAGAAAGACAAAATTTTTTGGCATGGAAGGGCATGGAGACAAAAACCCGCCCGTTAACATAGAGATTCCAAGTGGCGCTTCGGGAAAAGTTGTTGTCCAATTTGACCCTGCAGCTCATGGCCCGAAGGGCTTAGGGTCATTTGAGAGAAGCGTTTATCTTACCTTTAGCGATCCCGCGGGAATCAAAGAGTTGAAGTTTGATGGTAGAGTTATTGCAAAGTAATTTGCAACAAAAATGGTAAAAGTGTGATCGATAAAATATGCATGACTTGGTTATTGGGGTTTGGAAATTGTGATCTTTTTTGAAGGTGATTATGAGAGTTATTATTTTTTCAATTGCTTTAATTTTTCTAATTTTTAGTCAGACACGTCCTGTTTTCGCACATTGCCCTTTATGTGTTGCAGGAGCAGGTGCCGGGTTGACATTGTCGCGATTTTTGGGGATTGATGATTCAATAACTGGGATTTGGTTGGGGGCGTTTATTGGAGCTTTGGCTTTTTGGACCCAAAGAATTTTGGGGCAAAGGAATAATTTTTTCTTGGCAAGGGGGGTTGGAATTTTAATCTACATCTTATTTTTTGTTTTGACTGTGTTGAGTTTTTACCGATTTAACCTCGTGGTTAGACATGGAGACATTTTTGGTTTTGATAAACTTACATTCGGAATGGTTTTGGGAGGCGTTGTCTTTTATTTTGTTGATCTTTTGAATACCTATCTAAGGCGAAAGAACGGCAAGGCACTTTTTCCGTATCAATCAGTAGTTTTAAGCTTGGGATCGATTATTTTTGCAAGTATTTTAGTCTATATACTTATCAATTATTTCATATAAGACCTATGGCTGGAAGAAAAAAGAAAAGTGATTTTTTGAGTAAATTCTTGATATTTTTGTCACTTGTTCTTTTTGGTTTTATGCTTGGCGGTAACCTGAACGAGATTAAAAATGCAAAGATGATAAGCTGGATGGGGCGAGGATCTTTATCTGGGACGATATCCCCCAAAGAATTAGAAAAGAAATTACAAGATAAAGATTTTGTTTTAATTAATGTTCACACTCCCTACGAGGGGGAGATCGCCAAGACTGATACCTTTATTGAATACGATTCAATAAAAGCAAATACCGCTAGACTTCCGGCCGATAAGAACGCAAAGATTGTTCTTTATTGCAAAAGTGGAAATATGAGCTCGCAAGCTCTAAAAACCCTTAAAAGTATGGGTTATACAAATGTCTACCACTTAAGTGGAGGGATGGATGCTTGGAAAAAGGCGGGTTATGAGATCTTAGATTTGTCAGATTTGCCAAACCAGGTTCTACCAGAGGAGGGATTTGTGCTCCCGGTTTCGTGGGGTGATATTGCTACAAGGTTAATCGAATTGGGTGTAATCGATAAGACTAAGTTTGAAAAAGCAGTCATAATGGGTGAAGCGGAAAAAGCGGTATTTGAGGGTAAATCAGACACTCCAATAAGGATAGATAGCAAAAATAGCCAGTTTGTAGTTGATCTTTTGTGGGCATTAGGTCTTGCCCAAAAATCTTTAGTTTATGACAAAGGGCCTATGGGGACCCGATACAAAAATGAGGCTGGAAATTTTGCTTCGACAGGTGGTTGGAATTTAGCGGTTGGTTCTGCGATGAATTACTACAATAAGTTTGAGCTTATTGGCCTTTCAGAAGATGAACAACAAAGAGTCTACGATATAGCATCAAATATTTACAGACCTTGTTGTGGAAATCATACAGCTTTTCCTGATTGCAATCATGGAATGGCCGCTTTGGCCGCGATTGAATTAATGGTTAAAAAGGGGCTGTCTGATGATGAAATCTACAAGAATATTCTTAAGCTTAACTCCTTTTGGTTCCCAAGTAATTATTTGACAGTTGCTACATATTTTGCCAGGCAGGGGATCAATTGGGACAAAGTTGATGCAAAGAAGGTGCTTGGATCCAATTTTTCCTCTGGACAGGGGGCAGCGAAAATTGCAAAAGAGGTTGGACCTTTGCCCTTTGAGACGAGATATGGGGGAAGCTGTGGAGCATAAGCCTATTTTGTTCGTTACTTGGCTGCTTCGAAGAAATGTTGTAATGTTGATGAAAGCGGTAAGGGAAACGACTGAGTTCAAGCGACAAAGTAACTATCAGGATAAAGGAGGTGAATATTGTGAAATTTAACGAAAAAGCATTTGCGAATACACTAGCTGCTTTCGTAAGCGTAGTTTATCTTTTTTGCAGATTGGGAATCGCGCTTTTTCCGCAGTTTAGTATGACCATTGCCCGTAGCTGGTTTCATGGTTTTGATATGGAAAGATTTTGGGCACCTCGAGCATTTACAGAGGACTTTATTTTGGGGCTTGTAACGGCTGGCTTCTTTTCTTGGATTGCCGGTTGGATTTTTGCATCACTTTATAATTATTTTTCAAAGAGATAATTGGTGTAAGAAAGAATTACAAAAGATTATGTTTGTAAAATAGAAAAGCCAAAGATAGAAAATGTGGGCTGTTTAGTTTTTTATTAGATGAAAGACAAAGAGGATAGAGAAATATTTACATATTATATTAGGATATTGGAGGAGGTGATTTGATGATGGATAAATCTTTAGTAAACGGATTAATAGGAGGTCTAGTTGGAGTTGCCCTGACGTTATTGATAACGAACTATTCAGTAAACAACCAAAACTTTGGAATGATGCGAATGATGGGTATGGGCAGAGGGGTTGAGAGAATGATGGATGAGGATGAGTGTCCGGTAATGGGTGACAAAGAAAGACCAAAAGAAATGGGTATGGGTCAGATGTCATCAGTTCTTTCAAAGTTAAGAGGGGATGAGTTTGATAGGGAATTTATAAGGTTGATGATTGAGCACCACAAAGGAGCAATAGACATGGCAGAACTTGTTCTAACCAATAGCCAGAGAAACGAATTAAGACAAATGGCAGATGATATCATCTCAGCCCAGTCCAAGGAAATTGAGATGATGCAGAAATGGAATAGCCAATGGTTTGGGGAGTAAGGCTAGTTTCTATTAGCAGTTACTTTGTTATGTGGGGGTGTTTGGCAATTTGGATGGTCAGTAGAGTGGCCTGAAAAAGTATGGACAAGATTTTAGTGACACTATCAGGTTTTGGTCTAATAGCCTTTATATATTTTTTTTTCTTTGGGAAAAAAGAAGAAGAAGCTGTGGCTGGAGAAACTCCTAAAATCCTAGTTGATGGCGGATACAAACCCGCAAATATCAGGATCAAAAAGGGCAAGACTACTATTTTGAAAATTATTCGTCGTGACCCAAATAGTTGTCTAGAAGAGATAGTATTACCAGAATTTAAAATTAGAAAATTCTTACCGCTTAACGAGGAGGTGGAGATTCCTATTAACCCTCAAAAGTCGGGGGAGTTTGGTTTTCACTGTGGCATGAATATGTATCATGGCAAACTAATCGTAGATTAGTTTGCGGAAGATATTCTGGTTTTACGAATGTGTGTGCTTGTGTATTATGGACGATAAACCAACAACTAGCCAACTTACCAGTCGGAAGCTTTCATTTCCGATAATTGGGATGCATTGTGCTTCCTGTGCAAAACTCATCGAAAGAAAGCTTCTTAAGACCCCAGGGGTTTTGTCTGCTTCAGTAAACTATGCAAGTGAACAGGCAAGTGTTGAATGTGATTCTCTGGTTTCCAATGAACAACTGGCAAATTCAGTTGAGGAAGCAGGATATAAGGCTATAATTCAGAATTCAAAAATCAAAGACCAAAAAAACCAAGAAGAAAGCAGTGTTGAGGAGATAAAGGAAAGGGAAAAGAAAAAAGAGCTTAAAAACCTAAGGTTTAAGGTAATTATTTCATCTATCCTTTCTTCCCTTATTTTTGCTGGTAGTTTTCCAGATTGGTTACCTTTTGTACCCGATATCTTATCCAATTCTTTTGTACTTTGGGTGCTTACCACTCCTATCCAGTTTTGGGCAGGAAGAAGTTTCTATCAGGCAACATGGTCGGGATTAAGAAATAGAACGGCAAGTATGGACACTCTAGTTGCAATTGGGACAACTGCTGCATATGGGTATTCAGTTTGGTCTTTGATTTTTGGAGGGCCGATGTATTTTGACACTGCAGCGGTTATCATTACTCTTATTCTTTTAGGGAGATATTTGGAGGCAAAGGCAAAAGCTCATACATCAGATGCTATAAAAAAATTACTAGGACTGCAGGCAAAGACAGCAAGGGTACTCTTGCCGGCAGGTCATGAGCTAGCCCAAAAATTTCAGGGTTCCAAGGTTTTAGTTGGCAACAAAAAATATTATGAAGTAGATCTTCCTATTGGTGAGGTGCAGGCTGGTTTTATGATGCGGGTTCGTCCTGGGGAGAAGGTGCCAACTGATGGCGTCATAGTGGAAGGAGCAAGCTCAGTTGATGAATCAATGGTTACGGGAGAGTCATTACCAATTGAGAAGGGGGTTGGAGATAAAGTTATTGGAGCTACAATTAATAAGTCTGGAAGTTTTATCTTTAGGGCTGAGAGGGTGGGGTCCGAGACGGTGCTTGCACAGATAGTTAAGATGGTTTCAGAGGCACAAAGCTCTCGAGCTCCAATCCAAAAAATTGTTGATATTGTTTCTTCCTACTTTGTCCCAAGTGTGTTGATGTTGGCGGTTGCTACTTTTGTTGTTTGGTATGATCTAGGATTTGCCACAAATGCGCTTGTGAATATGATTGCGGTTTTAATTATTGCTTGCCCCTGCGCTATGGGTCTCGCAACTCCTACTGCGATTATGGTTGGGGTTGGAAAGGGAGCCGAAAAAGGCATTCTTATCAAAGATGCTGAAAGCTTAGAGGTAGCACATAAGATAAGAGCAATCGTTTTTGATAAAACAGGGACCCTAACTGAGGGCAAGCCAAAGGTAACAGATGTGATAGCGGTTTATGGGTCGGAGTTTGCGGTCGATAGCAATAAGAAAAAACACAAACCAACTAGCCGTCCTCTCCAGATTGCAGCATCTCTGGAGCAAGGTTCAGAGCATTCATTGGCGGATGCTATATTAGAAAAAGCCAAAGAAGAAAAACTGCCCCTTCTTAAAGTTAGTGAGTTTAAATCCCATCCAGGCATGGGAATAGAAGGAAAAATTAGCAAGAAGAAGTATTTTCTGGGAAACAGGGCATTGATGACGAAAATGGGAGCCGATATATCAAGATACAAGGATGAAGTCGAGAACTTGGAAGGAGAGGGCAAGACGGTAGTGTATCTGTCTGAGAACTCCCGGATAGTTGCTTTGGTTTCTGTTGCCGACACAATTAAACCCAACGTAAGAGAGGTGGTTAATGAGTTGAAAAGAAGAGGTATTGATGTCTGGATGATCACTGGAGATAATCAAAGGACAGCAAGAGCAATAGCAAAATTAGCTGGAATTGAGAATGTTTTGGCAGAGGTTTTGCCTGATGAAAAGGCCAAAAAAGTAAAAGAACTGAAAGCTCGTGATTTGGAGTCAGCGGTCTCTAGTAATAAGGACAGACATACTAAGAAAACAGCCACAGTTGCCTTTGTGGGCGATGGAATAAATGATGCGCCGGCTCTAGCTGCGGCTGATATTGGCATTGCAATGGGTACCGGGACTGATGTTGCGATTGAAGCCGCGGGGATTACACTTTTGAATCGTGATATTCGTAGTGTCCTAACTGCTTTTAATTTAAGTAGCGCAAGCATCTCAATAATTAAGCAAAACCTCTTTTGGGCTTTTGGATATAATGTGTTATTAATTCCTGTTGCAATGGGAGCTCTATACCCAATTTTTGGACTTCTTCTTAACCCGGCTCTAGCTGCATTTGCTATGGCCGCAAGCTCAATTTCTGTTGTTGGCAACTCACTTAGATTAAAAGTTATTAAAATCTAGCTTACTGACATATTAAGCCATTATGTGGTATAAAAAAGTAGAAGTGCCATGTTTGATGTTGGTAGGCAGTTAGTTTTTTTTGGATTGGTACTTGTTACATTTGGGGTCTTTTTGTCTTTTTTTGATAATACCCCTTTCGGGAGATTGCCGGGGGATTTTCTTTTTAGAAAAGGAAATTTTACTTTTTATGCACCAGTTGCAACCTCTCTCATCGTGAGTATTCTTCTTACTATAGTTTTGAATTTGATCAACAGGAGGTAGTTTATTTGCATATTGACTGAGATAATGTAATACACGTATTATCATACGTATGGCGACATTCAATATTGGTGATGCTGATTTTGAAGAGAAGGTTGTTAAATCTGCAGCCCCGGTGTTGGTTGATTTCTGGGCGCCTTGGTGTGGCCCGTGCAGGATGGCTGAGCCGGTTTTGGAGGAACTATCTGAACAGTACAAGGGAAAGGTAGAGATAGCAAAGATCAATGTTGATGATCATCAGGAGAATGCACAAAAGTTTGGCGTTATGTCAATCCCCACCACAATATTGTTTAGAGAAGGCAAGGAAGTCGGAAGGCAGGTTGGTTTTGCGGGAAAACAAGCATTTGAAGATCTAATTAAAAAAGTGTTGTGACAAGGAAAATCTTTGTCAATAACCCAATTGTCAAATTTTGGGGTAGAGAGGGGAGGTGAATATTTTGAATTCTAACGATCCAAATTCAAACATGAACCAAGGAATGCCAGGTGGAGTGGCAGGAGGTGTTGGAACTGGAGTACAGCCAGGGGGTCAGGCTAATATGCCTACCGGACAAGCCGGAACAACTTCATTGGGTCCGTCCGATGATATGTCAACACCACCAAGTAGTACAGGAGTTGAGCCGTCCTCACCAACGGCAAGCATGCCTACAAGTGAAACAGCCGCAGGTCAGCCAGCAGATCTGGGCGCTGGGGATGAAGGTGTTGCTCCCTTGTCTGGTCAACCAGATAAGACAGATGAAGGTACAACGGGTGGGGGCGCACCAGTTTCTGGTATTTAAATTAATATAACTTTGTACACTCTCCAAACCAAATTTAGTTTTTGGACTTGTTTGGTTTGGAGGTGTTTTAGAGATATTCTTGTGAGAAAATATGAGTGATAATGCTGTTTTAGCTGAAAAGCCGAAAGATGGTGGTCAGTGGGATATAGCAATTATTGGTTCAGGTCCTGCCGGATTGACTGCGGCTATTTATGCGACTCGCGGTGCAGCTTCAACAATTGTTTTTGCAGGAGATAAATGGGGAGGGCAGTTGATGCTTACTACAACTGTAGACAATTTCCCAGGTTTTCCATCGGGTATCCAAGGACCGGAACTTATGTTTAATATGAGAAAGCAAGCCAAAAGATTCGGTGCAGAAATAATTGATAAGAATGTTCTTGGAGTTGACTTTGAAAAGCACCCATTCGAGATAGCTACAGATAGTAAGGTTTATTATGCTAAAAGTGTGATTATTGCCACGGGTTCAATAACTAAGTGGCTAGGTGTTCCGGGTGAAGATAGGCTTTTGGGACGAGGTGTTTCTTCGTGTGCCCCCTGTGACGCACCCTTCTTCAAGGAAAAGAGGGTGGTTGTGATTGGTGGCGGAGATTCGGCAATGGAGGAGGCTCTTGTACTTACCAAGTACTCAAAGTCAGTAACAATAGTCCATAGGAGGAGTGAGTTTAAGGCCTCGGCGGCTATGCAGGCGAGAGTATTTCAAGCCCAAGAAGAAGGAAAGATAAAAATTATCTGGGATAGTGAGATAACGGAGATTTTGGGAGGCAATTTGGTGGAGGCTGTAAGAATAAAAACAAGTCTTAACTCCAAATCTTTAGATAATATAAAAAAAGATAACGAAGCTAAGCTTTTAGAAGAAAAAGAAGGGTTTCTTCATTGGGAAAAGCCAATTGATGGGGTCTTTGTAGCAATTGGGCATATCCCAGCAACAGATATTTTTTCTGGGAAAATTAAAACTGATGAGAAAGGATACATAGTTGTTGATAAAGTTGCTCAGACAGAAATAAAGGAAGGAGTTTTTGTGGCAGGCGATGTCCATGATTTTAAGTACAGACAGGCAATAACAGCAGCGGGATTTGGATGTATGGCAGCGATGGATGCTCTTAAATTTTTAGATAAAGATATTCCAAACTGGTAAACAGAAGGTGTTTACCTTACTTATAGAAAGTTTTGAATTTTCGCTTGTTGACAAACATTGAATTTCTAAGGACAATACTTATCATGGATGAGAAAGCCTCCAGAAAGAAAGGATCACTCTTGGAGAGATTGGTGCCAGTATTGCTTCTTGCCTCAATTGGTTTGGCATTTGCAGTTGGAGTTCTTTGGCAAAAGGTCTCATCTCTTGAGAAAGGTGGGTCTGTAACTACTACCACGGCTGGTACTGGGGATACAACAACGGATGCCCAGCAACAGCCAAAAGTCACAATTGAAAAAATTAGGAAATTGTTTGATGAGGACGTGATCAAATTTGGAAAGAAAAATGCAAAGCTTGTGTTGGTGATGGTCTCGGATACGAGTTGTCCTTATTGCCATATTGCGTCCGGGAAGAATCCTGAGCTGAATAAGAAAGTTGATGCGGATTCAGGGGGTAGGACTAGTTTTACTTTAGTATCCGATGGTGGTAAATATATTGCACCGCTTGTTGAGTTTAAAAAGTTGCTAGATCAAGGCAAGGCTTCCTTTGTCTACATCTATACTCCCGGACATGGGAATGGAGAAATGGGAGCACAAGCTCTTTACTGTGCTTACGAGAAAGGCAAATTCTGGGAGGCACATGACCTTTTGATGACTTCAAAGGGATATGACCTTCTTAATAACAGTGTCAGAAACGATGTTTCCAAAGCAGGCGAGCTTGCTCAATTTCTATCAAGTGCGGTCGATAGTAAATTTATGAAGGATTGCTTGGAGAGCGGAAAATATGCAGATAGAATCAAAAAGGATGTTGAGCTGGCTAAAAGCCTTGGGGCCCAGGGGACTCCCTTTTTTGCAGTTAATGATACTCTTTTTCCGGGAGCATATAGCTACAATGATATGAAGAGCGCAGTTGAGGCAGCCCTTTGACTTTCTTCCAATTACGTCTTGACTTTTGGTTTGTCTGACCGATTGGGGATTTACTTATACAATATTCCTTCAAGAATTTTATAAATAACAACAGCTGCACAGCCCCATACATTGAAGCTTTTATTAATTCCTAGCATTGGGAGCTCTACTATCAAATCTGCCATTTTCAAGATTTCCCTTTCTATGCCGAAGGTTTCGTTTCCTACAATTATTGCACAAGGAGTTCTCACCACTTCGCCCAGCCTGCTGTAGGGGATGGATCTCTGTGACTGCTCGATTGCGATAATTTGGACACCTCTTTTTTTGAGCCTTTCAACTACCTCCACTGTACTGTCTTTTTTCTCCCATGGCACCCAATTTTCAGTTCCAACTGCAGCTTTGTGGATTCTCGAGGAAGGGGGATACTCCATATCACCGCAAAGATATACCTTTTTGCAAGCTGTTGCATCTGCAAGGCGGAATAGTGACCCAATATTATATGTGTCAATTATTCGATCCATTATTAAATAGATTGGGGTACGTTTAATTTGCTTGAGGTCTTCTCTTGTTGGCTGGGAGACGCGAAGCTGAGAGGCATTAAGTTTACTCATATTTGTGAATTTTACATTATTTTTACTGCGGTGGACACTGTTTTGAGTCAATCGGATAAGACTCAAGAGGTGGAGGCATTTTGTTTGGGTAGCCCCTTATTGGTCAAATTCAGGCTCAACTTATCAAGAAATTTTGGATTTTCAGCGGCCTTGAGGAAACTGGTATAGTGGGTTAATGATATTGCTTGTGCTAAATACTTCAATTATATTGACTCCTTTTAGCAATCAGTGATAAGATATGCCCCACATGACAACCCAAAGAAACAATTTTGTTTTCTTTTTTGCCTCCTAACGGGAGGTTGGGTTGTGGTGTATTAGTTAAATAATTACATCTTTTTACCAGCCTCCTGAAAGGGAGGTTTTTTAGTGGGAAAAAATGAAAGGGGGTGAGAAAAATGGCGAGGAAAACAATTGCTGATAAATTAAGAGCTACAGTTAATCGAATAAAGGTAAGGAAGGGAGAAATTCCTCCTTGGGAAGCAGAATGGGATGGTTTGAGACTTGATCACCCCATGCCCGATCTTAGTGGGGTAGATTGGGAGGAGTATAGAAGGGCTGTATTGGCAAGTTGCCCTCCGAGGGAAGCAGAAAGGATATTAAGCAATGTAGAGGAGGTTAGAGCCTGGATAGAAGGAGGGGTAGAAGGAAATCACAGAAGAGATCCAGAAAGAAATGGGTAATCTTTATAAACTTGATATTTTTTAACAAGATTTGCCGCATTAAAGTTGGACTCAGATTTATAAAGGATTGCTTTTTTAATTGCGCAATCTGACAGTGGGAGCAATCCTTTCCGTGTCCGACAGGTTACGCAATCAAAGTGCGGTAGAAGTTCTTTAATTTTTTTGCGTTTTTTCTTTTTCTCTTTCCGGGGGCTGTCCGCAAGTTTCAAAAAAAGGCCCAATTTGCGTGCTTTCCGCTCAGGCGCGAGTGTCAAGCGTCGCCTCCCTACCTTTTTCTAATTCTTTTTGGCTGAGCAGATCGGTCTAGAATTTTGTTACCCATAAGTTTCCTAAATATATTGTGGTGATGACAGTAACCACCGTGACACACACTGCCAAGCTATTTGATAGACAAACCAGATAGAGTCGTTTTTAAAAAATTTGCATCCTCGCATACGGTTTGGTGGGTTGCGGTTAATTTTAGAAAACTGCCGGTTAAACCAGTAAAATGTTTCACCAAGGCTTCGTATCAACCAAAAAACGGAGATTAGTAAAAGAAACAGTAACCAGTCATTCAATAAGTAAGCAAGGGTGGAAGACAAAGACTAAAAGAGACCGAAGATAACTGCATCGCCCCATACAAAAATTCCCATCCAAAACAACCATGGGGTTTGACCGTAGGTGTTGTCTTTCCTGGCTGACTCATACGCCTTTTATAAAAGCAAGAAAAGATAATAGGTTGTAAACAATGAGAGTGTCTGTTTGCCAAAATTTCATTTTAGTAATGTGTGAGTATCATACATCTACCTGTACTTTGTTTACACTTGCTCTGAAATATTTGGCTGCCTAGTAAAGATAGTAGCGGCATTAGAGAAGATTGTTAAGGCTTTTGAAGATACTCTATTCATGTTCAATTAATCAAGGAGTGATGGGAAGAAATTAAGACACTACAAATTCCTCAAACAACAATGGCGTTTGCATAATAATATCTTGATGGTTATCCCATATGAATAGGAGTTCATAAAAGTTGAAAAATGTGTAATGATATAATTTAAATGCAAACTATTTGGCTGTCAAAGAAATTATGATAAATTCGGAACCGTTCACGATGGAATTTAAGATTGGGGCAGCCGAACCAGCCAGAGAACCAGTCGTAGTTGAAAGCAGGATTAGTAGAGATGCGAGAGAATCTCGTGGAATGGAAATCTTGAACGAGATTTATCCGGAAGCCCAATTGGCCCAAGTTACATACAAATATGGATGGGATTATGACAGGCCAAACAATGGGTTTGATCCAGCAACAAAAAAAATTATAATCACTTTGGACGTGGACTATGTAGAAGAGGAGATGGCAGCATGTTCTATCTGACACTTTGTCATGTAGAGCTAATGTGAAAGAGGCTTTGGAAAAATTATGTGCAGAAGGAGGAATACCTATCCAACTAAAATTACAGTTATCAAATGTTGCCAAGAAATTAGCCAGCAACCCAGACGTAATAGGGGATAAAAGCGAGGAACTTCACAACATCTCATATTTGGGCTTTGAGCAAGTGAAGGAGTTAGTCGATGCCAATATTGGCGATGAACCAAGGAGGCAAGAAATATTTCGTGCGATTTATGGCGAGGCACTAGCCAAGTCACCATTTGCGATAACTACGATAGAGGGTGGTAAAGGAAAAGTGGGAACAACTGATATTGAAATCCATGAAAGAACCCATTTCGTCATCGACCGAATTTTTCCTACTCATTTACCTAACATAGAAGAATTAGGGAGAGTGGAAAGAATTAGATCTCAATTTTTTGAGGATGAACCTTTTCGTGTCGAATATTATTCAGTTACTGATACAGAGGGCAAAGAACTGGAAAATGAGGAACTTGTTCAAATTAACCATAAACTGATGACTCTGGTTATAAGCGTTGTTAGTGATAACCCACTAGTTCAAGAAGAGTACAAAAAAGATGCGATAAGGAACGCCAGAGATGAAGTTGTTACAATCACGATTGGGAGTATGGCAGAAGAAAAACCCTACCATTTGGAGTCAGTGGAATTTATTAAATACGCAACAAGCGGATGTCACTATTTTGATCGTGACCCAAATTTGGATATTGATCAATTGAGAAAGAGGATAGAAAGTGCAGATACTACAGATGAAAAAAGACGAGTGATTACGGATTACTTACGAAATGGGTTTTAACAAAAGAAGGTAACTAATATATGCTCGGCTAAGCTGAGAAAAAATCGCGCGCGCAAAAAATAGTTGCCATGATTTATCAATCATGGCAAAAACTGTCGTCTCGAACTTCTTTTTAAAGGATCGGCGGCTCTCCGCAAGTTTCAAAAAGGCCCAATTTGCGCACTTGCTGCGGAGGTGGGTACGGCAAGCGCTACCTCCTCGCGGCTTTCTTCTTCTTAGTGGCTGCGGGACTAGGATTCGAACCTAGATACTGGGATCCAAAGTCCCATGTCCTACCATTAGACGATCCCGCAAAGAAATTCAAGTAACCCAATTATAGCAAAAGAAAGCTTGAGATGTTAAAATAGCATTATTCATCACAAGATCTGATTAAGGTCTTATCTGTTACTTATTAGTTTGGGGCCCCGTAGCTCAATGGCAGAGCAACAGCCTTTTAAGCTGATGGTTGGAGGTTCGAGCCCTCCCGGGGTCACAAAGGCCCTATCGTCTAATGGTTAGGACGGCACCCTTTCAAGGTGTAAACCCGGGTTCGACTCCCGGTAGGGTCACCATTTTGGAAATTGCAAAAGGGATTTAGGCATTGTTGCGATGGCAAAGCTAAAATCCGTTGGGATTTTGCATAATTTTGAGTGGTCCTTAGCTGAAAGAGGAGTAATAACTATTGAATATTTTCCCTTGCTAAATCCTTGACAGTATTAAGCTCATCTAGTCTTAGGCGGAAGACTTCTGTATTTCCGTCTGGCATTTTTAAGATATCTTCTGCATCCGAGAGAAATCTATTTACCATATCCTTATATTTATTGTCTTTTGCAAAATGTTCAGCTGTCCTTATTTCAATTCCAGATTTCCAGACTGCCCAAGTATAGTAATTCTTTTCCTTCAACCATTTTCCTTCGTCAGAGTTATCATAGTCTTCTAAAACTTTTACTGCCAGCGCCAGCCCTTCTTCAATCTTGCCCTGTTTTACTAAGGAGTACGAAAGAAAGCCCTCGATTTCTAATCTATGAAATCTTTCCTCTATCTTTGTACATTGGTGAATAAGGTCAAGTCCTTGTCTATAGTATCTCTCAGATTCTTCGTATTTTGCTTTATATTCTTCGGACTTTCCCAGAAATCTAAAAACTCTTGCCCTGACAACTAAATCAAGCTCATTGCTGTTTGCTTCGGCGTATTCTTTTAGGGCCTTTGAGGTATCTTCCATTATCGATAACCCTTCATTCAGCCTGTTATTATCTGCTTCTTGTCCCTTAGATTTCTCTTCCATAACCATGTGCTGTGCACAGAGGAATTCCTCCTCAAGAAGCTGGACAATTGCGGCTTTGTTGCCCAGTTTTTCTACAAACTCACGGACTTTGTGGATATAGGGGATTAAAGTTTCTGAACTTCCTTTTTGTTCTCTCTTAATTCCGATGGAAACTAGAATTGCCGTCAGGTTTTCTTGTGTTATCTCTTCGGGTCTGGCAAGATTGTTTCTGTCTCCCATATTGGTATTTTAGAGATTGGGGGAGATATTTGTCAAATCTCCGTTTATTTTTCTCTCATTGATTTAACAAGTAGCAATTAGATACAATCAGGTTTGTGGAATTTATTGCCGCTATAGCTGATTTTGTCCTCCATATTGATGTCCATCTTGGGGAAATTATTGCTAAGTATGGGGTGCTGACCTTTTTGATACTTTTTACTATAGTTTTTGCAGAAACAGGATTTGTGGTTACTCCGTTTTTGCCCGGTGATAGCCTACTTTTTGCAGCAGGTGCTTTTGCAGCCTTGGGTGATTTGAATATCTTAATATTGGTTGTGGTTTTGACTGCGGCGGCTATTTTGGGAGATACCGCTAATTACTGGATAGGACATTTCTTTGGCCAAAAGATAGTCGATAACCCTAAAATTCCATTTATAAACCAGGACCATATTGATAAAACCCAGGAGTTTTACAAAAAGCATGGCGGAAAAACTATTTTTCTTGCCCGTTTTGTGCCGATTGTCCGCACATTTGCTCCGTTTGTTGCAGGGGTGGGAAAGATGCACTACGGCAAATTTATCTCTTATAATGTTTTTGGAGGAATTGTTTGGGTGTTTCTTTTTTCTTTTGCAGGATATTTTTTTGGCAACATACCAGCTATAAAACATAATTTCAGTTTAGTAATTGTTGGCATTATCCTAATATCGTTGGTGCCAATTGGCATTGAATTTATGAAATCAAGAGTGGGTAAAAATAATTCCTAGTTTGACTTACCAGTCCTTGCCATTTTTTGTGACTGTGATATAATGGGCGTATTCTGATCATTTAAGTAAGTTGGGTTTGCAAGTATTATGTGACAGAAGGCATTATAATAAAGATTAAACCGCCTTCTGGCGGTTTTTTAATTTTAGCTCTTTGAAAACTTAAAAAAATGCATATTTTTCCTAAGCCTATTGGTTTAGGTCCAAAATATAGCTGGAAGCGGTCCTTGAGGTCCAAACTAAAGTTTGGACACTTATTTGAGGGTTTGATCCTGGCCCAGGACTAACGCTAGCGGCGTGCATTAGGTATGCAAGTGGAACGGTCTGTCGCAAGACAGGCAGTCGCGAACGGCTGAGTAACACGTAAGAACTTACCCCTTGGTGGGGAATACCCATCCGAAAGGATGGCTAATACCGCATGAGGTGCTTTGCATCAAAGGGCGTAACTGCCCGCCGAGGGAGAGGCTTGCGGCCTATCAGCTTGTTGGTAGGGTAACGGCCTACCAAGGCTATGACGGGTAGGGGACGTGAGAGCGTGCACCCCCAGAATGGCACTGAGATACGGGCCATACACCTACGGGTGGCGCAACCGGGAATCGTGCGCAATGGGCGAAAGCCTGACGCCGCGACGCCGCGTGAGGGATGAAGGTCTTTGGATCGTAAACCTCTTTTGCCAGTTGGGAGACCAGCTGGCGAATAAGCATCGGCTAACTTCGTGCCAGCAGCAGCGGTAATACGTAGGATGCAAGCGTTGTCCGGATTTATTGGGCGTAAAGCGTCTGTAGGCGTTTTGGAAAGTCATTCTTTAAAGCCCGGGGCTTAACCTCGGAGATGGGAATGATACTTCCAGAATTGAAGTACTTCGGGGCTACTGGAACTTAACATGTAGGAGTGAAATCCGTTGATATGTTAAGGAACACCGAGGGCGAAGGCAGGTAGCTAGGGGTATTTTGACGCTGAGAGACGAAAGCTAGGGGAGCGAAAGGGATTAGAGACCCCTGTAGTCCTAGCAGTAAACGATGCTCGCTAGGGATAGGTCCCGCTTTTTTCTTAACCCTTATATACAAAAGCTCTGCCAACATATTTTTTTAGTGGCTTTAGTATATGAGTTGTTTGTTGAGGAAAAAGCGGGATCTGTCTCGTAAGCTAACGCGTTAAGCGAGCCGCCTGGGGAGTACGAGCGCAAGCTTAAAACTCAAAGGAATTGACGGGGACCCGCACAACCAGTGGAGCATGTGGTTTAATTCGAGACGAACCGAAGAACCTTACCTGGGCTTGACATTCTAGGGTGTTAGTCTTCTAGAGATAGAAGGCGATCCTTGATTTTTCATGGAACCTAGAACAGGTACTGCATGGCTGTCGTCAGCTCGTGCCGTGGGGTGTTCCCTTCAGTGGGGTAACGAGCGCAACCCCTGTCCTGTGTTAAATGTCCACAGGAGACTCTCCGAACTTGTTTCGGGGGGAAGCGGGGACGACGTCAAGTCAGCATGGTCCTCATGTCCAGGGCTACACACATGCTACAATGGAGCCGACAGAGGGTTGCCAAGTGGTAACACGGAGCTAATCCCAAAAACGGCTTCTCAGTGGGGATTGAGGGCTGCAACCTGCCCTCATGAACGCGGAATTGGTAGTAATCGCGAATCAGCAAAGTCGCGGTGAATACGTTCTCGGGTCTTGTACACACCGCCCGTCAAGTCAGCAAAGTTGGGGGCACCCGAACCTCGAGTGAATCGGGGGAAGGTGAAACCAGCGATGAGGATTAAGTCGTAACAAGGTATCCGTTCTGGAAGGAGCGGATGGATCACCTCCTTTCTAAGGAGTTGATTTCACGGCACTTGTGCTTTATGCACAAGCTGTGACACACCCCCTTTTAATGTGAGGGTTTAAGGTTATAAAACTTCACAACCTGCTTCCGGCTATATTTTGGATATTAATGTTGCAGACTTGTAAGTTGTAAGAAAACTGCAAAATTGCCAGTTGGTGAGGCGGGTTTTTTCTCGACTATATAATCTCTTCTAGCTTGTTCTTTCCAAGTTTTTTGTGACGATGACACGACCTTGGTCGTCAGTTCTAAAGGTTACAATAACGGATGAACTGCCATTAAGCGGTTCACTTAAGAATAGACGAATCTTGCCCTCATTTTCCAAGAATTCATAATTGGTATATGTCACTATCATTCCTTCTAAGAACTCAAGGTTCTTAACTTTTTCGTAATCTTCATCATTTTGGCTTTCTTTGGGATAAATAATGTAAATTTTTTTGATGTCCTTGTCTATTACAGTTATCACAAATATTTCTTTATCGTTTAGAACCGGAAAACTTCTGTGATCTCCTTTTATTTCCTTAACTGTGCTATCAATATTTTTTGCCTCGGATTGGTGTAGTTCAATGCCACCTGATTGCCAGCCTACTTCTAGAAGTTTTGATTTTTTGGAAAAGATTTGAATATCGTATAAGTAATAATCATTTCTAACAGATGTAAGGAGTTCGTTTGTATCAAGCACTAATTTGTAAATGTAGTCATCGTCTTCATACTCATAACTATCAGGATTTTGAGAAAAATAAAGTTTACGTTTAAGGTCCTTTATGTCATATTGAAGGTGATTCAGGTTGGCTCTTATTTCATAGATATCAGAAGAAAAATTTTTTGAAGTCATTTTTTCTAAAATGTAATCTTCGATTGAAGGATAAATTAATATCGCAAACAGAAGTAGGGTAGTAATAGCAATAAGTGACATATAGATAAGATTGAGGGTCGAGAGTATCAGTGTTTTTAATAGTTCAAATTTTGCTAAGGCTGATGATAATTTTTTAATAAAACCAATTTCACGAAAAGATATCCTTATCTTTAATATAGACTTAGCTATAAAGTAAATAATGAAATAAAAATAAACGATTGCGTTAATTACGATAAATGCTCCAAAAAAAGGTGGGCTTTTGCTCTCAGTTAAAAGGAAAATCAAAACATATGTTGCGGAAGAGAAGAAAAATAAGGCAAAGAAAGGGTACATAAGTAAATATAGCATAAACTATACCTGAGAGAAAAAAGAGGATAATGATTATTTTGAAGCAAGGTCTTACTCAGGCAAAGAAGTATCTAGATCAGTTATCGGTGCGGGTAAAACAGAAGAAAATAAGCAGTGGATTGAGGATTTTTCTTATTTTGTAATTGTGGCGGAGAAAAGTCCTGTCAGGCAGGTGAAATTGCCTGGCTAACGAGTGATAATCCTCTGTTTTATGGCTAGGGTTTTTTGATGTTTAAAAGCGCGGAGGCTAAAAGGCTGACCCGCTTTCCCGGATCTAACCCCGGGACGGCGGACTGCTTTAGAGGCTTTTTGCCCAGTAGCCCCCGCACTTTTGGATACCAATCTTATCTCAATTATACCTTAAAATAGAAAAATTTCGACTACCTTATTTGGTTTTGTCCACGAAAGCCATCTTTAGCTAGTTGAGGCAGGCGAGTGTTTTCCTTTTCGATGGATTTCTTCAAGAGCTTCAATTTTTTTCGACTGGATGTCTTTATTCGCGCACCGCTGTTACTTCTTTTGATATAGGATCAATTTGTACAAGAAGATCACTTATTAGCTTTGTTGTATGTCTCTCAAGTTTTCCTTCAAGTTTAGCTACTTGTGTATAGGGAACCTCTTGCTCTGACAATAATTTACTTATAACTTCACTTTGCTTTGCGACAAGCCGGCTCGAGTCAACAAGAATAGTAAATTGTTATACTTTTTATTAAGCCATTTAAGGATTTTCTTTGTCAACGATAGTTTTTCAAGATGTGATGCCAAGTTTCCGATTTATGATAGCCACAGTTTCGTCCCAGCCAAATAGCGAATATCCAGCGGGACTCATCAGTCCAGTGATTAAGTGGAGACTGTAGCATTTAGGTAAAGGTATTACATTGGAGTGCGGAGAAGGAGATTGATTTGCGAAGATATAAAAAATTAATGATGCAAAATGGTTGCATCTTCGCGCTTCAACACTCTGCAGCTCTCACGCACTCCATGGCTATCCCCAGGCACCTTTTCCGAGCCCGCTTTGGACTAATAGGTATTTCGCCTAAAGACTTTTATAAGCCTAGATTTTATGATCCATTTTTCACCGAAAGCTTTCGGGGTATCACAACTGCCTGCAAACAGTTTCGTGACAAGGATATTTGTTTGAGTACTACCTGCGTTCTTTTTCCTTCACCTCAGGGCCAGGTTAGAGGAATGGGGGAAAAACGCCAGATGTCGCCCGAACTAAATCATTTCCGGAGACCCCATCGCGCAGAAAGCTGCGAGTGCGATAGTAACTGCAATTGCCAAAAAGACCGCAGCAATTTTTTGCGATTTACCTGCAGTCAAGATGGCCAAGACTGCAGAAACAAGTGCGATTACCAAAAGCCAATTCGCGTTCATGTTTTCTCCTTTTTGTTAATGTTATGATGAGTATCTTGGTTAATCATCCAATCCTTCTAAAAAAGCGAGGATTATCACGTACAATATCATCAGATACAACTTGACTCCCTCAAAGGAATTAAATTCCAACTCGCTATTTTAACGAACTAACAGTTTCGTCCCAGCCAAATAGCGAATATCCAGCGGGACTCATCAGTTCGGCTATGCCGAAGACTGTGTATGAGGAGCTTGATGAAAGAAAATGAAACGTAAATAAATAATTGCTAATAATAGAAAAAATTTATTGGTTGGGATTTGCATTCCCTTGCTTCATTTAGATTCAAACAAGCTCCTCTGGGAGGAGGGAATTACGGTTGGCCCCGTAGGCTTTGCTTTCTTAGCCTACAGGGCCAATGCCGTTTCAAATTACAAACCTAAAGCGCTTTGAATGACCGGAATTAATGGAACCACTACGGTCATCCAACAGGCCACTGTGGCTGCAGCCAATAAGGCGCAGGCTGCGGCGAACTTAACTACTGGCGGCATGGTTTTTACCTCCTTCCTTTTCTAGTATGAAAAACCATGGGTGCAGCTAAGCTTTTTAGCTAAACTCAAAGTTCTTCAATCTAATTTTTTAAATGTGCTAAGTAATCTTTTAGATTTCGACAAATGTCAAAATCTAAAACTTACTGGGGACTAGATAGAGGGTGGAAATTAGATGGCGGGGCGCTTAGCGCTTTGCTTTTCGAACAAGTTGTGCTTGTTCTATCTAATTCTTCTCTCATCTAGTCCCCCTTGGACACTCTCCTCTCTGGCTCTAGCCAAATCGCCCATATAGAGCAATAGGCATTAATCCAAATTGATAAATCTCCAGGTCATTCACCGAAGTGAATGCAAAATTACTTGGTGGCATAGATGAAATTGCCGCCAATATCAGAGCCGAATCCAAGTTTATCTCCAAAGGGAATTAAACTTACAAACCAGGCGTAGTTGTATGCAACAAATTGCCCACTGCCTGTGAAGATGGCCACGCCGGAATCGTTGGGGGAAATGGCTACTGCCCCTACTCCCCTAAAGATATCGTTAAAAGCTTCCACTGCAGATAACCATCGTAGCTGCAGCTTTCCTGAGCGGCAAACAAGGTCTCCACCAGATGGCTTCCATTCAACGCGCTCGCAATACTCATCTGATGAGTAATAGACCCCGTTGCTGTAAAGCACTGCTAATGTGCCCCCAGGAGTGGTAAAGGCCAGCTTATAGGACTGCGCGTCAAGAGGGACACTGTGGGGGTAACTACCTTTGTACTCGGTCTTTTCGACTTTGCCAGTGAGGTAATTCCCCTTGTATAGGTATCCGTCTTTTCCTCGGAAGTAAATCCAGTCTTCCTGAACTAGAACGAATTCTGGTTCGTATCCTACCAGATGACCGAAGCGGTCGATCCGGTTAAGACCGAAGTCATAGACACGAATCGTCCATTCACCGCCGGGCTCTTGAACTTGTGCCGAGAAGGCACAATTGTCCCGCGAAATTGTGGGATTACGGAAAGACGCGGCAGCAGCAAATGTCAGATTTGAGACGAAGACAGGCCATCCCACTGGATCAATCTCGTAGTATAATATCTCCCACGAGTGGGATTTTTCGTCCCAAACTTCCTGCAGGTATGGCCAAACAGGGCATACTTTCACCCTGCCTTCTTCCGGCTTGACGAAAACGGCGGTTTTCAGTGGCAGGGGCGTCTTCGTCTCGCTCGGCGGCGGGCAGCTCGGGTGCGTGGGATTGCGACGACACCCCTCGATGCTCATCGCCGTAGCCGCGCTGGTGTTGCTCTGGGGAACTGAAATTGCCACCATGAGCAGGAAAAAGAACAGGGCGGTGATAACCGACAGGATACGAAACAGTTTCTGGTTGCGGTTCATCTCAAAAAACTCCTTTTGGACTAGATTAAAATGGTTCGACCCAATTTTCCTTGCGAGCCATTTGAGCTGTGACACTTGGCGTGTGACTTTCACTTCTTTGCCAATGTCATCAGGGCCTTGTTTTCTACTCAGACATTGAGGATTGCGATCTCGACTAGGTCGAAGAAAGCCTAACTCATGCTTTTTGAAAGCAGGTGCCTTTGTAAGTACCTCACTAGAGGGTGGGGAAGAAACAAGCTTATGGCTTATTTTCTCCGTACCCTCTATGAGGATATTGCCTTCAGTAATTTTTACCCGGATATTTAAAAGAGCGATATTAAGTTTCTAACTAACTAAATTTTGCTGTGAGCTATTCACAACTTATTCAGTGTTATTAGAAAACTTAAACTGACCTTAACGGTCAGTTGAAAGAGGGCAGTGTTCATAGAAAATTTTGGATCCACCGCAAACCTCTCTCAGCTAACCGCTAGTGAAATTTCTTTGAGGCCTTAGAGGGATTATTGCGTTGGTGGGTCCAGACAATTTATTAAATTATCCAGACCCCTTAAACGCAAAATCCACCTTTAGAGAGGTGGGTAATTATTTAACTATCAAAAAGACAGTTAATCAAAAAATTTTTTAATTAACCGTTACCAGAATCTTGCCAGCTCTGGTAGGGCTGTCCTCTAAAGCATCTATTATCCTTAGCAAAATGCTTTGGATGTGTAAATTTTCAATTTTTAATTACCCCAGAATAGAAGCTAGTTCAAAACCTTGAGGTTTTGAGAGCTTCGCTAGCTTATAGCATCTGAGTTCACTATCTCTGCTCGAATTCTAGGAAATTCTCGCAGGTATTGAAATCAGCTGTAATATTAAATTATCCTAGAGTGTAAGCAGTCTAGCATATAGAGTGCTATTTGTCAAGTCTCCGCCTTAGGCGGAGTGGTGGGTTGTGAGAAATGAGTAGTGAGTCGTAGAATAGATAAGTGAAGAAAAAGATACAAAGACTTGAAGATATTGAAGTATATAAAGAATCTCTTGTTTTAGCCAAAGAGGTTTTTGACCTTTGCAAGAATCCTAGCCTAAAAAAAGAGTATTCGATATGTGAACAAATAAAGCGAGCTTGTGTTTCGGTATCTGCTAATATCGCAGAGGGTTATGGAAGACTAATAAGGAAGGACTTTTCGCAGTTTCTTTCGATAGCTTTAGGTTCAGTGAACGAGACAGTGGCTTTGCTTGATATTATTGGGGTCAATTTTAGCAATATCGATATAAGAGCTTTACGGTCAAGCTATAATATTTTGGGGAAGCGAATATACGCTTACAGAAGGAGGTTGTTGTATTGAACGCACAACTCATCACTCACTTCTCACTACGATAGTCGGTACAATCCGAAGACCTTATACATTTTCACACTATCTTTTCACGAGTTCAGATTGAGGCTGGCTATATAAAGGTACCGCTTTTTGATTATTAATGCGATGGTTCACGGTCGGATATCATAAAAGGGTAGAAAGGGTAAAAGTCAACTTCTTGAATAATCGGATATACTGTAAGAAGTCTGTCTATGAATTTATTTTTACCTATTTCGCTTTTGGGGGATTTGTGTATTTCTTCTTTTGTTTTACCTCCAGCAATGGCTTCGCGGATAAGATATTCGTGTTCGGAGGGTAGCACGAAAACTAATTCTCCTTTTTTAACGATAATTGGAGCGTCTCTTCTTATCTCTCGAGGATCTGAATCTGGTAAAAAATTTTTTGGAAGCTTTTGATACAAAAGATCGATTATTCTTTCTATTTCACTTAAAGTTACAAAATCGAGCCTAAATCCTTTATGTTTGGGTAAATTGGCGATAAGTCGGGATAATTGATTTTCTCCACTACCATCTGTAAACCAGCCGAGCTTGGGCATTCGTTTATCAAAGTCGATTTCGAATTGTTGAAGATGTCTTAAAATATCTTTTTTCTCCATTCCCCTTGCTGCCATTGCCACTAGTCCCACGACCCACCCTTGTTCGCTAATGATAGTATCAATTTCGTTTTTTACATCGGGAGGTTTTGCGCATACTACTTGATTAACCCCGATAACCCAGGATGGTAAAAAAAGTTTTACATCTCTAAATGGTGTTTTGCCGACAACTCTTTTGGTCACAAAAGCCATTTGGTTGGCATATCTTATTAAAAAGGATTGTTTCTCGGGAGGGCTTTTTAGAGTTTCTGCAACTGCTTTCCAGGGGTCTTTTCTGGGGTTGGGGAAATATAGCCCAACAGTTGTTTGGGTAAATTCAATCGGAGTTTTCGGTGACATTGTGGCAAGGTATGTAAGCATCTCACGGGTTCCGTACCTTCTTCTGAAAGCATGCCCTACATCTGTGTTTGGATCAGGGCCAAGTAATGCAACTGCAGCAATCCTTTTAATAGTACTTGCATTCAATTCTTGAGGGGTTAGAACACGAGTTTCGGTTCCGTTTATGATTTCTTCGTATTGAAAGTTTTCTTTTGAAGAAGTACTACCTTCACTTATTGATAAAATTATTTGTGTTCAAGAATTGTAACCTCATTGGGAGTTCCGGTTTGGTTTTCCTCAATTTCTGTATTTTCAAGTTCTCGAACTTTTTCGTTTTTCAGTTTTTTTGCATACCTTTCTCTTGAGACTCTGATTACTTTTTCGCGGTTCTGATTTCGTGACATTGGGAGAGGGAGCGTGGTTGCAACAAACGGTCTTACAATATGGCCATCGATTGTCATTCTTATTGCAATTTGGAAGTTCTGCAGGTTGACAAGGTCGTTTTGTGAAAAAACCTCTGCGAATTCTTTATGTATTCTTGATGCATCTTCAGCTCCAACTGCAAAAGCAATTAGCGTTCCTGCGTTCCCCAAGATAGCCTTGGTAACATGTTCCGGGAGCTGACCCATATATTGATTTGCTAAAGTTAGGGAAAGACCAAATTTTCTTGCTTCGGAGAGTATCTTGATAAATGAATCTGTGGCAAAATTCTGAAACTCATCAACATATAGAAAAAAGGGAGTCCTTTGCTCTTTGGAGATATCTACTCTTCTCATTGCAGCAAGTTGGAATTTGGTAATGAGTGTGGCCCCTAGCAAAGCCGCATTATCTTCACCGAGCCGTCCTTGAGAAAGATTTGCAATAAAGATTTTTTTATTATTGATAACTTCATCAAGCGAAACTGTTGATTTTGGGTAGCCGATAACCCGCCGTATTATAGGGGATGTAACAAACTGCCCGACCTTATTTTGGATGGGAGCTATTGCTTCCTTTTGAAGCCTATCTGGCATCTTCTCAAATTCTTCTTTCCAAAAGTGGATTAAAGCTGGATCATTAATCTTTGAATAGACCCTATTTCTGTAGGAGCGGTTGGCTAAAAGGCTTAAAACATCCGATAGCGTGGTTCCAGGAATTTCAGTCAGAGTTAAGAATGAATTACGGAGTATATATTCCATCCTTGCAGACCAGACATTTGCCCAGACTTTAGTAAAAATGCTCATCAGTCCCGATGTAACAAGTTCTGCTTCTTCTCGATTTGTAACTTCGAGTGGATTAATGGTAATAGGGAATTCCCTATCTGCTGGGTTAAAGTAGATTGTATCATTTATGCGATTTTTGGGTATGTAATCAAGCAGATCCTCGCAAAGATCTCCATGCGGGTCAATTACAGCAACACCTCGACCTTTTTTAAAATCGTCTATTGCCATATTGGCTATCATTGTGGATTTACCGGTACCAGTTTTTCCCACTGTCCATATGTGTCGGAGCCGATCGGCATCTTTTATGCCAAAAATAGCATTGTGGTTTTTAAAGATCGTTTTAGCGAAGAAGTTTATTTGAAGCTTTTGAGACTCATCTAGCCCTTCTGCTATTGGCAGGTTGTTTGGAGGTTCTGAGAGTATGTCTCCTCCCCAGGCAACTCCCGGAACCTTAATCTTTTCATTTGGAAGGTGCCAGAGGGTTGCTATTTCCTCAATGTTTAAGATGTTCCCTCCCAGGACACGGCGATTCAGAGTAAAGCTTTTTTCGCGGTTTTTGTCAAACAAAGGTATTTTAAAAACTTTTATTGAGTTTCCATCAGGACGATTAAAAACCCCCAAGGCGGATAAAAATTCGGTTTGTGTTGTATTTGAATTACTGATAAGCCGTAAACTTACCCTAAACCCCGGGTAATTAATTTTTTCAAAAATAATATTTGCATCCGGTCTTCTGGTATATGTACCGTCGTCTCTTCTCGTTCCTCTTTCAGCAAAGTCCCTGGCTCTTGATTGCCAAATTTCATCTACTGACTCAAGTGCTATCTGAAAAACAAAGACTCCTCCTCTTTCCATCTTTGTTAGGACAGCAAGCAGGGATGAGAGCGGGTCTATCTCGCTAAAATCTTTATAAACTGCTAGAGGGTAGTAATTTCCTCTTACCAGAGTTAGGCTGATAATATTTAAGTTCTCATTTTTTAGTGGATCTGAAATTTTTTGGATTGTAGATGTGGGGTAGTTTGATTGAATTTGGGACTCAATAAAAGGTATTAGTTCTTTGTCTGCACTTATCAAAAAGCTTATCTCTTGACCGATTGAAGCAATTTCCAGAGCTAGACCCTTTGGTTTTTTCCCGAGTAAGATTTTTTCCCAAAATCCAACGCCGTTGATTTTGGTGAGAGCTGAAAGCATTGTCTTTGCAGCCTCGGGGGTGGTAGACGAATCGCGAGGGGTTTTTATTGAGAGTGTGATAATTTCTGACATAGCTAGTTTATTATACATAAAAGATAGATTAAACAAGGGAGAAGTAAGTATTGGCGTCCAGAGGGGGGGCGTTGTGTCTGGTGGAAATTGGTTGCCTCTTTTGGGTGTTGGGATGGTTTCTATTTTTACTTTTTGATTTTTGATCTATTAGATTTTGTGGCCAATTTGTGATAAATTTATAAAAGCAAGTAACTTGAAAAGTATTTTGAGCTTGATGTTTGTGGTCTAGCGGTAAAGCATTTCTGACAAGACGAGAGTTTTGCTTAAAATTGTAAGTATTTTTGCGCGAGTGGCTCAGTGGTTAGAGCACCTTCCTGATAAGAAGGGGGCCGCAGGTTCGATTCCTGCCTCGCGCACCCCCATGTACTGGGATCAGACTGTAGGGATTGTAGTAAAGGTTATTGGAGCTCTCGAAAAGAGGTGTAATTGGATAGGCAGGGATTAAGACGGTGAGGTTTGAAATACTTGCAGACTGTGGCAATTATGAAGCTAAAATTTCCCAAATCGCCAACTACATCTTGGGTTATACGAACAAAGAATGAGGAAAAATGGCTGGGTGAAGTATTAAAAGCCCTTTTTATGCAGAGCCGGTTGGATTTTGAAGTAGTAATTATGGATTCTGGGTCAACAGATAGGACCCTAGAAATTGCAAAAGATTTTCCAATTAGAAAAGTTATCAATCTGCCTGAAAATGAATTCAACTACAGTTATGCGCTTAATCTTGGAATTAAAAAGGCTTGGGGCAAATATGTAGGAATTATCTCTGGTCATTCACTTCCTGTAAGCCGCACATGGTATCAGGATGCAATGGAAAACTTCTCTGACCCAAAAATGGCAGCTGTGACAGGACACTATACCTCTCTTCCTGATGGTTCCTTAGACGAAAAACTCGGAGATTTATTTTTTAGTCTGAAGCGCTTAGAGAAAGAGTTTTACTGTAAGTGGATGACCAATACCAACGCGATTATTAGAAAAGATTTATGGGAAAAAGTATCCTTTTGATGAAAGGCTAGAAGAATGTGAGGATTATGATTGGGCATGTGAGATGATTGCTCGAGGTTGGAACATAGTTAAAGACCCAAAATTTAATGTCTATCATTCCCATGGTGGAATTGGTAGACCTACCTATATAGAAAGACTCCCAACTTGGCAAAGGGTTTGTGCTTTAATTGACAAGAAGAAGAGACCAAGCAGGTCGTATTCAAGATTGTTTGGCTGAGTTTTTTCTTCTGTAGTTTGAAAAGATCTGCTTGGTCTGACATTAACCTTTTTTACAAGAATGTAGGGGTGTTTGAGTTATAAGGTTAATTTCTTTGCTGCGAAAGAGGTAAAACCAGGCTAGCGAAAGGAATTTGCAAGGTGAGGAGGCTTGGTAGCATGCCATTTCTAATGATTTCCATACGCGTCTGCCATATATTGAGTTTTCTCCGACATTATTCTTAAGAGGTCCGTTTTTTCATTCTTGATTATATTTCTTAGCTCAGAAATATTTTTGACCCCCAGATCCGCCAGGGTTCGCGCTGCATAACTTAAGTACTCATTTATCCAAAAAGACATCGAGTTTGCCTTCTTTTCAAGGTACATAAAACCAGGTTTCCCTTCAGGGTTATATGTCCTTCCTGAGGCGTCTGACCTTTTCTGTCTTATATTTTCGTCTTCAGACTCAATTAATTGAGTTACAGGACTTGCAGATCCGGGATAAGGTTGGCACACCTTACCATTTAAGTGTTGGAAAAATAAGTCTCCGGTTTCAATTGTCCCGTGTACCATTTTCTGGTTACCAAGGCAGCAGTCTATACCCATTATCAGGGCGGTCCCTATTGATCTGTCGATACCTCCCTCTACTATTACTGAGGTAGAGTTAAAAACAGGATCGGTTACAACATTATAGACATCTTCGACGGTTGTTATTGCCATTCCGTTTATGGCTGATGTGCACTGTTGTCCGCCACCATGTCCAAAGACGAGGGCATCCACACGGATCTTGGGAGAAATCAACCTTAATGCTTGATTTTTGTCGGCGATTTGACCTACAAAAATTTCAATTGTATCTCCAAATTCGGCCCTTAATGCCTGTGCCATGTCTATTACTCTTTTGTCTGATCCGATGGTATAGATTCTAAAAAGCCTGATTCCAGCTTTTTCATAAAGTTTTTTGGCAACTTTAATCTCCTCCTCAACATCAATTCCTATTGATGCACCAATGTTTCTATTGACTCTTTCTTTTTCTGCAGGGGGGATCTTAAGTTGATCAATGGTTGACTTTGCCTTGTTAGCAAGTGAAATTCTTCTTTCTATATCAAAAGCGAAAATAGAATTTCTGGGGATAAAGCAGGGCATATAGGCAATTGCCGCTGTGACAAGCGTATCTCTCCAGCCAGTAACGGGAGGCATTGACCCCAGCCCTATTATTCTCCTTGGATATTTACCGACCTTGTTGAAAAGACCGCTAGTTAAGATTTCGCGCCTGCTTATTATTCTGTCGGTGCTTCTCTTTTTATATCCTAGCTCGGAAAATGCGGGAGTTCGGGTTGGAAACGGGTAGCTTTTGCTAAATCCTAGAGAGGCCTCAATAGTTTTGGATCTTTGATTGGATCGAGGGGGAATACTAATAATTTGTGCTTCAAGGTCATGGATTATTTTGTATATTGTCTCGTTTTGGTTTTGGTCAAAGAAAACTGCTCGTTGGGCAAGTGCAACCTTTCGCCTTTGAGGTCCCATTTGCAAGATCAAGGGAATGCTGTTTTTGAATACCAGCCTAGTGCTATCAATGTTAGTTATTATTAACCCCAAGCTTGGTGAGTCATGTTTATAAAAATAGCGAGTATAAAAGGTCTTTGTATCAGCTATGATATCTGGGTAGTGTTTTAACTTATCTGTGTCATCAAGACATTCAAGATGGTAAGCAAAGTCAAGCCCGTTTTTACTTATTTGATCATATCTTATTCTTGATATCTCCTCGGGATATGGTTCGGGAAGAGGGTGGGAGTATCCGATCTTTTTTCCTTTGGGGTCGACAACTCTTGCAAGGGTAATACCTTTTTTGTACATGATAAAACCGCAAAAATGATATATTATTTCTGGGAGTGTTGCAATATGCCCAAAAGGATATAGCTATTGAAATGTCATCAAAAATCAATGTTTACACTAGAAATCAGAAAAAAGTTGAGGAGATAAAGAGGCTGCTGCCGGCTGTTGAACTAGTTTCCTGTGATCTTGAAGTCGAAGAGATCCAATCTCTAGATCCCGTCGAAGTTGCCGTTGCTAAGGCCAAACAAGCATATGAGAAAAGTCAAAAGCAAGCTGGAATTATTGAAGATGTATCTTTGAATATCAATTATCTTAATGGCCTGCCTGGAACTTATATAGATGCCTTTATGAAAACGCTTGGAAATGATGGAATATTAAAAATTCTTAGAGGTGCAAAAGACCGAGGGGCTGAAGCTTTGATTATTGTCGTCTATACGGATGAGAAAGGTGACATGCATATTTTTGACGGAAGAGTAAAAGGAAGAATATCTGATAAGGTACTTGGGGAGGGTTTTGGTTGGGATCCTATATTTATTCCCGAAGGAGATGATCAGACTTTTGCCCAGATGACGCCGGAACAGAAGGATAAATTTTCCATGCGAGCTATTGCTTTTAGGAAACTGGGGTTGTGGCTGCAGGGTCTTGACGGATAGGATATTATCTATGTATAATAGGCATTGCCTTTTAATTTTAATGATTTTGAGGCACGGTTTCTGCTAATGAGAAAAATCTTGACAAGAGTAAACCAACTAAAGCGGGTTTTTTTGTTGTTGTAGATTATTTCTAGAGAAAGTAGCAGATACCGGCCTTGAGCCGGTTTTTTTATGATGTAGGTTATGATTCGCAACTGGGGCCGTTGGCTCAGTTGGTAGAGCGCGTCATTTGCAATGACGAGGTCGCCGGTTCGATCCCGGCACGGTCCACCCTAGCTGGGCGGATCGAGGTAGGTCTTGACAGTTATTGAATGGTGGTTGGCAACTGGAATAATTATCGTTGCGAGCCACCACTCAAGGATTGTTAAGACTAGCTATTTTGATATTGCACCTTGACAACTGAAGAGAAAGAATAATCGACCACAATTTCTGTTATTGTGGTCGTAAGTAGGCCAATTCCTTGTATTTTTACAAGGTTAATGGTTTATACAAGGTATAAGTCTGATACTAACGCAGACAGTGGATGCCTTGGATTCACTCACCGAAGAAGGACGCGCATGGCTGCGATAAGCGTCGGGGAGGAGCCACGATCCTTTGATCCGGCGATGTCCGAATGGGGAAACCCGACCAAGTTTACACTTGGCCACTCCACAATGAAGATTTTATCCTTTGGGTAAGATATAGTTGTGGTAGAGGGAACCACCCGAACTGAAACATCTTAGTAGGGTGAGGAGAAGAAATCAATAGAGATTCCGTCAGTAGCGGAGAGCGAAAGCGGAAGAGCCTAAACCGTCCCCATATTCTTTGAATATGGGGACGGGGTTGTGGGAGCTCAGCACGGTAGACCTTGAGATAGGAGAACAGCTTGGAATAGCGGACCATAGAGAGTGAAAGTCTCGTATCCAAAATTGATAGGTCACCTTGAGATTTCCCAAGTACCTTGGAGCAAATACTCTGAGGGAATCAGGGGGAACCACTTGTACAAGCCCCTACGGGTTTGTACTTCCTCCAAGGCTAAATATGAGTGAATACCGATAGTGAACAAGTACCGAGAGGGAAAGGCGAAAAGAAGGGCGGGACGCCCAGTGAAACAGAACCTGAAACTGTTTGCGGACAAACCGAGAGAGCTCTTCGCAAGGAGAGTGATCTCGTGCCTATTGAAGAATGATCCGGCGAGTTGCCATGTTGCGCAAGTCTAACTAAGTTAACTTAGGGAGGCGAAGGGAAACCGAGTCTGAATAGGGCGATTTAGCGCGGCGTGGCAGACCCGAAACCAGGCGATCTATCCATGAGCAGGGTGAACCCCGATGAAGGTCGGGGGGAAGCCCGAACCGGTCTGAGTTGCAATTCGGTCGGATGACTTGTGGTTAGCGGTAACATGCCAAACGAGCCTGGAGATAGCTGGTTCTCCCCGAAAGGTCTATGGGGACCGTGGCACGCTAGGTGTTGTCGGTGGTAGAGCTACTGGATGGGGCAGCGAGGGTAACCGAGTTGTCTCAACCAAACTCCGAATAACGACGTACACTACCGTGCTAGACAATCTCATCGGGCTAAGCTGATGAGATGAGAGGGAAACAACCCAGACTTTCGGCTAAGGTCTCAAAATCATAACTAAGTTTCAAAGGAAGTCTATGTCCATAGACAGCTAGGAGGTTGGCTTAGAAGCAGCCATCCTTTAAAGATAGCGTAACAGCTCACTAGTCGATTGGAAATAGGCGCCGAAAATTTATCGAGGATAAGTTATGTACCGAAGCCAGAGATGCTTGTTCTTTGAACAAGTATGGTAGGGGAGCGTTCGTACCGCAGTGAAGTCGATCTGCAAGGATCGGTGGAGTGGTACGAAGTGAGAATGCCGGAATGAGTAGCGCACTATCCCTGTGAGAATCAGGGACGCCGAATACCCAAGGTTTCCGTCGCGAGGTTCGTCCTCGACGGGTTAGTCGGTACCTAAGGCGAGGCCAAAATGGCGTAGTCGATGGACGAGCAGTCAAAATTCTGCTACTTGTTTTAAGTCGTTTGTAACCGGGGACTGACCGGGTTGGAGAATTGGAGCCCCATATCGAATTGGGGTGTAAGCTGTTAAGTAGGATGTGTAGGGAAATCCACACAACTGATTAACTAAGCAGCGATGCAGAGCCTTAAGAAATTAGGGCAATTCCAACTTCTTCAGCCTGCAAGAAAAGGTTCGCGGTGAGACTTAAGATAAGCCGTACCGCAATCCGACACAGGTGGGTTGGTAGAGAATACTAAGGCGAGCGAGAGAAAGAGGCTTAAGGAACTCGGCAAACAAGCTGGACGTAAGTTCGCAATATGTCCTGCCTCCTTCGGGAGGCCACAGCTAACGAGTGCTAACCGACTGTTTATCAAAAACACAGGTCCGTGCGAAGGAGAAATCCGCGGTATACGGGCTGACGCTTGCCCAGTGCCGGTAAGTGAAGGGGAGAGGTACCCTGCATGTTTAGTGTGGGGATGCTTCGAACTCAAGCTCCGGTAAACGGCAGCAGTAACTATAACTGTTCTACGGTAGCGAAGTTCCTTGTCGGGTAAGTTCCGACCCGCATGAATAGCGTAACGAGTTAGCAACTGTCTCGAGCCTCTACTCGGCGAAATTGCGATGGCTGTGAAGACGCGGCCTACTTCCACCTGGACAAAAAGACCCCGTGGAGCTTTACTACAGCTTGACATTGGTTTGTGCGGTCCAATTGTTTAGAGTAAGAGGGAGCCCTTTAAAGGCGAAAGTGAAACACCTCTCTTTGAACCGTGGCAAGCCTTACCCAAAAGCTTTGGAAGCAAGCTTGGGAAAAGTGTTAGGTGGGTAGTTTTACTGGGGCGGTACCTTGCCAAAGGGTAACGCAAGGACACAAAGGTTGGCTTAGCACGGATGGACATCGTGCGTAATGTGTAAAGGCATAAGCCAGCTTGACTGCGAGAGTGACGGCTCGAGCAGGGACGAAAGTCGGTCTTAGTGATCCTCGAAGGCCACGTGGGTGGCCTCGAGCTTAATGGATAAAAGCTACCCCGGGGATAACAGAGTAGTCGCGCCCGAGCGTCCATAGCGACGGCGCGGATCGCTACCTCGATGTCGGCTCATCGCATCCTGGGGCTGAAGAAGGTCCCAAGGGTCGGTCTGTTCGCCCGTTAAAGCGGTACGTGAGCTGGGTTCAGAACGTCGCGAGACAGTTCGGACTCTATCCGGTGGAAGCGTTCGAATCTTGAGGAGAGCTGGGGACAGTACGAGAGGACCTCCCTGGAGGAATCCCTGGTGTGCCGGTTGTCGCGTCAGCGGCAAAGCCGGGTAGCTATATTCCTTTTGGATAACCGCTGAAAGCATCTAAGTGGGAAGCCAACTCCAAGATTAGGATTCGTTATTCAGATTCGGGAGAGACCATCCCGTTAATCGGCAGGGTGTGGAAGTGTCGTAAGACATTAAGCTAACCTGTGCGAATAAATCGAATGGCTTATACCTTGTGTAAACCAAAAGGTTTGTCTTTCTCTTCAGTTTTGAGGGTGTAATTAGGCTCTTTTTTCAAGATTCTGTCCTGGTGAAGATATCGCCATCGAACCACCCTTACCCATTCCGAACAAGGAAGTGAAAGGTGGCAGAGCGGACGATAGTTGCCCGGCAACGGGTTGCGAAAATACGTCATCGCCAGGACAGAGTCGTGAAATAAACTAAACCTGTCTTCTTTTATTAATTTGGGTATTTTATTAGGGTAAATAACTTCTAAGGAGGTGATTATGGCAAGATTGCATCGTCGTTTTCCCAACCCCCGCGCCCTTGAAGATGGAGTTCTTAATAGTGTAGATCGAGAGTTGGCAGGTCGACCACATATTGTTGAGATTCCTTCTGGTGGTTGCTACCTAGCCAAGAGGCCAGGGGATCCAATTGGTACCGCTGGGCATGTCTTGACTGAGCAAGGAGCTTTTGAGATTAATGCCTATAGAGCTAAAATTGCTGGTAATCCATATAAGCCAACTGTTGGACAAAAACTTTTTTCTGCGGCAATTAGGTTTGGAATTTCTGGTGGCTTGTCTGAGGATGAGTTGCGAGAACTACTAGTGGGCCGCGAAAAAGAAGTCTTTTTAAGAGGTGTTGAAAGGTAACGCTTGCTTATATCAGCGGGAAGGTGTAAAATTAATTTAGTAAAAAGAAAGGTGGAAATGAAAGGTGACCAAAAAGATCTCTTCTAAAGCTATCTCTTCGAGATCATCTCTGATGGATGATCTACTGTCAAAATATTCGGGAAATTTCAAGACATTCAAGAAAGGTGACAAGGTTGAGGGGACAATTGTTGAAATTGCTGATGATAGGGTTATTGTTGATATTGGCGGAAAGTCTGAGGGATTAGTTGCTGGTAAAGCCTTCAAAGAGGCACAGGATTATATAAGCACACTTAAGGTTGGAGATAGGGTGGAAGCATCTGTAATTGTCCCCGAGACACGGGATGGTTTTACGATATTATCCTTCAGGAAAGCGAAGTTTGATATCCTTTGGAATACTCTGATTAAGTCAAGAGACAGTGGAGTACCCTTGACTGTCGAAGGAAGGGCTGTAACCGGTTCGGGGTTGATGGTTGAGGTCAATGGGCTTTCTGGTTTTATTCCTAACTCCCAGCTTGGAAAGGATGCCCTTGAAGATACTCAAAGCCTTGTTGGCAAGAAGTTTCAAGCAGTTGTAATTGACGTTGATCGTGAGGCAAATAAGGTAATTCTTTCAGAGAAAGAAGTTTCAGAGAAGGAGGAACTTGAATTGGCAAGACGGGCTATTGAGGAAATCAATGAAGGGGAAATTTTTCAAGGAGAAGTTACAAGTATTTATGATTTTGGATGTTTTGTTAGGATAGAGAAAACCACAAGGGAAGGTGAAGTTGTGCCTCTTGAGGGGTTGGTACATGTCTCTGAGTTATCGTGGGATAAGGTAAGGCGAAGTAATGAAGTGGTGAGTGTGGGGGACAAGGTCAATGTCAAGGTTATTGCAAAGGCAAGAGGAAAGCTGGCATTTTCAATAAAGCAAACTATCGAGGATCCATGGGAGAGAATTGAGGAGAAGTATCACAAGGATCAAAAGGTTGAGGGAGAAGTCATGAGGCAAAATGACTTTGGAGTGTTTGTTGTTCTTGAGCCTGGAGTTGAGGGGCTAGTCCATATTACAAAGATTCCGCCTTCAGCAAGGTATGAAAGGGGACAAAAGGTTGATGTATATATCGAGGAAGTTGATAAGGAAAATAAAAGGATCTCGCTTGGTCTTGTACTTACCTCAAAACCTGTAGGATATAAGTAAATCTATCCTTGATTAACTTTCAACAAGGCACTTATAATGGTTGAGAGTTGTGGGTAATTATCTGATCAATAGTCAAGGAATCTCAGGAAGTAGATTAATGCGTTTTTCAGGAGCTATTTCTCTCCTGTTAATATCTCTGACAGGTCTTAGAGTAGGATTGGTTCTTGTACAGAAGGGCCAAGACTTAAGTGCTCAAGCACAGACAGTATCTCAACCGTTGGGGGAATATTGGGGTAGTAGAATCTATTCGTATAATTTTGCTTTCAAAACTACTCCTGTTCTTTCTGTCCCTCCTTTAAATCGTCCGTTGGGAGTCTATGACCCTAGATTTAATAAGACTTTTATTGTCTATGCTGGCGGAGTGCAAAACACCCAAATTAATATAGGAGGTACCAGTCAAACCGTACAAATATCCCAAACCAGCCCATATATTGTGGCATATGATCACAAAAAGCATGTTTGGGAGCCGTCGGAGATTAGACTTCCCGGCAAGGAGTCAGAAAATCCTGGGGTGGAAATATATGATAACGTAAATGGATCTCACGATTCCCATAATTCACCACAAGTGCTTCTTGACAAGCAGGGTTATGTCCATGTTTTTTGGGTTGAACATAACGCAACCACATTGGGTATACTTCACGCAGTATCAAGGCAGATAGGTAGTGTCACATCGGGATGGAATATTTCAAGGATAAATAATCCTGATACCTCAAGAGCGGGTTATTTAACTGCGTTCAAATCAAAATCGGGTGCGATGTACGTTTTTTTTAGAGCAGTACTCAGAAATCCTGATGGCAGCTTCCACGATGTTGGTAGCTACGAGCCACAGTGGTACATCAAATCTACTGATGATGGACGAACGTGGAGAAAACAGATGTTGATAGACCCGATAGAATCCGATGATTGGTGGAACGCAATTTATGTACAAGCGTATGAATATGTTGAATTTCCAAGGGAGGGAGTGCATATAGCTTTTGCCAACAGCTATAACCACGCAACACAATTTAATAAGCACTATTATTTCTTTTTTAACATGGAAAATGACCATGCTTATGCTCCTGACGGAACGGACTTTGGGGTCACGATTGATCAGTATGAATACGAAAGCCACAACTCTTTCATTTATGACCTAAATTTTGGTGCGGGAGGGGTGAGTATCTACGACAGGTATGCTATAACACAAGATAATAGCGGTAGACCTATCATATTTTATGATTATTGTGATGGGATGTGCGTTCCGTTCAGTCCCTATACAGTCCAGCTTGTTTGGAATGGTTCTAGCTGGGACCGCCAAAAATTTTTGAATCGGAACTATCGGTCTCTACCACTTTCTTTGGAAGTTTTGTACAGGAATCAATCTGACATTGACCTGATTTATATGGTGGGGGATACTCCGCGGTTTGTTGATGATGTGTACTATTTTAATTTCGATGGAAGAAACTGGAATATTAAGCAAAAAATAATTGAGGATGATGTTGGCCATGAAGAAAGGTGGCCACAGCTAGTTAGTTATGTATCTGATTTCAACCCTGAGATTATTGCGGTATATCATAAATTTGATCCGACTAAGGAGATGGTTGGATCTACGTGGCCCGGCTATAGTTTGATAGGTCACCCCAGACCCAACGGTGTTGAAGGTGTGATTGGGATTAATAACTTCAACACCCCTTCAAGGTGTAGCTCTTTTTACTACTCGAGGGCAATCTCGGGTAAACCATATTTTATTTTCCCCAAGGAGCAGCCGTGTGACAATTACACGTTGGGGTCAATCTTTAGGGTTGTACCCTCGTCTGCAGAGATGTACTCACCTCTTATTGAGGTTGAGCCAAACACAAATTATACCTTAACTTATGAAGTTAGGCACAATGGCATACAGGGTTTCTCGGCAACTGGCATAGGAACGGTTGTTGCAACTGAATATCTAGGCACAGCTTTAGAGAGCGATGGGGTTGATGTCAAAGTTTCATCTAGCGGGATAAGAAATGGTATTCCCTACATTGATATTAACAACTATGATTGGCAAACCAAGCAGTATAGCTTTACTACATCCGCAAGTAGCCGTTTTGTCCGTTTGCGGTTGAAAACGTCAATCAACGGTACAACAAGAGGTGGAGTATCTTTTAGAAATATTAAAATCTATAAGTCTTCTTCTGCGCCCCAATGCAATTCATATTCTGATGTTTGGATAGAAAATTGCACTACTTACCCCCAATCTATCTCTGACCCATCTTTATGTCGGACTTTCACTTACGATGTTACAGTATTTAATAAAGTCAAGTCTGCCGGCGAAGTGCGTTACATCAATAAACCAATGGATGTCTTGTGCGCAAATGTCCCGGATTCCGACCCGGGTTGGAGTAGCTGGGAACCATATTCTTCACAGAAAGCATGGAGATTGACTTCCGGGAGTGGTGATAAAAGAGTATGTGCCCAATTTAGGAATAGTTTCGGATCTGTAAAGTGTGGTGGAACCATAACATATAACCCTTCCCCTTTGTCTTGCCAATCTATGGTTAACTCGTGGATTAACGAATGTAATTCAAACCTTCTATGGTCATCACAAAGCAAGTTGTGCACAACCTATTTTAGGGAGGTGTCTTTTAATAATAATGTTAGTGGTGCAACCCATATGCGCTTGGTGAGTTTGGATTATTCTCCCAGTGTGCTATGTTCCGACCTTAGGGATCAAGATTTTCCGCAATGGCAGAAGTATAGTGATAAATTAATTACTCAGGTCACTGAGGGGTTTGGACCAAAAAAGATATGTGCACAGTTTAAAAATGATACCACAACCGTGAGTTGTGGAGGAATAATTAATTATCAGTCGGCACCACCCTCTCCGACCCCGACTCCTACTCCCACTCTAATTCCCAGCCCTCCTGAATGCACAAGTAAGAAAGATATATGGCTGAATAATTGTACAATTGACCTAGATCTGGAAAGGGACCCGAAGTGCCTAACCCAAAACAATGAAGTTACCATCAATTATAGTGTTAAAAATGCTCAAAGGATGAGGATTATCAATGTCACAAACAGTAGTTTATGCTCTGATGTTCCGGTATCAGAGTACCAAAAAAGTAGTTGGTTGCCAGTATCCCAACATAATAAATGGACTTTAGATACGGCTATTGATGGAATGAAAAAGGTTTGTGTTGAATTTGAGAATCAGTATGGCTCGGCAAGGTGTGGAAGTGTTATTTATTACAAGAATTATTCACCTCTTCCTTCTCCAACAGTATCACTGAGAGACGGAGATGCAAATGGTGACGGCAGGGTAGATATGGCCGATTATTCAATATGGCTTGCTAACTACGGGGAGAGCACCACTCGCGGGAATGAGGTAGGGGATTTTGATGCTAGCGGGGTAGTTGACGGTATCGATTATTCAATATGGTTGCAGAATTACTCCGGCTAAGCTATTTTTCTTTTGAATATGGCACCAACTATTTGTGTTAGATATTGATATGAATGGGAATCTATAATATTCCTAAATCCCAGCCTTTTTGCTTCCTGAATCCTTTTTTCCTGTACTACCACCTCACGAATATCTCCTAAAAGACCTACTTCACCTATTGCCAAGCTCTTTGGCGGGAGTGGTTGGTCAAAAAAAGCAGACGAAATTGCCAGGCAAATAGCCAAGTCTATTGATGGCTCGCTCACTTTTATTCCCCCCGCAATATTTACGAATATATCAAGATCGTATAAAGGAAGACCGCACCTCCTTGTCAGTATGGCAATCATTATCTCCAGCTTTGATTGTGATATCCCCTGGGCAATTTTTTTTGGGAATCCGCTCTTATTGGGTACAGCTAGGGCTTGTACTTCCACCAGGAGTGGGCGAGTGCCCTGAAGGATAGATGAGATGCATGACCCTGGGATTTGTTTTGTACCGTGGGTAAGAAAAATTTTATCAGCGTTAGTGAGAGATTCTAGTCCTTTGTCTGTCATTTCAAAAATTCCTGCTTCATCTGTTGCTCCAAAGCGGTTTTTATTGGCGCGCAGTAGTCTTATGTTTAGGTTCTTGTCTCCCTCGAAAGTTAAAACCGTATCTACGGTATGAGCCAGCGTTGAGGGTCCTGCCATTGTACCGCTTTTTGTAATGTGGCCTATCATGACAACTGGTGTACCTGTGGATTTTGCAAATTTGGTTAACCTGTAAGCACATTCGCGAACCTGACCAATTGACCCTGCTATGCCTGTAAGATCTGTGGTCTGCATGGTTTGTATGGAATCTACTATGAGGATAGACATTGGTTGCTTCTTTTGTTGGAGTTTTCTTTCCGACTCTTTTATCACCTCATCAACATCTGTCTCTTCTAAAATTTCAATACCTTTACCTTCTATTCCTAATCTTTTTGACCGTATTGCAATTTGGATTGCTGATTCTTCTCCAGACACATATAGAGCAGATTCTAATGAGTTAGCTACCTGAAGAAGAAGGGTGGATTTGCCGACCCCAGGCTCTCCCGATATGAGAATTACTTGCCCTTGGACAATCCCCCCTCCAAGAACTCTGTCGAGTTCTGGGATTTTGGTTGAGATTCTTTCTCCTGATTTCTTCGGTACATCAGATAACAAAATGGGAGGGGTTGACTTTGTCAGCCTTTGGGAATTCTTGGCAGGTGCTTTTATGGACGTCTCAATGGCGCTGTTCCAATTATTGCAATTCGGGCATTTGCCAAACCATTTTGTCTGTTCGAAGCCACATTGTTGGCAAACGAAGATCGAATTAGTCTTGGACATGGCAAGTAAAGTATATCATGCTTTTAGTCCTCAAATTATCCACAATTAATTTTTGATGCGAAAATAATACGAATAATGAAGCTAATTTTTACATGTCATAGACTATAGGTGGTTGTATCTTTATACCAATAATAATTATGGGATTTGACAACAGCAAATAAACTTTGTAATATACCTTTAAGATAAGAAAAGAGCACTCGGAAAGTGAGTGCTCTTATATCAAAGAAATCTTCGTTACTGGCTAACGAAGAAGGACAGGCTAATTCTTTAACAAGTTAAGGTTAGTATTTAATTTTGGAGTTTGTCAATAAGGTATTTTTAATGCTTGCCTTTCTTGGGGAGGGGTGGTGTGTAGGGCAGGCGCACTACCCCTTCCTAAGGGAGGTTAGCAGCTTTGTATTGACAAACGTCAATTCCTAATTTACAATGTAAGCAGTTTATTCAATCTTCCTTTTCTTTCAATAAAAATGTCGTCTGGTTTTGAGAGATTGAATAAGC
>JAGUZK010000008.1 GCA_020060845.1 Candidatus Woesebacteria bacterium
CAGAATAAGTTGAAACATTAAACTTTGGTGTATTGCCTGCTAGACACTGCTCGTAATAATTTCCACTTACACTACTAGTTGAGCAGTTGGTATTTTCCCCTCCTGAGACAAAAACATAGTATTCATCAGGAGTGTTTGGTTTGCATGTAAATCTGGCAGGGTTTGCAACAAAAGCTTCGGGCAAGCTTTCTGGTGCTGCGGGAGATATAGAGGATTTTCTAAGATTGTAAAGTTTAAGTGCAGTATAGACCGCAATAGAAGCCAAGATTATTGTTGCTGTTATTACAAGCATTAAGGTTAATTTGCTTTTGGTATTTGTTTGCATATTTTTTTCTATATCCACCCCCAGATGCTATGATGGACCTCCCCTTTTATGCTGAAATTTGTTACTCCTTGGGGGATGGTATATTCAAAATAAAATTCATCTGTACCTGGTTTTTTGTTGGTGACCTCAACTGGCGCTTGACCGTTTATGGTAAATCGGGCTTTATCAAAGACTCCACTTGATGATGTTCCGCTTACTGTAAAGCGGACAACATCCCCTTCTTGTAGATCTTTGAGATCTTCCAAGTCAAGCTGATTCCAGTTGGAGTCATAGGCTCTTACTTCAGAACACGAAGCATCGTAGGTTGGTGTTTGTGCCTGTTCTGAAATATTTTGTCTGCGCTGCACGAGCGCAACTCCGGACACAACCCCCCCTATTACCAGTAAAAGGCTAAAGATTGTTGCAATCACCTTGGTGCCTCCATATTTTTTGGGGGCATGAGGGGATGTAACTACAGTAGTTATGGGCGGATTTTCTAGTGGAGAATTTTCCGTGTTGGTTGGATTATTGGGAGGAGGCTGTGAGGGGTTATTGGGTGATTGATAGGAAAGTGGTGCAGATGGGTCGGCTCCTGTTAAGATACCACCGGCATTTGTCTCTTGTTTTTTTTGATTGTTATTATCCATGTATAAATTAGCCTTTGGCTTATTCAATCTACTATAAACCACTTTTGTGAATTTGTTCAACTCCCAGTTTGATAATGGCTGTAAGTAGGGGTATTATTCTCGAGAAGCTGCAGAAGAAGTAGATATTTGTTGTGGGGTGACAATTGGCTCAATGGTCAATGGAATAGTTTGATCCTCCGTAATAAACGTTCTTTTGGAGATTTCTTCTAAAATCTTTTGGTCCAGATTTGGATCGATTGGTTCAAGAAGTTTCTGGGGAACTTCAACGTCTGCTTTCTTGATCAAAATGCTGTAGACGCTTATGAATATCCAAAGAACCACAGTCATTGTGGTGAATACTGCAATAGTTACTATAGTTGGTGCTGGTGGTCTTCTCATTGGTCAGAATTTTTTTTCATTGAAAGGATGCTTCCTTTTATGAACAAATTAACTTGTGGTAGCCCATCTTCCTGATCCTCAGTCTGATAAGCAAACGAATCAATCTTGACTGGTATGAGCATACTCTCTATGTCTTCAAAAAAGTTATGTATCGCTTTATAGTTTTCAAGGGCGGCGCTTCCGTTTATGCTTACCCCTGTTGTTAAAACTCCTTCTGGGAATTGACCGGGCTTATCTGAAGTGGACGGATTACTCCCGCCTGAGATTGGGGCCTCCTCTATTGAAAGTAGAGTAATTTTGGCATTCTTTTCTGAAATGCCTTCGATTTGTCTGACAAATATGTCTGGTTGAGGGGAGGCAGGAATAGCTAATTGCAGTTTTGTTATATCTGCCCGGTATCGATCATAATTGATTTGAGCCTGCTCAAGCTGGGTAATCTTTTCTTCAATTTTAGAAAGAGTAGACTTTTTAGCCTCGATATCTTTGAGAAGTTGGGCTATTGTTGTCAAAGTGGGCTTTAGTGCAAAAACTGAAAATATTGAGATAGTTACAAGCGAGAGAATAACCTCCAAATACACTTTGACGTCTGCCTTTTTCTGATAACGATCTAATGCTCCCAAAAGTACAGTTTTGTATCTTGAATAGTTTCTTTTCCAAGTTGGTTCCATATTAGTTTTCTTTAGTTGACATTGTTAAAGTGAACTTCGTGATACCTGGGTTTTCTTTGTCGGATTCTATGCCGGATAAAGATATGTCTTTTATTTTTTCAATAGTTCCGAGATTAACAATATATTGTTGTATTGATGTTTCGTTGGTAGAGAGCGCAGTTAGCAGTATGACATGGTTATTGTATGAAATTTCGGAGAGACGTACATCCAGAGGTAGTAGATTGGAAATTTGCTCAACTAGTTTCGACAGTGGCCCATTGTTTATGGCGGTCGAATAGACACTTATTCGTTTTTGGGCATCACGGAAGTCGCTTTCGAAGTCTTGGTATGCCTCAAGCACGGTCTTTTTACTTTTTATTTCGTCATTGAGGTCTGTGTTTTGGGCATCTAACCAAAACCTCGACAGGAAGGCTATCATAACAATGATCTCTGTGACAATGACTATTATTCTAAAAGATGACAACACCCATGCAAGAACCCTTCCGACCGTCCCAGACTCAAAAGCCTTCTGTGGGTGCAAGTTTATTTCCTCTTTTTTTTGGACAGGAGCCATGATTTTTTTGGTACTAAATTAGTACCTAGTTTTAATATATCATAGCGAAACTTTATTAAGAAGATTATTTTTTTGATTTTGCCCTTGCAGGCTTAATAAGTTTTGCTAGATAGCTTTTTATTCTCGCAGCCTTATTTTTGTGGATTAACCTCCTTTTTGCTGCTCTATCAGTTAGGGACATTGCTTTTGCTACTACCTTTTGGTCACCTTTTTTCTTTGCTTCACGCAAGGAGATCTCAAATTGCTTGACAAAAGCATCGTTTACTCTCTTTTTCTTTTGTGACACTCGAAGTGCCCTCTTTGCTGTTTTAGTTACTGGCATAAGAAATTATTAACTAGTTGGTATTTTGTGAGTATAATCTAAAGGATCTTAAAATTCAATTACTTTGGGATCTTGGTTGTGATCTCCCAAAAATTGTCTTTTAATTTTTTGTTTTGGCTTAATTGCTATGTTCAGATTATTCCAGAAAGGAAAGAACTTTCTAGTTTCCCCACAAAATAGCGTGATGTCTGCCGCGACGGTCATCATGTTTATGATTATATGCTCAAGGATTTTGGGGTTGGTCAGACAGAGGGTGCTTGTCCATTTTTTTGCCCCCCAGGACCTCTCGCTTTTTTTTGCTGCCTTTCGTCTTCCAGATTTGGTGTTTGAAGTTTTAGTTTTTGGCACCTTTTCTTCGGCATTTATTCCTGTTTTTGCAAAGACAGCAAAAGAGGATTACAAAAAAGCATGGAATATTGCTTCGTATATTGTAAATATAGGAATACTAATTTTTTTGTTTTTTGGTTTGGTATTTGGATTTGGTGCAGGGTCTATGTATGGGATATTGGCTCCGGGTTATAGTCTAGAGGAGCAGAAGGCAATTGTTTCTCTGACTCGCATATTGTTTTTGGCTCAAGGTTTTTTTGTGATAAGTTATGTTTTGACAGGGATTTTGGAATCACTTCGACGTTTTCTTATTCCAGCTTTAGCTCCACTTTTTTATAATTTGGGAATAATTATAGGCACGGTAATTTTTTCTCCTATTTATGGTCTTAATGGTCCTGTCTACGGGGTTGTACTGGGGGCTTTTTTGCACTTTATAATCCAGCTTCCTCTTGCGTATAAACTAGGTTTTAGGTTTGGTAGGAAAATAGAGCTTTCACCTGAGGTTAGAAGAATAGGAAGACTAGCACTACCAAGGATGATTGAGGTTTTGTTTTTGCAGATATCAAAGATGGCTGAGCTTTTTTTCTCCTCTGTGATATCAAAAGCTTCATATACTTACTTTACTTTTGGGAACACCCTTCAACTTCTGCCTGTTGGGATTTTTGGGACTTCGATTGCAAAAGCAGCTCTTCCGTCACTATCTGGATATGCCGATGACAGAGAAAAATTTAGGAAAGTTCTTTTTGGTGCTTTATACGATATGGCATTTTTTGTGATCCCAATATCGACCCTCCTTATAGTCTTGAGGACTCCTATTGTAAGGCTTGCATATGGAAGCGATATATTTACGTGGGAGGCGACTGTACAGACGGGATATGTGCTTAGTGCATTTGCGGTTGGGATATTCTTTCAATCTGCAGCAGCCCTATTGGCTAGAAGTTTTTACGCATTGCATGATACGAAAACTCCAGTTGTTGTCTCGGTAGTATCGATTATAACAATAATAATTCTTGATTATTTGTTTGTTGGGGTCTTGGGTACCGATGTCTGGGGATTGGCCCTGTCATTTACCATAGGGTCATTTGTCCAAAGCGCCACACTTTTTATTTTGATTAATCGTAGAGTAAAAAATGGGAATTTGTTTTTGGCGGTAACGCCAATACTGAAATGTGTATTTTCTGCTTTTTGGTCGGGGGTAATTATGTATGCATTTTTGAAGTTTTTTGACAGGTATTCTTGGGTAAAGAACCTTTCACTGCTTACAAAGATTGATGCTTCAAGAGGTATTGCGTTTGAGAAGTTTGTCTTGGATACTCGCTATACCGCAAATCTATTAGTGTTGACTATACTAGTAGCATTGGTTGGGGTTATTAGTTATATTTTGATAGCCATTTCTGTTAGATCACAACAGGTATGGAATTTTATTGAATTGACCCGGCGGATATTGCAAAGGGACATATCCCCCATTCCCAAGGAAGAAGAGCCGGTTGCTCCTCCTCCCTCAGACACCTAAAGGCTATTGGTTTTCTGAGGGACTTGACATTTGGTTAGCACTCATGTTAGATTACTGCTAATAACTTGTTTTAAGAGGTTATTGGATGATAGGAGGCAATTATGAGTGATGCATTAACAGCAAGACAGACAAAACTTCTTAAATGCCTGGTGGACGAGTATATTTTGACTGCCGAACCAGTTGGGTCGGAGGCGTTGGATAAAAAGTACAATTTGGAGGTATCCCCTGCCACAATTAGAAACGAGATGGTTGATCTAACCCGAAAAGGATATCTCAGGCAGCCACACACTTCTGCTGGTCGGGTTCCCACTCCTAAGGCGATGAAATTCTACATTGATCAACTGATGGAGGAGCGACAGATGAGTGTTAGTGAGGAGGTTAAGGCGAAGGAGGAAATATCTCGTGTCAAAGATGACATCAATCGTTTGATGGATGAGGCAACCAGAACACTTGCCGAGACCACAAAAAGTCTTGCTGTGGGGACAATTGATGATCTGGGTACGTGGCAGGCCGGCTTTTCCAATGTTTTCCAGCAGCCGGAGTTTGTGGAGAATCTCAGGATAAGTATGAATTTGTTTTCATTGTTGGACGAGACTCGAAGGCTTCATGAACTATTTTTTGAAAGGATGACAGGCATGTCGCCAATTGAGGTTATCTTTGGAGAGGACCTTGGATGGTCGGACTTGGGTTTTATAAGTGTTGCAGGTACAAGATTTAGGCTATACGAGAGAGAGTGTGCGCTGGGAGTTTTTGGTTCTGAGCGTATGGAGTTTCCTCGTGTGATTCCGGTCCTTCGTTATTTCAGAAATCTAATGCAGGACATAGGTGGTTATAGTGGGAACTATTAGTTAAGAATTTATGAGTAAGGCAAGTGCGTCAAAAGAGAAGATAAAAACCTTGGAAAAGAAGTCTGAATTAGATATGTTAAGGCAACAGTTGGCCCGTGCTTTGGCAGATTACGATAATCTAAGGAAGAGATTTGAGCGTGAGCAAAAATCAATTATCAAGATTGCCAACTCTATGCTTGTTGCAAAACTTTTGCCGATTGTTGATGTTTTGGACAAAGCACAAGCTCATTTGAATGATTCTGGTCTTGCTATGAGCATATCTGAATTAAGAAGAGTATTGAAGGAGGAAGGAGTAGAAGAGATAGATGTTAAGCAGGGAGATAAATTTGATGAGAACATGTGCGAAGCAGTAGAAGTTATTCAAGGTGACGAAGAAAGTGATGGCAAGATAGCAGAAGTTATCCTACCAGGATGGAGGATTAATGACGGTGGAATAATTAGGCACGCAAAAGTCAAAGTTTTTAGAAAAGAAGCTATTGACAAGGGATCATTCGAAGTTAAAAACTAATACTCGATATGGGAAAAATTATAGGTATAGATTTAGGTACAACAAACAGCGTTGTTGCTGTTTTAGAGGGAGGGGCTCCTAAAGTTATTCCTGCCTCAGATACTGGAAGAAATATTACCCCCTCTGTGGTGGAGCCTGTGAAAAATTTAGTGGGAGATGTGGCAAAGCGCCAGATGATACTAAATCCCAAAAATACAATCTATTCAGTAAAACGATTGATGGGAAGAAGAATTGATGATAGTGAGGTGGAGAGGACTAAAAAGATGGTACCCTACCAAATAGTTGCCGGAAAGGACAGGATGGCAGTTGTTGAAGTTGAGGGCAAGACCTACACTCCTCAGGAAATCTCAGCACGGATTCTTATGAAATTAAAGAAGGATGCGGAACAGTACCTTGGGGAGAAGGTAGAGCAGGCGGTTATTACGGTTCCAGCCTATTTTGATGACTCGCAGCGTCAGGCCACAAAACAGGCGGGGGAAATTGCTGGCCTTAAGGTGGAAAGGATTATAAATGAGCCAACAGCTGCTGCCTTGGCATATGGAATGGATAAGAAAAATGCTCATAAGATTGCGGTTTATGATTTAGGTGGTGGTACCTTTGATATTTCAATTCTTGAGCTTGGTGAGGGAGTTTTTGAAGTAAAGTCTACAAACGGGGATACCCATCTTGGAGGAGATGACTTTGACGAAGCAATTGTTGATTGGATAGCAGATGAATTCAAAAAAGAGCACGCTGTTGATTTGCGTGCGGATAAGCAAGCATTGCAGAGGATCCGTGATGCAGCAGAGAAGGCTAAAATAGAGCTTTCTGCTGCAACCGAGGTTGAAATAAACCAGCCCTACATTACCCAGAAAGATGGTCAGCCCCTTCACCTGACCTTAAAGCTTACAAGAGCTAAGCTTGAGAGCCTGGTAGATGACCTTATAAAAAGGACAATGAAACCGGTGGAAGCTTGTCTAAAGGATGCAAATCTAGACCCGCACGATATAGATGAAGTGATTCTTGTGGGTGGAATGACTAGGATGCCCAAGGTGGTCGAGACTGTTAGAGAGTTTTTTGGTAAGGAACCCAACAAGTCGGTTAATCCTGATGAAGTTGTTGCTATTGGCGCGGCGATCCAGGGCGGAGTCTTGGGAGGAGAGGTAAAGGACATTTTGCTTTTGGATGTAACCCCACTTACTCTTGCGATTGAAACTTTAGGAGGAGTTGCTACTCCGATGATTCCGAGGAATACTACAATTCCAACTTCTAAGACAGAAATTTTCTCAACAGCTGCAGATAACCAGACACAGGTTGAGATCCATGTTACTCAAGGTGAGAGACCAATGAGCGCTGACAATAAATCACTGGGGAGATTTATTCTGGATGGTATTCCCCCAGCCCCGCGTGGTGTCCCCCAAATTGAGGTTACTTTTGATATAGACGCTTCAGGTATCTTGAAGGTGACTGCAAAAGATAAAGCTAGTGGAAAGACTCAACATATTACTATTTCAGGAGCAGTTGGGCTTTCTGAGGATGAGGTCAAAAGGATGCAAGAAGAGGCAGAGCGTCATAAAGCCGAGGATGAGAAGAAAGCGGAAATCATCAAGGCCAGAAACAATGCTGATGCGATGGTGGCAACAGCCGAAAAAGCTCTCAAAGATGCTGGCGATAAGGTTGAGGAAAAGATTAAAAAGGAGGTTGAGGAAAAAATCGCGAAGGTTAAGGAGGTTGTGGGGAAAGATACTTCCACAAAAGAGGAAATTGAATTAGCAACCAAAGAACTAAGCGAAACTCTTTCGCAGATAGGCCAAGCTATGTATGGGAGCCAATCTCAAAGCTCAAATGCCAAAGGTCAAAATGAGGAAGAAAGTGTAGAAAAAAAGAAAGAAGAGGACAAGAAAAAAGATGGAGAAGAGAAAGTTGAAGAGGGGGAAGTAGTTGAGTAATTTGATAATAATTTTTTTTCCAAAATTAAAATCGGCACCTCTTTTGCTTTTATCCTTTCATTATTCAAATCCTTTTAAAGTTTTTTTACAGTCTCTAAGGGTTTATTCACCCGAAAGATTCTAAATTAATCAACCCAATAGGTTTGAATTTTATATTATTATTAAATTAAATTATTTTAATTATTACCGAAAAAGGAATAGTCAAGGGGAAGATAGGTTTAAAAAAAGTAAAAAAATAAACACACGAGGTGTAAACCCATTCCACTACGCAAAACTAGTTCACTCAAAAAAAGTGACTAAAAACGAAGCAAGAAAAATTATTGTTGAAAGAGGAATAGACGAAAAACTTCTTCAGAGTACACCAAATGACCCTCCTGCAACCTTAATCCAGATCAATCTGTTAGTGGGACTCTTTCTTATGCTTTGGGTAGTGGGAGGGCGGTGATTGCTACAAATTTCAGACAGGCTAGACAGATTGTGACACCAGATGTTGGGAGGTTGGTGCAACCAAGGGATTCAGTAGCAATTAGAAAGGCGCTTTTGGATCTATTAAAGGAACCTCAAAACCTTCCAAACCTGCACTGGAACGCATATAGGAAAACAAGAAGTATGCTTTGGACAAATGTGGCTGATGAATACCTGAGTCTAATTTATAAATTAAAACTTTATCCTAAGCCATTTTTTTCACCCTTAAATTTGAAATATCTAGAAAAGATGAGAGGAGAATTAGGTTTAATCCAGTTTGCCAAACTTTCTACTCCCAATCTGGAATCGGGTTATACAATTGATGATAACGCTAGGGCGTTAATTTGTTATCTTAATTTGCATAAACTTGGTTTTATCGACAAGGAGGAGTTGGAAAGGAAAGCCAAATTTTTCTTAAGATTTATTGAGTTGGGTAAACAAGCAAACGGAAGATTTATAAACTATTTAGCAGGAAGTGACCCTTCTGTTACCGGTAAAAATGAAGAAGAGGATTTAGAAGATACCTTGGGCAGGGTAATTTGGGCTTTATCTGAATTTTTGGTAAGTTCCTTTCTTGAAAACGGAAAAATTAGGTTAAGTGCAGAAAAGTTGTTGACTTCGGCTATTTCAAACTTAAAATACCACACCCATTTGAGAGCAGGTGCGTTTTCACTATACGGTCTTTGTCTTTTTGGAGGAAAAAGATTCAAAAAAGAAGTTAGATTTCTTGCCAATAGGTTGAAACGTTCGTTTTTGAAAAAGATAGACTCTTCAGATAACTGGCACTGGTTTGAAGATAGGTTGAGTTACTCCAATGGGATTTTACCAGCTGCGCTACTTAGGTATGGTAGATTTTTGAATGATAAAAAAAGTATTGAGATTGGACTGAAAGCTTTAACATTTTTGTGTGATATTTCCTTTTTTGGGGATGTCTTTGTTCCTGTAGGTCAAAGGGGGTGGTTTGAAAAAGGGAAAAAAAGGGCATTTTTTGACCAGCAACCAGAGGAGGTCTACCATATGATACTGGCTCTTTACGAAGCGTGGAAGGTAACTTATGATTCTGATTACAGAAAACTTTTGACCAAATGTTTCTCTTGGTTTATGGGTAATAATTTACTTGGTAAACCCCTTTACAACCCTACCAATGGTAGCTGTTACGACGGACTTACTCCTTTAGGAGTTAATGAAAATCAGGGGTCTGAATCTCTACTTTCCTATCTTCTGTCGAGGATTATAGTTGAGGAGGTTTATTCATGAACATATTTTCTATCAAATCGGTACTTACTGACCAGAATACTTCCCTCTTCAATGTGGCTGCCTGGCCAAAGAAAGGTACTAAAAACATTATCTTGATCGGCAGAGAATTGTCTCAAAAGGGAACTTTTGGTGAACCAGACATAGGAAGATTGTCCTATATGAAATCAACGAGAAAGATGAAATAATTCACAAAAGAATCATTTGGGAACCTCTTTATGAAAGCCTTTATCTTGAGGATCCAAGAGCCATAGTTTGTAGAAACGGGACGATGGTGGTAATTGGCTTGACAGCAGTTTTAAGGACAAAAAAAGGTATACAAACGTTTCCTGCAGTAGTCTCTGTAGACAATGGGTGGACATCAAGCCTTCCTCCAATCACCTTGATTCAGACTTTTGGATCAGGCAAAAATACTACCCCTCTTTTAGAAGATTTCTTTCTTTTCCGACCAGATCAAGATGAATTTAATCATAAATTTTTGGTGTTTTATTATAAAGATCTCTTACCTGAAAAAGTTGGGACTCTGTGTTTACCAAAAGATCTAGATTGGGCTTCTTGGAAGACAGGAGCTGGTTGCCCACCGATTTGGCTTGATAAATCCCGAGCTATTTTTATCATCCATGGAATAAGCCTGAGGGATAAAAAGTATGTTTACAGTATTGGTGTATCGCTTTTGGAAAGGTATGGTAGAAAATTTTTCCTGAGAGTTCATCCTGAACCTATTTTGACGCAGGAAATGCTAAAGGAAAAAATAAAATTCAAGGAACTGAGGCCTCGCATGCGAAAGGTAGTTTACGTGTGCGGTGGTATAGTCAAAGAAGGGGAGCCTGATTTACTGCACCTTTATGTAAATGTCGGAGATGTCTCAACTTATGATGTGACCTTCAAGTTAGAAAACATAAAAGAATTATTTAACCTATAATCTTGTGGTTTTCCTTGGCTCTTTATTAGCGTACTTTGATTGAGCGCTGATTGGGGATAACTCTTAGTGTGCTGTCTTTTGGTCTCTTTCTTTGTCTTGCGAATTGTTTCATTGGAATGATCAAGGGGGGAGTATATTATGCCAAGCGTCGTCCGGAAAGATAAAAACATTATCTTTTTCAACCTCAGATTCATTTATATCGTTCAGAAATACTATCCTTTCTTTTACTCGCCTTCTGAGATGAGACCCGTGTTACACCTAATATTTATATGTTAGGATAAACAACACAATTTCTTAGCACTTAATTTGACCGAGTGCTAATTGGAATGGTATTATACTTAATAAAGTATGGACAATGATTTGCAATCTTTACTTAAACCTCCTAGCCCAAAAGAGGCTTTGGAGAAATATACTCTAAACCTTACTTCCCAGGCAAAGCTTGGGAAGATTGATCCTGTTATTGGAAGAGATGCCGAGATTAGGCGGGTGATGCAGATTCTATCAAGAAGGATAAAAAATAACCCCGTCTTGATCGGCGATCCCGGAGTTGGTAAAACTGCAATTGTCGAGGGCCTAGCTCAGAGGATTGCGACTCACGACGTCCCAACAACTCTCAAGGACCGTGAGCTATTGGTTTTGGATTTTGCCCTGTTGGTGGCTGGAACCAAATTTAGGGGTGAATTTGAAGAAAGGCTCAAAGCGGTGATCAAAGGAATTGAAGAGGCTGAAGGAAGGTATATTGTTTTTATTGACGAGCTTCATACTCTTGTTGGTGGAGGCTCAGCCGAAGGATCGGTTGATGCTGCTAATATCCTTAAGCCCTCTCTTGCGCGGGGGACTTTAAGGATGATCGGAGCAACGACAATTGAAGAGTACCGCAAATATATTGAAAAGGATGCTGCCCTAGCCCGGCGGTTTCAGGTTGTTTTGATTGAAGAGCCTAGCGTTGAAGATACAATTGCTATATTAAGGGGAATTAAAGAGCGTTATGAATTGCATCATGGGATTAGGATTACTGATGATGCCATCGTTGCGGCCGCCAAGCTTTCGGATAGATATATTACCCAAAGATTTTTACCGGATAAAGCAATTGATCTTATTGATGAAGCAGCATCAAGCATAAGGATTGAAACTGAGAGTATGCCGGCCGATCTGGACCAATTAAAAAGACGCCTGACTCAACTTGAAATAGAGGAAACTGCCTTGAAGAAAGAGAAAGGAGAAGGGATAAAGGCAAGGTTGGAAGGTATTCGTGAGAATATCGAGAAGTTGAAAAAACAAGTTTCAGAGTTTGAAAGAAAATGGGAGGAGCAAAGGCTGATTTTGCAGGAAATTCATGAGGCTCGATCAGAAATTGACAAGCTGAAAGTGGAACTGGAAAGGGCTGAACGTGATGTTGAGCTTGATAAAGCAGCTGAGATAAAGTATGGAAGACTTCCCCAGCTTGAGACAAAGCTAAAGGAGCTTGAGAAGAAGTGGAAGGAGATTCCTGAAGAGGAGAGAGTCCTACGGGAGGAAGTAAGCGACGAGGATATAGCAAGAATAGTTTCGCGAACAACGGGAATTCCCTTGGGCAGGCTTTTGTCAACCGAGACGGAAAGACTCCTTAAACTGGAAGATGAACTGAGAAAAAGAGTAATCGGGCAGGACGAAGCCTTAAAATTTGTAGCAAGCGCCATTCGACGGTCCCGTGCCGGTCTTAAAGGTGAAGAAAGACCAATTGGATCCTTCTTGTTTTTAGGTCCTACAGGTGTCGGAAAAACTGAAACTGCGCGCGCTTTGGCGGAGGCGCTTTTTAATGATGAAGATGCAATAGTAAGAATTGATATGAGTGAATATCAAGAATCCCACACTGTCTCCCGGCTAATCGGAGCCCCGCCCGGGTATGTTGGATTTGAAGAAGGAGGGCAGTTGACCGAAGCAGTGCGAAGACACCCGTATTCGGTAGTTTTGTTTGATGAAGTTGAAAAGGCCCACCCTCAGATCTTTAATGTTTTTCTCCAGATTTTGGAAGATGGGAGATTGACTGATACTAAGGGGGTATCGGTGGATTTCAAAAATACGATTATCATTATGACCAGTAACCTGGGAAGCGATATCATAAGGGAAGGTGCCGGAGGTGATGTTAGTGAGCTGCGTGAGAGAATGGATAAAATTTTGGCAACGACATTTAAGCCAGAGTTTTTGAACCGGCTTGATGGGATAATTTACTTCAATCCTTTAACCCCTGAAGTTATGAGAGATATTGCTGAAAATCATTTGCAGAAAGTCAAAGATGTTCTTTATGAGCAGGGGATTGAGCTTTCCTTTGAAGGGAAAGTGGTAGACTTCTTTGCCGAAAAAGGCTATGATCCGGTGTTTGGGGCAAGACCGCTTAGGCGTTTGATTGAGAAGGAAGTTTTGGATGAGATAGCAGTTCTTATCCTTGAAATAAAGATTAAACAAGGGGATAAAGTTACATTAAAATTGAAAGACAATAAAATTTTGATAGAAACTAAGTTAGCAGACTGATATGGCAGCAAAATCTGATTATTATGACATCTTGGGAGTGCCAAGGGACGCCACTTTGGAAGAAATTAAGAAGGCTTATAGAAAACAAGCCTTAGAGTGGCATCCAGACAGACACAAAGACGACAAAGAAGTTGCGGAGAAGAGGTTCAAGGAGATAAATGAGGCGTATCAAGTTCTTTCTGATCCTCAAAAACGAGCAGCTTACGACCAGTTTGGTCATGAAGCATTTTCTCCTGGTGGCGCATCGGGTTTTGGGGGAGGCCCGTTTGGAGGGTCTGCACAAGGGAGATATGGTCCCTTCACCTATTATTACACTACAGGGGGACAAAACCCCTTCAGTGATTTTGATTTTGCCGACCCGTTTGATATATTTGAGAGTTTTTTTGGAGGGACGCCTTGGAGAGGCAGATCACAATCGCTTCCCCGCTATAGTATTACTCTTGATTTCATGGAGGCGGCAAAAGGGACAGAGAAGGAACTAATTGTGGGTGGAAGGCGCAAGAAAGTGAAAATTCCTGCTGGTGTTGATGAGGGGTCGAGGATCAAGTTTGAGGATTTTATCTTATCAATAAACGTAAGACCCCATCATATTTTTGAGCGAGATGGAGCTGATGTTTACGTTAAGATTGCTGTCCCGTATTCACTGTTAGTGTTGGGTGGGGAGATAGATGTCCCAACAATTGACGGAAGCGTAAAAGTAAGAATAAAGCCAGGTACCCAGCCTGAGACTTTGCTTCGTCTTAGAGGTAAAGGAATAGTGGATGTCCGTGGGAGAGGCCGTGGGGATCAGTATGTCAAACTTTTTGTTGCTGTTCCCTCCAAAATAACTCGTGAACAAAAGGCAGCGGTTGAGGAGCTTAGATCCAGCGGTCTATAAAACTTTGCAATCCAAAATTATCCAGGAAGGGTTGACTTGGACATCGCCATTTAGTAAACTTGCAATCAAGTTAAGGGTGATCCGGGTTTTATTTTTGTCAAAGTGGTGGGGTATCCCGCCATTTTTTTTAAGCGGGGACTTATCAAAGTAAATTAATATGCAGCAACAAGGACCAAGAACAGAATTTTCTCAGGCTTTGAAAGCTCTATCTGCAGAGCGTGGTCTTGACAGTGATGTTATCTTGGAAACAGTCAAACAGGCAATAATTGCAGCCTACAAAAAAGATGCAAAAGAGCAGGGTATTGACGTTGATAGTTTTGAGTACGATGCAGTAATAGACCCTGTGAGCGGAGAGACGAAGGTGTTTGCGTGGTTGTCTGACGATCCAGACAACCGTAAAGATGTAACTCCCCCGGGGTTTGGAAGGATAGCTACTCAAACAGCTAAACAAGTTATTCATCAGAAAATTCGTGAGGCGGAAAAAGGAGCAATAATGGATGATTATGCAGGGAGAATTGGATCTTTAATTTCAGGGTTGATTCTTCGATTTGAGGGTTCGGATGTGCGTGTCGACCTGGGGCGTACAGAGGGAGTCATGCCTTCTGATGAGAGGATACCAAATGAGAGGTTAAGTCTTGGACAAAGGCTTACCTTCCTCCTTAAGGATATTGTTGATACACCAAGGGGTAAACAAATAGTCTTGTCCAGAGCAGATCCTCTATTTGTACAAAAACTTTTTGAGCGAGAGGTTCCTGAAATTTCCTCTGGGTCTGTTGTTGTTAAGGCGATGGCAAGAGAACCAGGTATAAGAACCAAGATGGCTGTTGATTCTACCCAATCTGGAGTTGACCCAGTTGGGTCGTGTGTTGGCCAGAAGGGAGTAAGGGTTCAGACTGTCACTGATGAGCTGGGTGGAGAAAGAATTGATGTGATACAGTGGACCGATAACATAGCTGATTTTATTAAGGCGTCACTTTCTCCTGCTGAAGGATTGGTTGTTGAGTTGGATGAAAAGAACAAGACGGCAGTTGTAAAGTCTCCCGAAGATCAGTTATCTTTAGCAATTGGACGTGATGGTCAGAATGCGAGACTTACTGCCAAGATAACAGGGTGGAAAATAAAGATTGATGAGGTGAAAGGACTAAGGGTGGGCGCAGATACTAAGCCTGTAGAGGCTAGTGTTGAGTCCCCAAAACCTAAAGAGGAAAAACTCTCCCCTGCACATTCCGTAGTCGAGACAGGGGAAGCGACACAAGAAGTTTCTGAAGAGTTGCCAGATCAGAATTAATAACATGTCCAGGCTGTCAAAAAGACGAGCACATTATGCAAGGGCAAGTAAAATCCAACATGAAATTAAGACCTCCGATAGTTACTGTACTTGGTCATGTAGATCATGGGAAGACTAGCTTATTGGATAGGGTTAGAAATACCTCTGTTGCATCTTCAGAAGCGGGCGGAATAACACAAAGGATTGGTGCGTCTGTAGTTAAAGTAAGGGATAAAGAGGATATTACGTTTATCGACACTCCTGGACACGCAGCATTTTCTTACATGAGGATGCGTGGTGTGAAGGTGGCAGATATTTGCATCCTTGTTGTCTCAGCGACTGATGGGGTTATGCCCCAAACCAGGGAGGCACTTGAGTATATACAAAAAGAAAAGATTCCATTTATTGTAGCTGCCTCTAAAATTGATCTGCCGACTGCTGATGTTGAGATAGTCAAGAGAGGGTTAGAGAAAGAAAGTGTATTGCTGGAAGGCAGCGGAGGAGATGTCCCTATTGTCCCAATATCAAGTAAAACAGGTCAGGGAATTGATGATCTTTTGGATATGATACTTTTGCTGTCAGAAATAAATGAGATAAAAGGAGACCCCGATGGCAATCTAGACTGCTTTGTTTTTGAATCTGGGAAGGATAAGAGGGGTTGTTTTGCTTCGGTTGTGGTAAGAAATGGGACTCTTTCGGTTGGCGATGAAGTGGTGTGTGATGGCTCAACTTCAAAAATCAGAGGGATTTTTGACGATAAGTTAAAAGGTGTTAGTAAAATTTTGCCAGGCTACCCTGGTCAATTAATTGGTTTTGATAGAATTCCCGCTGTCGGGTCCAAAATATGGAGGAAGGGAGAGGGAGAGGTAGGTCATTTGCCTGCACAACCAATGACAAAGACGACTGGAAAATTTTCTAAGGATGAGATTGGAATTTTTATAAAGGCAAAGAATGCTGGGGCTCTTGAGGCAATCACAGCGAATCTGCCGGCTGGAGTAGTGGTTGTCGATAGCGGAATTGGGGATGTTACAGAATCTGATGTTTTGCTTTCCAAGTCGATGGGTATTGACATTTATGCTTTTGAGTCCAAAGCTCACAGTGACGTAATTAAGCTTGCAGAAGCCGAGGGAGTGAGGGTCAATATGTATGATGTCGTTTACGAGTTGTTTGAAGATTTGAGGTTGAAGGTTCAGAAAAAACAGGTTAGCGAGGCTGGTCGCGCCGAGATAATTGCAGTATTTCCATTTGATGACAAGCAAGTTGCTGGGTGCAGAGTTATCTCTGGAAAAATATCAAGAAATGACGATGTTATTGTCGCCAGGGGTGCTTTGGAGATAGGTAGAGCCAAGATATCTTCGCTTAAAAGGAATAAGAACGACGTAAATGAGGTGCACCAGGGAGAAGAATTTGGGGCGTTGCTTACTCCGCAGCTTGATTTTACTATAGGAGATAGTATAATATCCATTAAGAAGCAATAACTACTGGCTAGGCAAACTGTTTTATGAACAATAGCGACCAATTTGGACAAAACCCACAACCCGCTCCCCAATTTACAAACCCAGCTAACACTGGTCAAATAACCTTTCTCTCACTAATCAAGGATGTGAGCTCTATATTGATAGTCTTGCCGGCAAGGTCCAGCTTTGATCAGGTTGCGGCTGGTCTTTCTCTTTTTTTGGCGCTGAGCAAGCACAAAAGTACTCAGATTTTCTCTCCATCTCCAATGACGGTGGAATTTAATCGCCTAATTGGAATTGATAAGATTTCTAATGAAGTGGGCAACAAGAACCTGGTTATACGTTTTTTGGACTATGATGCTACCCAAATAGAGCGTGTCAGCTATGATATTGAAGAAAATAACCAGTTCAAACTAACTGTAATTCCAAAGCATAATTCTGTCTCCCCAAAGAAAGAGAATGTTAGCATCAGTTATTCCGGTGTATCTGCGGATGCAGTAATTGCTGTCGGAGGTAGGGACGTTTCTGATTTTTCTATACTTGATAGCTCTGACTTTTCTACTTCCAGGATGATTCATGTTGGTCTTACTCCGTTACAGGCATCGAAAGATAAAAAATATGTTTCATTTTCAAGAGTAGGATCTTCTGTATCAGAAATAGTGTATGGATTGATTCGCGAGAATCAGCTTTATATTGATGTAGACATCGCCACCAATTTAATGATGGGTATTGAAGAAATGGTTGGTGATAACTTTGAAGGCGAAGGAATTACCGCAGAAACTTTTTACACTGTGGCGGATCTAATGCAATATGGTGCCAAAAGACACTCAAATAAAGGTCTAACTGGCAGTTTCCCGCCCGGATCAATCCCGACTCCAGCTGGTCAGTCTGGAAATAACCAGGTTACCCAGACACCCCAACCCAGTGGCCTTTGGGGGGTTCCTGGCAGTCCACAATCTCAAAAAGGTGCTATCTCCAATGATTTATCTGAAGAGCAGGATAATGAAGCAACTGAAGAAGAGGCTCCGTCGGATTGGTTGAAGCCTAAAATTTACAAAAGCGGATCGGGGAAATAATAATTGGACTTGAATAGGAGTGTCAAGTTGTGATAGAATTCACACGTTTGACTAGGATTAGGATTCACAAATTCCTATTCTTGGCAATACGAATATGTCTTTATCAAAGGAAGAAAAGCTGGATATAATAAAGAGATTTGCAAGAGAAAAGGGGGATACAGGATCTCCCGAGGTTCAAGTAGCCCTTCTCACAGCTCAAATTAAAAAGCTAGCAAAGCACTTAAAGGAGCATAAAAAAGATATGCACTCAAGAAGAGGGCTTCTCTCGATGGTTGCCAAAAGAAGAAGGCTTCTTAACTATCTTAAAAATTACGATGAAGAGCGCTATAATAATCTAGTTAAGAAAATTGAAGTTGAACAAGAGATACAATCTGATAGTAAAACAGTTGGTGAAACTAGATCAGCGGTAAATAAAGTAAAATCACAAAAGGAGAAATCTGCAAAAAAAAGCAGAGCTTAATAAATGTGGGTGGTTGAGTAAAACTCCGTTTTACTGCACAGGTTTCTTACAATTAAGGATTAAATGAAGAAAGTTGAAAAATCTATAACTTTTGCAGGGCGAAAGCTAACATTATTGACAGGATATCTTGCCAGACAGGCTAGTGGTTCGGTGCTTGCTTCTTATGGCGAAACAGTTGTTCTTGTGACTGTGGTTTCTGCTCCTCTTGCGAAGGAATTAGATTATTTTCCACTCTCAGTTGATTACCAAGAGAGGCTCTATGCTGGTGGGAGAATAAAAGGAAGCCGCTGGATTAAAAGAGAAGGAAAGCCAACCGACGAAGAAATCCTGGCATCTAGATTGATAGATCGGTCTATTCGTCCTCTTTTTAGTAAGTACTATACAGGGCGTGAGGTACAGGTAATTGCAACTGTTTTATCTGTAGATCTGGAGAATTCTCCTGAAGTGCTTGCGGCACTGGCTGCTTCGGCTGCCATTTCCATATCTCCAATCCCTTGGGAAGGACCAGTTGGAGTTGTAAGAGTGGGCAGGAAGGATGGGAAATTTGTTATCAATCCAACATCAGAGGATAGTGACTTGGATTTGATAGTTTCTTCGACTAAGGACGCTGTAGTTATGATTGAGGCGGGCGCAAAGGAGGTGCCAGAAGATGATATTGTTTCCGCGATTTCTTTTGCAAAGGATGAGTCACAGAAGCTAATTGATTTTATCCTCGATTTCCAGAAAGATGTTGGTGCGAAAAAGGAAGAATTGGTTAAGCCTACTCAAGATAAGAAATTAGAGAATGAAATTGAAAAGATGGTCAGTGGAAAAATTGAATCAGTGGTCAAGAGTGAAATAGATATTGAAGGAGGAAGATCAAACGAATATTCGGAACTGATAGCAGCAGTTTCTGAAAAGATGCCTGATGTTGAGGTTACAAAGATAGTTGCAATATTGGATAAGATTAAGAAAGAGTATATAAGGAAACTTATCCTTTCTGGTAAGCGGATTGATGGAAGGAAGCTTGACGAGATAAGACCAATTTCGGCTGAAGTGGGAATTTTGCCCAGGACACACGGTTCAGCAATTTTTAACCGCGGTCAAACACAAGCTTTGACAGTAACGACACTCGGTGCGCCGTCGGAGGAATTATTTCTGGAATCTGCTGAGGGAGAGGAGACTAAGCGATATATTCACCACTACTCTTTCCCCCCTTTTTCTACTGGGGAGACGGGAAAAGTTGGATCCCCATCAAGGCGTGAAATAGGGCATGGAGCTTTGGCAGAACGTGCATTGTCTGCTGTTATTCCCTCAAGCGATGAGTTTCCTTATACAATCAGGGTTGTGACTGAAATTTTGGGGTCAAATGGATCAACGTCGATGGCCGCAACTTGCGGTTCCACACTGTCTCTCATGGATGCTGGGGTGCCCATCAAAGCACCGGTTGCGGGGATTGCTATGGGGCTTGTTGCTGAGTCCAAGGAAAAATATGCTATCTTGACCGATATCATTGGCCTTGAGGATTTCAATGGCGATATGGACTTTAAGATTGCGGGGACCAAGGCTGGTGTAACTGCAATGCAACTTGATGTGAAGACTCTCAAATTGACAATGCCAATGATCAAGGATGCAGTTTATCAGGCTAAACAGGCAAGGGATAAAATACTTGAGGTTATGTTAAATACGATTGAAGAGCCAAGAAAAAGCGTGTCCGCGCATGCTCCAAAAATAAAAATGATAAAAATTCCGGTTGACAAAATTGGGGAACTCATAGGCCCTGGTGGTAGGGTGATCAAGAGGCTAATTTCTGAGACTGGAGCGATTATAGATGTTGATGACGATGGTACAGTCAGTATTTCTGGTATGAGAGATGAAGATGTTCAGAACGCTTACGATAGGATTTCTGCGATGGTGAGAGAACCAAAAGCTGGGGAGATTTTTGAAGGTGAGGTAGTGAGAATACAGCCGTTTGGCGCATTTGTTGAGATATTGCCGGGCAAAGAAGGTTTAGTGCATGTTTCAGACATGAGTATGGATTTTGTAAAGGATCCGAGAATGGTTGTAAGTGTAGGGGATAAGGTTACCGTTAGGGTTAAGGAAATTGACGAAATGGGCAGGATTAACCTTTCCATGCTTCTTGATCCAGCTTCGGATGCTCTCAAGGAGAAGAGACAGAGTGGCGGTCTTGGTGCGCACAGAGAAAAAAGATATGTTGGTCGAAGGTTTGATAAAGCAAGAGGGGTAGGTCCAAGAAGTCGTGACAATCAATCCAAAGGTGGCCCCCACTTCCCCACAAGTAGACTTATGGATGATTCAGATAGATGAAAGGCATGTAATGCTTTTCTAAATATGCCTTTAGTGTTAAATTGTAATTGATGAGCGTAGTAGCTGATGAAATTAAAAAACAGATTGGGGTAATAGCAAATGCGCAAATCCCAGAGGACCTAAGGCAAAAACTCAGCCAGCGCTTTGAGCAGCTCCAACTCTTGGAAGGCTCTCCTTCATTCATGTCTGAATATGATCGATGGGTACGTTATCTTGATTGGGTGGTTAATCTTCCATGGTACAAAAGGACGGAGGATAAACTTGATTTAGATAATGCCAAGAGAATTCTTGAGGAAACTCATTATGGTCTTCAGGAAATAAAAGATAGGGTTTTGGAATATTTGGCTGTGATGAAGCTCAAGTTGGAGAAACACGAAGAAGGTGATGTTCTTCGTGCACCAATATTGTGTTTTGTGGGACTTGTTGGGACAGGTAAGACAACAATAAGCTCAACCATAGCTAAAGCTATGGGAAGAAACTTTGCCAGAATTCCCTTTGGGGGAATGGGAGATCCGTTGGATCTTAGAGGTCAGTCAAAGATGCATCCAGAGGCTGAGCCAGGGAGAGTAATCAAAGCTCTTCGTCAGGCACAGAGTAAGAATTGTGTAATTCTTCTTGACGAGATTGATCGTGTAACAGATGAAGGAAGGGCTTCGATAATGGGAGTTCTGGTTGAACTTTTAGACCCTAAACAGAATTTTCAATACACCGATTATTATATTGATTATCCGTTTGATCTCTCGGAGATTCTTTTCATAGCAACCTCAAACAATACCCACAATATAGCTACTGCTGTTCTTGACCGGATGGAACCTATACAGATGCCATCTTATGTTGACGAAGAAAAAATCACTATTGGCAAGCGCTACATGCTTCCTAGAATTCTTAAAGAATCCGGAGTTCCGCAAGATGCAGTAATTATAGATGATGATGTCTGGTCTCAGATTGTCAGACCGCTTGGATTTGATGCCGGAATGAGAACACTTGAAAGGACAATACAAGGTATGGTTAAGAAGATTGCAAGAATGATAGTGGAAGGAAAGGGATCGACGTTTCATATAACCTTGGATAATGTCAAACAATACGTCAGTCGCTAGCCAGTCGGAAAAAAGAAAAAGACTTGAGGAACTTAAGGAGAGGATGAGGAAGGATGAGAATTTACCTTTGAGAAAAGAAGCTTCTAATCTTGTCTTTGGAGAAGGAAACCCCGACTCAAAAATCTTGTTTATTGGCGAGGGACCGGGCTTTTGGGAGGATCAAAAGGGAATTCCATTTGTTGGCAATGCGGGGGCATTTCTGAATCAGTTGCTTTCTATGGTATCCATTCCAAGATCTGAGGTTTTTATAACAAATGTTGTGCATCATCGCCCACCAAATAATCGTGACCCGCTGCCCAATGAGCTTGCGGCCTATGAACCATATCTAGATGAGATTATAAGAATAATTGAGCCTCAGATAATCGTGACTTTGGGTAGATTTTCCATGGCAAAGTTTCTTCCTGGAGAGACCATAAGCAAGGTTCATGGAAGAGAAAGAGTGATCGAATTTGGCGGCAGAAAAATAATAGTTTTGCCGATGTATCATCCGGCTGCTGGATTGAGGAACCAATCTATTAAAGAAAAACTGATTAGTGATTTCAGGAAAATTCCAAGTATAATTGAGAAATCGCAGAAGATGGTGGAAAGGTATGCCCCAGAGGAAAGTTTATCTCAGAAAAGACAGATTGAACAAATGAAGTTACTATGAGATCATCTGGAGAATTGATTTGATGTTAAGATTTATTGCACTGTCGGGAACAACTAGTGTAACCGAGAATCTCTATATTTACGAGACTGAGGACAGCATGATGATAATTGATTGCGGAGTTGGCTTTCCCGATCTGGAAATGCATGGAGTTGATTTGGTGATTCCCGATTTTAGCTACATCATCAAGAATAAGTGGAAGCTGAAGGGAATTGTTGTTTCGCAGGGGCATGAAGACCACATTGGTGCCCTCCCTTTTCTATTGAAGGAAATACAATCTCCTATCTGGGCTGCTCCGCTTGTGAGCGAGTTTCTAAAAGATAAGTTTGAGGATTACGGTGTCAGTAGTTTTTCAATCAACACTTTTGACCCCTCAGATGGAGGGTTTAACGTTGGACCTTTTAAGGTGTATCCATTTCGGGTTACCCACTCTGTCCCCGATACGGTTGGGTTTGCTATAGATACGCCTCTTGGCAGAGTATTTCATGTCCCGGAACACAAGATGGACCAGACTCCAGTTGATGGGATGGCGTTTGACATAGAGAGGGTTAGGAAACTATCTCATGAGAGGGCGATATTTTTAGCATCTGATTGTCTAGGTGCAAATAGGCCAGGTTATACCCCTGGTGAACTTGCAATTGAAGACAACATGTTACCAATAGTCAAATCTGCCAAGGGATGTGTATTTGCTACAGCGATATCCTCAAATATTGGCAGGTTTCAGCAGATGATAAGGGTTGCGAGAAATACGGGTAGAAAAGTTGTCTTCATTGGACATTCTGTTCAGAAGAAGGCAGAGATAGCTAACTTATTGGGATATCTTGATTTTATGGGCATTGTTATTGACCCCCGCCAGTTAGAAAAATTTTCCAGAGACAGGCTTTTCTGTATTATAGCGGGATGCTATGGGCAGGTGGGAAGTTCGGTCTATAGACTTGCTATGGGAGAACATGAGAAAGTGTGGGTGGAGGAAGGGGATACAATGATCTTCTCGGCAGATCCGGCGCCACCTTATACAAAAGAGAGTGAGGACTTTGTAATAGATCACCTGATTGATAAGGGGGTTGATGTCCATTATTACGATTTAGATGAGGGTCTTTATGTCTCTGGGCATGGAAGCCAGGAGGATATACTGGACCTCTTTAGGCTAGTTAAGCCCCAGAATCTTATACCAATTGGTGGAACTATAAGATTTATGCATGCCTATAGAAAGCTTGCAACTGCAAATGGGTTTAGTAAGGATAAGGTATTTATTCTTAAGCCTGGGGAAAGTGTGGAAGTGGACAAGTCTGGTGTGAGGAGGGGCAAAAAGGTGCCCACCAAAGAGGTTTTGGTTCACGGCCTTGGTGTTGGGGATGTGGGTAAAGTGATACTTGGTGAGCGAGCGGTATTAGGAAATGAAGGAGTAGTTATTGCAATTATCAAAGTTGGCAAGAGTGGAAAAGTTGTTGATTTTCCTCAGATATTAAGCCGAGGTTTTGTATTTGAAAAAGTAGGTGGAGAACTTCTTCGTGAAGCTGAAAGAAGACTACTCCGCCAGCTTAACAAGATTAAGACTTCAAAAAGAACAAGTATCGAGAAAGCAACTCTTGATTATCTTGAGAATTTTCTGTTCCAAAAGATTGGACGCCGCCCAATGATACTGCCTGTTATTATTGAAATATAATCAATCCCCACTCGTATTTTCCTAAATTTGATAAGGAGCAGTTTTAATTTCGTGGTGAAGGCAGTTTCATTCCAAAAGAACTTGCTTTTGGGTATAATGGAATTTACCATATGGCAAAAAAGCACAAAAGAAAACTTAAGTCAAAAAGAACTTTGCGTCCGCGATTGAAAACCTCAACAATTTATTCGATTGTGCAGGTTGTTTTTTTCAGTCTTTCTGCCCTTGTAGTTATATCATTTACAAGGAGGGGCTTGGCGCTTGAGAAGTTTAACGAGTTGTTAATCTTTTTGTTTGGCAAAGCATCAATTTTTTTACCTTTTACATTTGTCTCATTTGGATTGCTGGTTTCCAAGATACGATCTCCACTGGGATCTCCAAATGTAGTTGTTGGCAACATTATTTTTATTACGTCTTTGATGGCTCTTTTTCGCACAGGTGTGTTAGGTAGAAGTCTATGGGACGGTTTTGAGACTTTACTTACTGGTTTTGGAGCTTTTGTGGTATTTGTTGCTGCGATTACTACCAGTATTATTATTATGTTCAATACGAGTTTGGATAGTCTGGTCTTGGCAGTAGTCTCCTTTTTTAAGCAGTTTGGTATTCGAGGAAAACTAAAGGGTGTTTCTGGATCAAAGGTCTTTGCTCCTCGGTTTGATGCCAAAAAGGATATAAAGCTTGTTGGGGATGAGACAAAAGAACAAGACTTTGCTGGTCCAAAGGTGACACCAAAGCCTGAAATACTTGAGCAAAAGTTGGTTAGCAACCTTCCAAATGAAGAAAAGGTTTGGATTTATCCTGATGTTAGCATATTAAGCGATGCCCAGTCGGGGAAGGCGGATAGAGGAGATATCAAAGGGAACGCAGACATAATAGAGCATACTTTGGAATCTTTTGGTATAACAGCTCGGGTAGTTGAGGTCAATCTGGGGCCAGCCGTAACCCAATATGCTCTGGAAGTAGCACTTGGGACTAAGTTAAGTAAGATTACTGCACTCGAAAAAGACCTTGCCCGTGCCCTTGCTTCCCCGACAGGCACCATAAGGATAGAAGCGCCAATTCCAGGAAGATCTCTGGTGGGAATTGAATTTCCAAACAGAAGCCTTGAATTTGTTACTTTTCGTCGAATGATTGAGTCTTCTGAGATGAGAGAAAAGGCAAGCAAACTTGCCGTTGCTTTGGGATTGGACGTGTCTGGGAAGCCGGTTGTTGCTGATTTGGCAAAAATGCCCCATGTTCTTATAGCTGGGCAAACGGGATCTGGTAAATCAGTGGCAATAAACACATTTTTATCCTCTATTCTTTTTAGGGCATCACCCAGTGAGGTCAAGTTAATTCTTGTAGATCCTAAAAGAGTTGAGCTTATTAACTACAATAACATTCCCCACCTTCTCTCACCTGTAATTGTTGAGCCAAACAAAGTTATATCGGCACTTCGCTGGCTTGTTGGAGAGATGGACAGAAGGTACAAGCTGTTTGCACAATCAGGAGTGAGGAATATAGATGCCTATAATGAGATGTCTGGATTTCAAGCACTTCCATTCATAGTTCTTTTTATAGATGAGCTTGCGGATATTATGCTTTTCTCTCCAGTGGAAGTTGAGGAAACTATCACTCGTATTGCACAGATGAGTCGGGCAACGGGCATACACATGGTTTTAGCTACCCAAAGACCATCAGTTGATGTGATTACCGGTCTTATCAAAGCTAATATTCCGTGCCGTATAGCTTTTGCGGTTGCCTCGCAAGTGGACTCGCGAGTGATCTTAGATAGCCCTGGAGCTGAAAAGCTTTTGGGAAGAGGGGACATGCTTTACCTTCCGCCTGATCAGGCAAAACCCATTCGTATTCAAGGTGCATTTATATCGGACAAGGACACAAATGCCTTAGTATCATTTTTGAAAAATCAGGGAGTCTCACCGCAATACACCGAGGAAGTAGTCTCAATGCCGAAACCTGGTTCAACCGTGGTTCCCGGGACAGGAGAGGAAGTTGATCCCCTCTTTAAGGAAGCGGTAGCGATAGTTTGTCAGTATAAGAGAGCATCATCGTCACTTCTTCAAAGGAGGATGTCGATTGGTTACGCAAGAGCAGCAAGGATCGTGGATCAGCTGGAGAGGGCCGGTGTTATAGGACCACAGGAGGGATCAAAGCCCCGTGAAGTCTTGATTAAAAGTCCTGATGAGATTTTCTCTCAAGACCAAGACAATATAGTTTCTTAAATAGTTTTTAGATGATTACAATCGGAAGGTTCTTAAAGGAAAAACGCATCAATAAAAAACTCTCAAGAAGGAAGCTTGGACAGATTACCAAAATAAAGGAGGGTTTTATTGCTGCAATTGAGGAGGAAAAATGGGAGAAGTTGCCAGAGAAAGCTATTGTGGCAGGATTTGTCAAAAGTATTAGTTCTGAGCTTGGTCTAAGAACAACTCAGGTAATGGCTCTTTTCAGGCGTGATTATCCCCAGATATCATTGAAGATAAACCCGGATCCAGATATTTCCACCAAGTTTGTGTGGAGCCCCAAGATAACATTTTTTTTGGTGAGCCTGGGAGTGGTCCTTTTGGTTAGCATTTATCTTCTGTTACAATACATAAGTTTCATAACACCCCCAAAGCTTATTGTGAATGCCCCGCTGGAGGGACAGAGGGTATCAACAACTAAAGTAGAAGTGTCTGGATTTACAGACCCCTCAGCGACAGTCAGTGTCAATAGACAGCCTGTTTTGGTAAACGAGGATGGGAGTTTTGAGACAAGCCTAGAAGTTGATAGCAATACCAAAGAGATCGAGGTAAAATCACGCTCAAGATCTGGAAAAGAGACGGTTGTACGTCGCACAATAAATGTTGAATTTCCGTCTGGTGAACAGTAAAGGAGAAATTATTTTTTTTGGATTTATTTATTGATATGGACAGCGTGCAGAAAATTCTTATCGCAGTTGTTATCTCTTTAACTGCCCTTTTGATCATTGTGGGAGTGCAGGTTGTTTTGATAATCTCTGACTTGCGAAAAGCAGTAAGAAGACTAAACAGTATTTTAGAAGATAGTGTTTTGGGTGGTGGACTGATTCGTCCGGAAAAAATCTCCGGGGTTCTTGAACTTTTTAAGAAAAATAAGAAACTAAACAAGCTTGGTGACGGTGATGTGCAGACCATCAAATAGTTTGCTCTGTGAGATAGCGATATTCGTTCTTGGAGGGTATAATTGACTTCATAATGACGACAGCAAAGCAGTTGAGAAAAAAGTATATTAATTTTTTTAAGCTTGATCCCAGGAATCATGTGGAAATAGCACCCGCCCCACTGGTGCTAGAGAATGATCCCACGACCTTGTTTACATCAGCTGGAATGCAGCCCCTTGTCCCCTATCTGATGGGAAGGCCACATCCGAAGGGGAAAAGGCTTGTCGACTCTCAACCTTCAATTAGGCTTGGTGACATCGAGGAAGTGGGAGATAATCGCCATACTACCTTTTTTGAGATGTTGGGGAATTGGTCTCTAGGAGATTATTTTAAGGAAGAGCAGCTTTCATGGATATTTGAATTTTTTACTAAGGAGTTGGGTTTGCCAAAACAGCGCTTATGGGTAACGGTGTTTGAAGGTGATAGCCAGGTCCCAAGAGATCAGGAGTCATTTGAAATATGGAAAAAGATAGGAATTCCGGAAAGTAGGATCATATTCTATCCTGCAAGCAAAAATTGGTGGTCGATGACAGGTTCTCCTTCGGAAATGCAGGTTGGGCATATTGGCGGGCCAGATTCTGAAGTTTTTTTTGATTTTGGGGAGGACATGGGTTTTCACGAGAAGTCCAATTTAAGCGGAATGAAATGTCACCCAAACTGTGATTGCGGCAGATTTCTTGAGATAGGAAACTCGGTCTTTATCCAATATATAAAGATCTCGGAAGGTCAGTTGAAAGAGTTGCCGCAAAAAAACGTCGATTTTGGTGGGGGCTTGGAGAGAATCTTAGCTAGTGTAGATAATACCCCAGATGTTTTTAGCACAGATTCCTTTAAGGAGATTATTGGTGAGCTTGAGGAGAGGTTTAGAGTTAAATATGGGAAAGATGAATCCATTGATAGAAGCTTGCGAATAATTGCTGATCACGCGAGAGCCTCTACAGCACTTATCTCTTGTGGCATTACTCCTTCAAACAAGGCACATGGTTACGTTCTAAGAAGACTTATAAGAAGGTCTATAGTGCACGCAAAGCGGTTATCTGACCAAATTTTTATGCCTTTTGTAGACCTATGGAGCTGTGGTGTCCCCATTAGCCGGGTAGACAGGGAGTATGTTAAGAAAGTTTTAGATGAGGAGATAGAAAAGTTCGAAAGAGTTCTAGAAACTGGGATGAAAAAGATCTCCACAATTATAAAGAACAAGGAAAGGATTAGTGGAAAGGTTGCTTTTGATCTCTATCAGTCGGAGGGATTTCCTATTGAGCTGACTTTAGAAATTCTTAGAGATCATGGAGTAGAGTTGTCGCAAAAAGATAAGGCTCTTTTTCAGGAAGAATTTGAGAAGCATAAGGAGAGATCTAGAACAACATCTGCGGGGATTTTCAAGGGTGGTTTGGCAGACGATTCCTCTCAAACCATTAGGCTTCACACCGCCACGCATCTTCTGCTGGCATCTCTAAGAAAGGTGGTAGGTGACCATGTTGTCCAGAAAGGACAGAATATTACTCGTGAGCGCAGCCGTTTTGATTTTCCCAATCCCGAAAAGCTGACTGATGAGCAGTTAAGGAAAGTAGAAGAAATGGTTAATAAAGCTATTGAAGAAGATCTTCCAGTGGAATATCAAGTTATGCCAATAAATGATGCTCTCTCATCAGGTGCAATTCATGCTTTTGATGAGAGATATGGTGATACTGTAAAAGTTTATTTTATTGGGAGATCATGGAAAGACGCTTTTTCAAGGGAGTTCTGCGGAGGCCCGCATGTCAAAAGCACGGGTGAGATAGGTCGTGTTAGAATAAAGAAACAGGAGAAAATTGGATTGGGGCTGGTTCGTATTTATTTAGCTTTTGATAAGTAAGCAGGTTGCTAAAGTGCTGCCCCGTCTTGGATTGAGATGTAAAGAGGCTTGCTCATATGGACTTTTCTAGTTTTTTGTCTAAGAAGGAAGCAAAAAGTTTTAATGAATACTTTTGGGCTTTGATAATCGAACCAAGCTGGGTTCAAGCCGGTATCTGGAGGGTGGATGAAAATCAGGCCACCGTTGTTTTTAGTGGTATTCCTGCTGCGTGGAACAACGACAGTGACCTTGTAACTTCGACAGATGCCGTTTTGTCAGCTGCGGTTCAAAGTCTGTCGGATGAAAATGCAGAACCCACCAAAACGGTTTTTGCAGTAGTGTCGTCTTGGGTAGAAGGTGGGCAGATCAAGCCTGAGTATCTAGAAAAAATAAAAAACCTCTGTTCTGAGCTCTCTCTCAAACCTGTTGGATTTGTTGTAATTTCGGAGGCAATTTCCTACTTTCTGAAAAGTGAGGAAGGAAGCCCTCTCAGTGCTATTGTGGTAGGAGTTTATAAGGAAGGTCTGGAGATTTCAGTGTTTCAACTTGGCAGTTTGTTGGGAGTGACTAATGTTTCCCGAAGCGTCTCAATTGTTGATGACATTGCTGAGGGGCTCTCGAGATTTTCAGGAGTCCAAGGATTACCATCTCGTTTTATTATTTATGATGGTAGAGAAAGTGAGACGGAAGAAGCGCGTCAGGCAATAATCCAGGCTGATTGGAAGATTTACGAAAAGGTTAGGTTTTTACATACCCCCAAAGTAGAAATAATTGATGCTGGTGGTAAGTTAAAAGCAGTATGCCTGGCTGGTGCTTCCGAGATGGCGCAGGTGGAGAAAATTTCAGTTCTCACAGGTGAAGAAAAAGAAGATAAAAAGGAGGATCAGCTTACACCCGAGTCTGTGGGATTTAGAGTCGGTGAAGATTTTGAAATTGATAAGCCTCAGGAAGCTCAAAGTGATGTTGTTTCTGAGGAGGATCTCAGTCCAGTGCATCAAAATATTGAACCCGTGGGTGAATTTCCATCCGTTAACCAAGAGAAGCCAGCCTCTCCTGTCGGATATACCAAAAAAAGATTTTCCTTAGCTGGGATATTACCTAAGTTTTCTTCGTTAGCCAATCGGGTAAGGAATGTAAGTATAGGTAAAATGCCGATTGTTGTTGGTCTAGCATGTCTTGTTGCTTTCCTTTTAGCCGGTCTTCTTGGCTGGTGGTTTTTACCACGCGCCACAGTTACAGTCTATATTTCTCCCAAGACTTTGAATGAAAACTATGAATTAACTATTGGGGAGGGCCAGTTTTCTGAAGGTAAGTTGCAGGCAAAGATAGAAAGCGTGGAGGTTGATGGTGATCTTACTATTGGCACCACTGGAACAAAGACTACAGGAGAAAAAGCGAAAGGGGAGGTAACTATTTACCGAGTTGGAAGCGCGATGACCTTGCCTGCTTCAACGCTGATAAAAGGGCCAAATAATCTATCTTTTACGCTAGATGAGGCTGTAAATGTAGCAAGTGGAAGTGCATCCTCCCCCTCAGCTACGAAAGCAAATGTAACTGCCGTGGACATTGGGGCATCTTACAATCTATCATCTGGAACCAGTTTTGTTGTAGGAAATTATTCCTCAAGTGACCTTGAAGCTAAGAACGAACGCTCTTTTAGTGGCGGCAGTAGTCGCGAAGTCAGTGTCATATCTGAACAGGATATGGTATCTGCAGAGAAGGAGTTGACAAACAAGCTGTTGGAAGAGGCAGTGGAAAAGCTGAAAAGCAAGGCGACTGAAGGAGAGGAATTGATTGAGGATTCAATTGTTAGTGAACCCTCTCTAAAAAAATTTAGTGGCAAAGTTGGTGATGAGGCTTCAGAATTGAAGCTGAACCTGAAGCTAAGTGTGAAAGGGTATCTGGTTAGCAGGCCCCAGATGGTCAAAGGCGCAGAGGAATTTCTGAAGGGGAAACTGCCATCAGGTTACATACTCAAAGAGGAGAATATTACAACTAAACTTGAGCTTGTAGACCGCGATGAACAAAAGTATAGAATTTCCATCACTGCCAATCTTCTTCCAGATATTGATGTAAATGCACTTGCTGAGAAGATATTAGGAAGATATCCTGAGGTTGCGAGGCAATATATGTCTAAAGAAGTGCCTGGTTTTGCTAGTGTTGAATTTGAGCAAAG
>JAGUZK010000057.1 GCA_020060845.1 Candidatus Woesebacteria bacterium
CTTCGTTTAACTACTTCTACTTTGAATCTCAAGGATGGTGATAATGTAAGAATTGCAGCTAGAGTATCTTCTGGCACTGTTATCTTTGATGACAGACAGTATTTAAGAGTGGGTAGACTAAAAGTTTATTTGCCAGCATACCCACGGCTTTATTATGGTGATAGAGTTGTCTTGGAAGGTACTGTTCGAGGCAACAATTTGGATAAGGCAAGGATAATTAAGCTTATACCTGCCAATGATCCTCTGAGCATATTAAGATCGAAATTATTGTCGGTGTATAGGAGATCCCTGCCTTTGGATGAATATGGGTTGGTGGCGGGAGTGACACTCGGATCGAAGGAAGGAATCAGTGCAGAGATGTGGAAAAAGTTGACAAATACCGGTACCGCACATGTTGTAGTTGCATCAGGAATGAATGTGGTACTTGTTGGCGGATTCTTGGTTGGGTTGGCGGTATCCTTGTTTAGAAGAAGGACTGCGATTGCAATCGCAGTTGTTGGGATTTGGGTCTACAGTATACTGTGTGGTCTTGAGGCTCCGATTGTTAGAGCTTCAATTATGGGTACGATTTCCTACCTTGCCCAGTTCGTAGGAAGGATAAACCAGTCCTTTAGGGCAGTAGTGATCTCAGCTTCTATTATGTTGCTAGTCTACCCACAGTGGATATATGATGTTGGCTTTTTTCTTTCATTTTTTGCAACGATATCTCTTATAGTTTTCTACAATAGGGTCTCGTTATTGACATCGAGATTGGCATTCATTGAGAGGTTGCCAAGGGTGTTTAAGGACTCTCTTGACACAACAATATCTGCTCAAATCGGAGTAATGCCGGTACTTTTTTTTACATTCGGAAATTTCAATTTGCTCTCAGTTATAATAAATTCAATTGTTCTCTGGTCTATAGCTCCGCTGACAATTATCGGATATGTGGGGGGAATAGTGGGAATTTTGTCCTTTCCTATTGGCAGGATGATTCTACTTGTTGGCTATCCTTTGGCGAGATTTTTTACATTTGTTGTTGATGCCTTTGCCTAATTCAAGTTGAGATGTCTACAAAGGTAAGAATAGTATTTTCAGTTATGTTTTTGATCTTATGTACCGCAGTTCTGGCGGTACATAGCATAGGATCTGACAATCTAAAAATAGTTGCCTGTGATGTTGGTCAGGGGGATTCTATTTTAATGACAAGAAAGGATATCCAGATTTTGATTGATGGGGGACCGGACAGGAAAGTTCTAGAGTGTCTAGACAAGAACATGCCTTTTTGGGACAGAAATATTGAGGTTGTAATTTTGACTCATCCTCAAAAGGATCATTATATGGGATTGATCGACGTCTTTGAAACATATCGGGTTGTATATTTTATCGCGAACTCCTTAGATGCTAGCAGTTATGAATATGGAGTGCTAAAAAATAAAGTGGGGGGGTCGGGAGTTGAAGTTATTGATCCAACTAGATACAGAAAATTACGTAGTGGTTTGATATATTTAGATATATTGTACCCGAATTCTGATATTATCACTGAAGAGACAAAAATAAATCCCTGTGATGAATCGACTGTTGGAAACGGTAGGAAATCAGAACATTGCGGTGGTGTTTTGGGGGAGTATGTTACCAATCTTGACTTGAATGAATTTTCTATAATTGTATTGGCTAGGTTCAAGAATTTTACTGCTTTATTTACGGGAGATATGACTCCATCGGTTTCTGATGAAATTGCACAGATTTTAAGTGACAAGGGTATTGACCATATTAACTATATCAAAATACCTCATCATGGGAGCAAGAATGGTCTAACTCAGAAACTAGTAAATGATGTGGCTTTTGATGCTGCAGTTATTTCTGCGGGGAAAAGCAATCCCTATGGCCACCCGCATAAAGAGGTCTTGGATATGTTAAAGTCAAAAGGTATCAGGGTCTTGAGGACAGACGTAGAAGGGAATATCCGGATCGAAACTGATGGAAATAAGGCTTGGCTCAAATAATAGTCTGGACGACATAAAAATGCAGTATAATAGGTAAGGTTTTGCGCCAGTAGCTTAACTGGATAAAGCAGTGGCTTCCGGAGCCAAAGATTGTGGGTTCAACTCCCGCCTGGCGCACATCCTTTATACTTAGAGGTTTTTTATTTTGTCATGCAATCACAGAAAAGAAAACTTGCTGATATTTTAACTAGAAAGTTTGGGTTCAAAGATCTGGTAGTGGATGTACCGGAGGATTATAGGTTTGGGGACTATTCGATAAATATTAATAAGATCAAAAACTTGTCTAAAGATGCAGGGTCTATCATAAAATTCTTGGATGATCTATGGAAAGAAAAAGAGATATCTAGTGTCTTTGAAAGGGTGGAAACCGTATCTGGCTACATAAACTTTTACCTAAAGGAGGAGATACTTTTTGAAAATCTAAAGAAATTGGCATTGGAAGATAATTTGAGTGTCGTATCTCATGTTGGTAAGGGAAAAACTGTCGTAATTGATTATTCTTCGCCAAACATTGCCAAGAGGTTTTCAATTGGGCATCTTCGCTCGACCATAATAGGACAAGCTCTTTACAACACATATAAGTCACTGGGATATAGGGTAATTGGCGATAATCATATTGGCGATTGGGGAACCCAATTCGGCAAACTACTTTATATGATAGACCGGGAAAAGGTAAGCGAGTTTGACATAGACAAACTTGAAGAACTTTACGTTCGATTTCATGATGAGGCAAAAGAAAGCCCTGAATTGGAAGATGAAGCGAGAGCTTGGTTTAAGAGGTTAGAGGATGGGGAAGAGAGGGCACGGGAGATTTGGAAGAGATGTGTTGAAGTCTCAATCTCTGAATTTGATCGTATTTATAAGAGGCTTGGGGTAAGTATTGATTTTTCCTATGGAGAAAGTTTTTACGAAGACAGGATGAGAGATTTGGTCAAGCGTTTTGATGAAGGTAAGCTCAAAGGCCTTTCTGATGGAATTGATGGAGCGAAAATTATAGATTTAAGCGATTTTGGGATAAAAGTACCGCTAATGTTTCTTAAAAGTGACGGTACAACGACCTATGCTGCTCGTGATTTAGCAACAATTGACTTTAGAGTCAAAAAGTGGAATCCGGACATCATTATTTATGAGGTCGGCGCAGAACAGTCACTGCATTTCCAGCAGGTGTTTGCTGCAGCAAGGAAGATTGGGATAGTAAGGGATGATGTTGTTCTTTACCATACAGGACATGGGTTATATCTTTCTGAGGATGGTAAAAAGTTTAGGACCAGAAGTGGCGGTACAATCAAGCTTGAGGAGGTACTGGACAAGGCTGTTGCAAAAGCAAAAAAGATAATAAAAGAATCTTCAACCTCGCGAGGATTTTCCCAAGAAGAAATAGATAAACTGAGTGAGAAGGTGGGCATTGGAGCAGTTAAGTATTTTGATCTCAAACATTCACCCCAGAGTAATATAATTTTTGACTGGGACAAAGTCGTCAACCTTGAGGGCAATAGTGGCCCTTACATTCAGTACACTTA
>JAGUZK010000034.1 GCA_020060845.1 Candidatus Woesebacteria bacterium
CGGTCTTTTATGTGTGGGCACCATATCACAGTGTGGATGTGTTTGTGCGTGGAGCGATGAATGAGAGTTGGGCACTTGTTTGGTTTCCTGTTATTTGTTACTCCTTTTTGCGGTTTGTCAAAAGCTATAAGTCTCCAATTGATAAAAGAATAGGAGCAAAATCACTGAGGTCTTTTATTGCCTCAGACAGCTTCAAGTACTGGATTACCCTTTGTGTTTCTTGGTCGATGTTACTTCTTTCACATAATCTTATGGTACTAATCTTTGCTCCAATTTTTGGACTATTTTGTTTTACTGTCATTTTGCTAAAGAAAAGATATTCAGTTTTTTTGCCTTTGGTTTGTGCAGGTTTGGGTGCATTATCTTTAGCGGCATTTTTTACAATACCTGCCATTTTCGAGAATAAATATACACATGTTGATTCTGTGCTTGTTGGTTACTATGATTACACAGCACATTTTGTAAGTCTTTATCAGCTTCTGATCAGCCGGTTTTGGGGGTACGGACCTTCAGTATGGGGAGCTGAAGCAGATGGGATGCCATTTCAGGTGGGCCATCTTCATTGGATAATCTCTATTGTTGTACTTTTAATCTTGGTATCCATGGTGATGAGGAATAGCAAGAAGATTTGGAATTTCATCTCAAATAAAAATTATGTTTCTTTGGCTCTATTTTTTATTTTTGCTGGTTGGCTGAGTGCGTATATGGCTCATCAAAAATCTGCATTTCTTTGGAAAATTATTTTTCCCCTTAAGTATCTTCAGTTTCCATGGAGATTTCTTACTTTGACAACATTCTCGTTTTCATTTGTTGCTGGAGCCCTACCAGTACTGGTCACGAGCTTTATATCCGAGAAGGTATTCTTGAAAAAGATATTTGCCAGGTTACTAAGAACTGTCCTAGTGTTGGTGTTGTCATTGATGCTAGTTATCCTAAACTGGAGTTACTTTAGACCTGATGGCGGCAGAAACGGTGCGGTCACTGATGAAGCTAAATTTTCTGGATTAGCGTGGGAGCTACAGCAAACGGCTGGTATTTATGATTACCTGCCAAAGCAGGCAAAAATTGCCCCCAATGGTCCAAGAAAGGAGATTGTTGAGGTAATGGAGGGAGAGGCTGAGTATGGTGAAGCAGTTATGGGGACAAACTGGGCAACTTTCAAGATTAATGTTGGAAGTGACCTTGCAGTGGTGAGGATAAATATTATCGATTTTCCGAAATGGACTGTATTTGTTGATGGCAAAGAAGTGAAAAAATATGTCCCTGATGAAGAAATGTTTGGCAGGTTCTGGGTTGATATTGGAAAAGGAAATCATCTTGTTAAAGTACGGCTTTACAATACACCCATTAGGACAGTGTCAAATGTAATTAGTTTAGCTAGTCTTTTGTTGCTTTGCGCTATTATCATTGGAAGAGGTAGGACTATCGGGAATGAGAAAATTTCATAATAGAAGGGGTAAATATGTTTTCCTTGGTCTTCTTTGTATTGCAGGGCTTAGCTTAAGACTTTTTCTGAGTCAGTGGGGAAATAGAGGCGATATAGAAGTCTTTGCTGAATGGGGTAGGAGATTTTGGGATTTAGGTGCTAGGGATTTTTATTTTGATGATAGATGGTACTTTAGTTTTCCAACTTACCCCCCTTTTTCTTCGTTGATATTTGCAGCGATCTATTGGATATATGAAAAAAGGTATCTTCTTGCCGAAATTCATAATGCAATCAAGATTATTCCTTCATCATTCATAATTTATTTTTCTGAGATAGTGCCTCTTGATCCTTTTATGACAAGACGAGGCTACTATCTTCTCCTTAAGGCACCATCAATTATTTCGGACATTGCCATTTCACTTCTTATTTATAAATTTGCTCTGAAGATGGGGGTGGACGCAAAAAAGGCGGTTGTATCATTTTTGTTGTATCTTTTTAGCCCTGTCACCGTGTTCCTCTCTTCTGTCTGGGGGCAAAATGATTCGTTAGTTGCACTTTTTGGATTCCTTTCATTTTATCTATTGTATGACGGCAATATAAGTTTGGCATTGCCATCTATGATGATAAGTCTTCTAATTAAGCCTACTTGGGCTGTTTCGCTGCCAGTTTTTTTTGCTGGGGCAATTAGAAAAAAAATTAGTTTTTTACAATACATGATTGGTATGGCTTTATCAGGGCTGGTTCTTGTGACTGTTACCATACCTTTCTCAGGTTCTAATGTATATGGTTTTACCAAAGATATTGTAGCTAATAATATTCTCCCTAACGCAAAAGGATTGGCAAAAGCTTCGATCAGTGCTTTTAATTTTCATTCGCTAGTTTTTGACATTGATAAAACATTAGCTAGTGCGAAATTTTTTGGTGTTGGTCTTGATATATATTTCTTGATTTTTGTTTTAATTATTAATGCGGGAGCAGTTATCTATACCCTTTTGGGGTCTAAATGGGAGATTTTATTGTCAGCCGCGGTTGCTAATCTGGGTGCGTTTGTTTTTTTGACCAACATGCTTGATAGGTATTTTTTTTCAGCCTTGCCTTTTATTGTTGTAATTTCATCTTTATCAAAGAGATATTTTTGGGTTGCGGTTTTCTGCAATATTGTTTTTTTTGCCAACCTGATTTGGGCCTATTATAGGCGGTCGGTTGGTATAATTGATCATACCTTTTCCGACAATAATTTTTTAGTATTGAGGGTGTTTTCCTTAGCCGGTGTTGTATTATGGTTTTATCTTTCCTGGGACGTCTGGAAAAAAATTTTGGGATTGTTGCGTGTCCAACTTAAGAAACGCATCTGAGCTAGCGCTCAGATAGGTGTTGTTTGTTATAGAATTATTCAAGTGAAGATGATAGATGAATCTGATTACGAGATTTCTCTTGAGAAAGTCAAGAAAAGGGCTGTCTCTGGGGTTGCAATTCTGACTGCAAGAACCTTTCTTTTGAATGCAATTTCATTTCTTGCACAGGGACTTCTCTGGCTATTTATTGAGCCTTCGGATTTTGGGGTTTTTATCTTGGTGTCTGCAACCATAAATTTTTTGTCTTATTTTGCTGATATTGGTCTTGGTGCTGCACTTATCCAGAAGAAGGAAAAGCCCAAAGATGAGGATTTCAAGACAGTCTTTTTGGTTCAGGAATTCTTAGTTATTCTTGTTTGCCTTGCCATCTTGGCCTTTAGCCCGGTTATTGCTAAGATTAATTCTCTTTCGTCTGATGCTGTGATGTTACTTTATGCTTTGACGGCCGCGTTCTTTTTGGCATCTCTTAAGAATATCCCATCAATAATTTTAGAAAGAAAGCTAGAGTTTGCTAAGTTTGTTTTGCCTCAGGTTCTAGAAAACGTAGTTTACAATATCACCCTAGTCTACTTTGCATGGAGGGGGTACGGGATAACAAGTTTTACCTATGCTGTTCTTTTAAGAGGAGTTGTTGGGGTTGTCGCTATTTATGCAGTCCAGCCCTGGAAACCAGGTCTTGCTTTCTCAAAAGAGTCCTTAAGAAATCTCTTAAGATTTGGTGTTCCCTATCAGGTTAACAATCTTTTAGCTACTGTAAAAGATGATGCGATGACAATTGTTCTCGGTAGCATCATAGGATCGTTTGGATTGGGTATATTAGGTACAGCACAGAAACTTGTGCAGTATCCGTTGAGATTTTTTATGGATAATGTAACAAAGGTTGCTTTTCCGGCTTTTTCACGGATGCAAGATGACAAGAAGACCTTGGCAAAGTCTCTGACTCGCTCAGTTTTTTTTGTAAGTAGTTTGGTGTTTCCAAGCTTGGTAGGATTGGTTGTAGTTTTTCCGACCATTATGGAAGTAATTCCAAAATACAAGAAGTGGGAATTAGCATATATTCCCGTCATTATTCTCTCTGTAAATGCGGTCATAGCATCAGTCACTACACAACTAACTAATCTTTTGAACTCTATTGGCGATATAAAACTTACAATGAAATTTATGGTGATGTGGACTATTTTGACATGGTTTTTGGTTCCGGCTGCAGCTTATAAATGGGGGGTAAACGGAGCTTCTGTTGGATATATGGCGGTAGGGGCTAGTTCATTTCTGGTCTTTGTTGCTTCAAAAAGGAGGGTTGATTGGTCAATATATGAAAGTGTAGTCAGACCGATTATTGCATCGCTGATTATGGGATTTCTAGTCTTTGTTTTTTTAAGACTTATTCCACAAAATCTCACCAGTTTGGTGTCGGCAATAGCTTTGGGAGCGGTTTTATATGTAACTATTTTGTATCTTCTCGTGGGTAAGTCGTTACTATTGGATGTTAAAAAAATTGTCGAATCAATTCTCAGGAAAAGCCTTTAGCCAAACAGTAATAGTATTAATCATATTTTTATTGGCACTTATTAGTAGATTGTGGCATTTGTGGGATGTACCTCCATCCATGATCCACGACGAACTTAATTATGTGATGAGTGCTAAGTCCATTTTTTATTCTGGCGAGGTTATTCCACAGACAGCCTCTTCATTGTTTTCATTTTCAGAGAAGGATTATGATGTGGTTATTTCAGAAATTCCCCAGTATCTTGTTGCACTCTTTATTGGACCTTTTAGGTTGAATCAATTTACAGCAAGGCTTCCTTATGCGGTTATTTCTTCTTTTTCGGTTGTTTTATTGTATTTAGTAGCAAGGAGGTTGCTTGGAAGAAGGGTTGGAATCATTTGTGGAGTAGTTGGCGCTTTCAATCCATGGAGTATTCACCTTGGAAGGACCGCACTTGAAGTCAATTTTGCCACTCTTTTTTATCTTGCTGGCTTTTATTTTGTGTTGCTTGGGGGTTGGAAAAAGATGATTTATGCATTGATCTTTTTTATACTTATGTTCTTTTCATACCTTGGGGCAAAGTTGCATTTC
>JAGUZK010000055.1 GCA_020060845.1 Candidatus Woesebacteria bacterium
AGCCTTTCTGCGAGGTCCTATTTTAAGGTGATTAAGATTGCACGTACGATTGCTGATTTGGCTGGGGAAAAAGAGATATCAGTTAGTCACCTTGCCGAAGCCCTTCAATATAGGCCAAAGAATGATGATTTTTAGTGTAATTTGGTATTTAGACAAAGATTGTCTGATAAAATAAGTACATGAGACTGGTGGTGCAAAGAGTAGAGAAAGCCGAAGTTACCAATGTTGCCAAAGATAAAGTAGTTGGAAAAATCGGTAAAGGAGTTGTTGTCTTGCTGGGAGTAGGCAAGGGTGATAGCTTTGATCAAGCAAAAGTGCTTTCTCAAAAACTGCTAAAGCTTCGCATAATGCCCGATACGCAGGGGAAAATGAATTTATCCTTAATTGAATCTCGGTCCGAGGTATTGGTCATTTCACAGTTTACCTTGTATGCTGATACAAGTGGTGGCAACCGCCCGTCGTTTCTTGAATGTGAGAAGCCAGAGCGGGCAAGAGAAATCTACAATTCATTTATTGAAAATTTAAGAAAGGGGGGAGTCAATGTTGCAACAGGGAGTTTTGGAGAGTATATGAGGATAGAAGCCATTTTGGATGGCCCGGTGACGATATTGTATGTCTAAGGCAATTATTGGTTTTTCAAGGATAGATAAAGGGCAAGTACCCAGCCAGTCTGCTGGATTACCCAACTCTGGTGGAACTTCGGTAGATACTAAGCCTGCAATATTAACTTTAATTATTGGTGTTTTTACAAAGGTCTTGATTTTGCTTTTTTTGTTTGCACTTTTGGTTGGGGCATATACTATTGGTGTTATCAATGGCTACAAGGCTGCAGGTAAGGATGCGGAAGAAGCAATCTCCAGTCTGATTTCTAAGTACGAGAGCTTATTGTCGAAAGAGAACGAGGGTGTCTCCCCAACTCCAACCCCAACTTCACCACAACCGAGGGTCACTAAGGTCCCAACTCAACGTGTCAGGCAAAGTGTGAATTGGGGAGGGCCAGAGCTTTGGGAGGCTGTAAATAAGGCTAGGGTTGAGTCCGGTGTTAACCCATTAAGCAGTAGATCTGAGTTATGCACAATAGCATCAATTAGGCTTAATGAGCTTTTGGAACTGGGAAAGTTAGATGGGCATGAAGGTTTTGGTAACTTGCGTGAGAGAAGGCCAGACCTTGCATGGATCTTTGACAAATATTCCACCATAGCTGAGTTTTTGGCAATGGGAGGTGAGACTCCTCAGGATACAGTTTCAATGTGGAAAAACACACTTGGACACAGTCAGCTTCTCAAGGGTGGGGAGTATGTTTGGGGATGTATTTATGCTCAAAATACGTTTGCAGTTGCTATTGTTGCTTTTTAGTATAGTTTAATATGTTACCTCTTCGTGATCATTCGTACACATTAAGGCCTCCAGTGGTTACTGTTGCGATAATAGTAGTTAATATACTTGTATTTTTAGCCATGCTTTTTGGGGATATGGACGCCATAATTTCTCGCTATGCTTTGATTCCTGCCAAAGTAAGTTGGAATGACCCTTCTGCCTTACTTCCCTTTGTCACAAGCCAATTTTTACATGGTGGATTTTTGCATATTATCAGTAATCTTTGGTTCCTGCGAATTTTTGGTGATAATGTTGAGGAAAGGTTGGGACATTTTTTATTTCTTATTTTCTACTTGGTTTGCGGCGTTGCCGGAGGAGTATTGCAGTATATTTTTAATCCTTTATCTAGTGTTCCAATGGTAGGGGCTTCTGGGGCAATTGCTGGAGTACTTGGGTCATATTTGTTCTTTTTTCCAAGGCATAGAATTGAGACTCTAATTCCTTTTGGCGTTTTCTCTGAAGTTGTTAATCTTCCGGCTCAGTTAATTTTGATATATTGGTTCATTACTCAATTTTTTTCTGGTGTGGGATCAATCATGGCTTACACTGTAGGGGGGATTGCTTTTTGGGCACACGTAGGAGGTTTTGTAGCTGGCTATATATTGGCAAGAGTATATTCAAGTTTGGAGGGACCCAACGAGGCTGAAGAAGGAGAATTGTTAGACTGACAACTAGATTAGCCTGTTTTCTTCTAGAAACTTATGAAGTCTTTTGGGAGAGCGGTATTGGCGTCCGATTGATACGAAGAGTCTATTCACCTTGCTCCAATATTTTCTGGGTATGACCTTTTTTAATTGATTCTCCGTTTCTTGGGGATTATTGGTTCTTACGAGTCCTAGTAAATTGGAAATCCTATGCACATGGGTATCAACTGGTATTGCGGGGATACTAAAGGCCCTGTTGAGAACAAGGTTGGCTGTTTTTCTGCCTACGCCGGGTAGCAATACAAGTTCTTCGAAGGATCTGGGTACATTGCCTTGGTGTTTTTTTATTATTATCTTTGATAGTTTTTTTAGATAGAGTGCTTTTGTCTTGTAAAAACCAACCGGATAAATAATTTTTGAAATTGTTTCTCTATCCAGCCTGCTTAAGCTTTCGAAAGTAGGTGCTATCTTGAAAAGTTTTTTGGAAGCTTTTAAGGACACTTCATCTTTGGTCCTTGAGGATAAAACAGTTGAAACAAGAACTTTGTATGGATCTTTACCAAGTGTCTCAAGCGGTACTTCTTGGTAGTGACTATCAAACACTTGAATAACCCTCTTCCACTTATCTTGATACATATCGGGTATTTGACAACAAGAAAACCGAGTATAACTCGGCTCTCTTGTTTGATGAAAAGGAAGTTCTATGCGTTGCCCTTGATCTTGAACATCTTGGTACCGCAAACTTCACACTCTGCCTTAAGAGCTTTCTTGCCGTTCTTCATTGTAACTTCTTGAACGTTTTTGCCTTCTCTTTTTGTTCTACACTTTACACAGTACATAAAGCTTAGTCACCCCCTCTCCTATTTCCAATTCAAGTATAGCACTAATTCAAGGGAGATTATTGCTATGGAAACAATCAGACTTTTAATAAGATCGGTTTTCACCGATCCTGTGATGTAACCTTTTTCCATATGAACGGCATTTTTGATAGTACCTTTGGATGTAGCCTTGCTTGAAGCAGACGATTCTTTTTGCCTATTGACATTAGCTTCAGATAGCCTCGAATTATCAGAATTTCCTGTCATCAAACTGTCCCAGTTTATCAAGTAACTGTGTTTTGCTGATAGCTTCTCTTTTCTAGTTCTCCTTCTGGTCATCTCTAGGACTTATAATATACAATTTAAACATCAAGTCAACTATAAGCCAGTCTTTAACAATCTTGACTTGTTGTAGATTGCAATGAGACAATTTTAATTCTAGATGGATTTTCAATCTGTATTGCTGATTGCTCTTATTTGTTGGAACGTTTTTGTAACGGGGGTATGTGTCTATTTTGCCTTAAAAATAAAAAGTTTTATTTTGGAAGTAAATAAGGGAGATCTTCTGAAGTTAATCGAGAAAGTTATTAGAAGCGAAAGCCAGCATTCCAATAGCATCAAGGCACTGAAAAATAAGCTTTCAGATTTAGAAGACAGTTCCAAATTCCATATCCAAAAGACTTCTCTTATCCGATTTAATCCGTTTGGGGACCTTGGGGGTGAGCACAGTTTTGTTTTGGTTCTTTTGAACGCTTTTAACAATGGTATAATTTTGACTGGACTTCATACTAGAGAAAGGACGCGAATTTATGTTAAAAATATTAAGGAGGGTAAAAGCTCAGTTGAGCTCTCAAAGGAGGAAAAGAAAGCTCTAGAGCAAGCTTTGGGTAAAAGTTATGAATAGGAAATTGACAATCCTACTAACATTTTTGGGAATTTACCTATTGGTAAGTGGAAGCTCATGGGCTTTATTTTCTTATCTGCGAAAGCCTCCAGCAGATAACACTAACCCAAGGACCAAAGTGGATAGTGACCTCAAAAGGAAAGTAGATACCAGCAAGCCAAAGACTGAAGAGTGTCCTATAAACGGTGCAATGTATACCAAGGCTGAGCGGGAAGTGTGGGAGAAAAGACGCCCTGTTGCTGCGATGATAGAAAACCATGTTGATGCAAGACCTTTGTCCGGCATATCAAGAGCCGATGTGGTCTATGAGGCAGTTGCTGAGGGTGGTATCACACGTTTCCTTGCTATCTTTTATTGTGGAGCTGCAGCACAAGACATGGAGGTAGCTGTAGTAAGAAGCGCTCGGGTGTATTACATAAACTGGGCTCTTGAATATGGTGACAGGCCTATATTTTTGCATTGGGGAGGTGCAAATAATATTTGTGATAGTTGTCCCGGGGGAGTAAAACCAAGAGGAAATATAGATCCGCGTGTTGACGCTTATGCTCTTCTTAATAGAATTGGCTGGTTTGGAGGATCTGCGGGCAATGATTTTAATGCAGGTCATAATATTGGTGTTCCTGCTGTCAAAAGGGTAAAAGATCGTCTGCAGAAAGGGGTTGACGCAGCAGATGAGCATCAGCCAGTTGCATATCTTGATGCTATCTATAATGAAGCAGAGAAAAGGGGGTTTGGTTTTGAGGGACCCGATGGCAGGGCTTGGGATGACAAGTTTATTAGCTGGAAGTTTGCTGACCCCAAACCGCTAGAGAAAGCAGTTGCTTCAAATATTTCTTTCTTATTTAGAACTGGAATGTCTGAGTATGGTGTTGAATGGATTTATGATTCGGCGACAAATTCATATAAGAGAGTGAATGGCGGTCAGCCCTTTGTAGACTGGTATTTTAATAAGGATCAGGTATCGGCCTCGAATGTTGTTATTCAATTTGTTAAGGAAGAAGGGCCTGTGGATCAAGAGAAGCATATGTATTATCTTGTGACAGGAAAAGGAAAAGCACTTGTTTTTCAAAATGGAGATGTCATTGAGGCCACTTGGGAAAAACCAACTCAGTTTGACAGGACTATATTTAGGGATATGAAAGGAGCAGAAATCAGGTTTGTCAGAGGTCAGATTTGGATTGAAGCTGTTCCTATTGGTAACAAAGTATCATATTAATTTAAGGAGGTAATTCTGCTACAATAGGTTTACCGCATACCTGCTCCGCGAAAACATGGCAGATCTTTCAGACATCATAACTTCGAAGGTAAGAGTAAAAATTCTTAAGCTTTTCTTTGGAAACATTAAAGAAATTTATCATGTGAGGGGAGTAGTGCGTGCATTGGGAGAGGAGATAAACGCTGTAAGAAGAGAGCTTGAGAAATTAGAAAGTGATGGGATATTAAGGAGTGAGGTGCGAGGAAATAGAAAGTACTATAGCTTGCGTGAAGAGTATATTTTTTTTGAAGACATTTTATCTATGGTGAGTAAGACTACAGGACTAGGGGCTCAGTTAATAGCAAATAGAAACAAGATTGGGAAAATTACCCATGTTATGTTTTCAGGATCCTTTGTCAGACGCAAGCCAAGGAGAAAAGATGATGATGTAGATGTTCTTGTGGTTGGTGAAGTAGTTCTGCCAGAGCTGGCAGCGATTATAAGAAAAGAGGAGTCGATAAGAGGAAAGGAGATAAACTACACCGTGATGAGCCGTGAAGAATTAGAGTTCAGAAAGAAAAGAAGGGACCCCTTCCTTCAGGGCATACTAGCAAATAGTCGGGTGATGATTATTGGGGATGAAGAAAGTTTGGTATTGTAGTTATGCAAAGGAGTATTCTTCTTATAATTATTATTTTTGTAATTAGCCTTTATATAAGTATCCCCAGGGAAGTTCCTCTGAAGATAACACTTCTTGGCCGGACACTTGAGTGGAAATTTATTCGCCATGACTTGGATATTTCATTTGGAAAATTTTCCCTAAAGAAAAATTTTGATTTGAAGCTAGGACTAGACTTGGCAGGAGGAAGCCATCTTGTATATGAAGCAAGGCTTGATAAAGTTGACAGCCAAAGAATTGAAGAAGCCATGCAGTCTTTACGTGAGGTTATGGAGCGAAGAGTTAACCTCTTTGGAGTTTCTGAACCAAACGTTTACACCTCCTCCTTTGGGGGGAAACAAAGAATTGTAGTTGAACTTCCAGGAGTTACTGATACAAGGGAAGCAATTAAAACAATAGGCAAGACAGCACAGTTGGTCTTTGCTGAAGTGGGGGTTGATGAGAAACAACCAATAAAACCGACTGATTTGACAGGTGCTGATTTCAAGAGGGCAAAAGTTGTGTACGACCAAAATACCGGGAAACCCGCTGTGTCGATAGAATTTACTGATGAAGGAGCAAAAAAGTTTGCAGAGCTAACAGAGAGAAATGTGGGTAAAAATTTACCGATACTCCTTGATGATGTACCTATTTCTGCGCCAATTGTTCAGGAGAAAATAGTTGGCGGTTCGGCACAAATTTCCGGGAATTTCAGTTTTGAAGAAGCTAAAAATCTTGCAATACAGCTTAATGCGGGTGCGCTCCCTGTGGATGTCGATTTGATTGAGCAACGAACAGTTGGGGCAACTCTGGGAGCAGAGTCGGTGCAGAAGAGCATAAGAGCTGGTATTGTAGGAGTGGTGATGGTGCTTTTATTTATGATATTAAATTATGGGAAGATGGGTCTAATAGCGGATCTGGCCCTTTTTGTCTTTGCAGCAGTTACTCTTGCAATCTAT
>JAGUZK010000024.1 GCA_020060845.1 Candidatus Woesebacteria bacterium
CATCCCTTAACCGCCAGTTTCATTGCCAAGCAAGTAGGTATTCTAACAAACGATAAAGTCTTGACCGGTCAGGACCTAGATAACTTGTCAGATGAGCAATTACAGGATACGGTAAAATCCGTCTCGGTCTTTGCTAGAACCACCCCAGAGCATAAATATCGTCTCGTTCAGGCGCTCCAGAAAAATGGTGAGGTAGTAGCGGTCACCGGCGATGGGATAAACGACGCCTTGGCCCTCAAAGGTGCGGATATCGGCATCGCCATGGGTATCCGTGGCACCGACGTTGCCAAAGAAGCGGCCGAGGTTGTTTTGGCAGATGATAACTATATCACCATCACCAAAGGGATTTTTGAGGGTAGAAAGTTTTTTGACAATCTGCAAAAGGGAATCAAGTACTACCTTTCAGTCAAAGTGGCCCTGATCTTGATATTTCTCCTGCCGGTTCTTTTAGGTATTCCACTCCCCTTTGCCCCAATTCAAATAATTCTTTTAGAGCTATTTATGGATCTGGCGGCTTCAGCTGGTTTTGTAGCCGAACCCAAAGAAAAGAATATCTTTGTAAGACCGCCGCGTAACCCGAAAGAAGACATCATAAATGACTCTGTCATCAAAGACATTTTAACCAAAGGAACGGTTCTGTTTGTTGCCGTAACTTCTGTTTACCTCTATGCCCGCTCCCAAAACTTAAGTTTGCTAGAAACCCAAACTTTCGCTTTTGCGGCCTGGATTTTTGGCCATATTGTCCTGGCCTTTATTTCCCGTTCAGACAGAGAGTCAATTTTCTCACAAGGCATATTTACAAACCGGGTGATTAACCTTTGGGCACTGGCAGCAATCGCCTTTCTTATTTTGGGGATTTACCTCCCCTTCTTAAGTGACCAATTTAATCTCGTGGCCATCGACCTTACTCGGTTAACATCCATAGCCATCTTCACTCTCCTTGTCGTCGGTCTATTGGAAATCAGAAAGACTGTCCGATCTGCAAACAACTATGCCCCTAAACCCCAAACCCCATGATTAATAAACAAATCACCCATCACAGTATTTCAACTTGTTTGTCTGAAATAAACAAGTTAGTTATCCCTTACCTGCACCAGTCAACCAAACTGAGCAAACTGCTACCATTACTCTAACAAGTATGGAAAACGACAATCATGTAAGTACAGGGCTCTATCAAACGAGTAACTCAAACAAGCCTATAAAAAGGAATGATTTTGGCCAAGGTTCAAAAACACAAAAGACTATTTCTGCCATTGTTCCTGTTTATAACGAAGATAAAACAGTTGCCAAGGTAGTTGAAACTTTATTAAACAATCCTCTCATAAACGAAGTTATATGCGTTAATGATGGTTCAACAGACAAAAGTTTGACAATCTTAAAAAGATTTGGCGCTAAGATTCAACTGATTAATTTTAATAAAAACAAAGGAAAGAGTTATGCCTTAGTTGCAGGAATAAAGAAAGCCAAAGGTGAAGTTGTCGCTTTTTTTGACGCCGACTTAACCAATCTTTCTGACGAACATATAAAAACGCTCCTTGATCCAATATTGGACGGTAAAATCAAAGCAGTTTTGGGATACCCATCGGTTGGACGGATAGCCGAACCCTTCTCTGATCTAACAGGCGAACGGGCGTATTATAAAAAGGATTTAGTTCCCCATCTTGAAAAGATGAGGATAACCAAGTTTGGAGTGGAGATTTTTTTAAATGGTCTTTTTACCGAAAAAGAAACTAAAAAGCTTGCTCTTAAACAATTAAGAGGTCTCTATAAATACGAGAAACACAATCTGACAAACGCCATCAGAGAATATCTTAGCGAGGCGGTAGAAATTGCCCAAGAAATAGGGAGAAGAGAGGGGTTACTCCCAAGGGATTACCAAATTATTTCCCAAATCCCCAAAGTAACCAACCTTAATGAACTAAGGGCTAAGATAAAAACCATCTCAGACAAACACCTCAAGCAAGTATTAGAGAAATACGTTTCAAGATATATGGAGGTGGCTCAACACTGGTGGAATAATCTAACCGATACCCTTTAAAATAACCATATTTACTAAAGGAACAGAAGAGTTTACCGAGTACCTGAATAGGAATCATCCCACTATCAGGCCGTGTTACTTCCTGGCAATCTTGAATGATATGCTAATCAATAGTTATTAAGATGAAAAGGTTAAAAACAAACAAAAATTATTAAAAAAATGGGCTAAAATGTAGTCATTACTGGTCCCAAAGATGAATGATGAATATTGTAAATTACAACACGCAGCGAATTACGAGAATCATTACAAACAGATGTCATTGAGCTAGTAAAGAATTAATGGCGAAAATAGAAAAACTACTGGACGCTATCAAAGACAAAGAAATTGTTGTACCAGAATTTCAGCGAGAATATGTATGGACGCTTGAACAATCAAAGGAACTAATTACCTCACTATTCCTTGGATATCCAACCGGTAGCATTTTAGTTTGGGAAACAGATAACCCGCCAGAGATTAAAAATGATGCGGTACGTAGAGAAAAAATGGGGTGGATAAGTGTATTACTGGATGGGCAACAAAGGCTTACCACGCTCTATCTCCTTATCAAAGGCGAGATCCCACCCTTTTATAACGAGACTGATATTACCCATGATCCACGCCATTTATATTTCAATTTGAGAACCGCTGAATTCAACTATTATCAGAAACAAAAAATGTCTGACAGCCCCTTTTGGAAGTCTATTGTGAGCTGTTTTAATGAAAAATTCGATGCTTTTACTTTGGTAGAAAACCTTCACATAAAAGAGGCGGAAGAAAAACTTACAGTGGGGCGGGAAGTAAATAACAACCTCGTGCAACTTAGAGCTATTGCAGATATTGACTATTTCGTACAATCGGTCCCCCAAGGATTGGATATTGATAGGGCCATCGATATCTTTGATCGAATAAACTCTATGGGAACAAAACTCACCGACGCAGAACTAGTACTTACACACATCGCAGGGAGATGGCCGCAAGCAAGACGGATAATGAAACACAAAATCGAAGATTACCAAAAGGCAGGATTCTACTTTGACCTAGATTTTCTTACCAGATGTTTAGTAGTCCTTATAACAAAATCAGCGCTGTTCAAGAAAATGAATGAAGCCGTTTATCAAAATATGTCCGGTGACGACTACAAAGAAATCTGGGAAAAGTTGGTTAAGATTTTTAATTATCTTATTCCAATCCTAAAACAATCAGCGTATATCAGCAGCACCAAAGACATAAATACTAACAATGTGATGGTTCCGTTGGTTGCACACTTATCTGCGAACAATATTACTTTTGATGGCAACAATAAAAATCAATTTCTCTACTGGATGTTCTTGGCACTCATTTGGGGGCGTTACAGCAGCCAAACAGATCAAAGACTTGATAAAGATGTATACATTGCCATCAACAGCTCTCAACCTGTTACCGATCTTATAAATGAAATCGAAGATCAAAGAGGAAGAATTGAGATTAAGCCATCAGATCTAGAAGGGCGAGGCGCTGGACACTCGTTGCACCGTATGTTGTACATTCTTACTAAATATCACAAGTCTACTGACTGGGCTAATGGCGGATCGCTTCAAGACACTCTTGGCGATTACTATAGCATTCAAAGTCATCACATTTTTCCGCAAGCTGTTTTGTATAAAAATGGATACGACCCTGAGAATCATTTAGATAAACAAAGAGTAAACGAGATCGCAAATAGAGCCTTTATTACTCGTGATACAAATTACAACATTTCAGATAAAGAGCCGCAAGATTATTTACCGGAAGTTCAATCTAAATTTCCGGATGCTTTAAAACAACAACTTATCCCAATAGAAAAGTCGCTTTGGCAAATCGATAAATATGACAAATTTCTGACTGCCAGACGGAAAATGATTGCTGATGCAATCAATTCATTCCTCGCTCATCTTAAAGGGAAAAAACCAGGAGAAGTAATCAATTATGAAGAAATTATTAGTGATGGGGAAAATGACTATGTGGAGTTCAAATCCTCCCTTAGGTGGGACTATGACCAAGAGAACGTCAGCAGAGTGATGGAATATGTTGTGGCAAAAACTCTCGCTGCATTTATGAATTCAGGTGGTGGTAAATTGTTTATAGGTGTAAAAGATGATGGTGAAATTTTAGGAATTGAAAAAGATTACCAAACGTTTAAAAACAAAAATAAGGACGGATTCTTTCTCCAACTGACACAGGTAATAAATCAATACTTGGGCAAGGAATTTAATCAATACGTTAGCACCAAGATAATAAATATCTCTAGTAAAGACGTATGCGTAGTCACTGTTACCAGTAGTGCAATGCCAGTATTTCTCAAGACATCTAATAAAGAAGAGTTTTTCGTTAGGGCATCAGCATCCTCTCAGCCTATGAGTATTAGAGAGTCCAATGAGTACATCAAAACTCACTGGGAGAATTAAAGTATGAGCCGCAAGACAAATTAATCAAAAAAAGTTCGCCGTGAGTATAACCAGAAGATCATTGATATGAAAGAATATGAAAATTAAAGACCTGCCCAAATTTACCAGGCCTAGAGAAAAAATAAAGTTTAAAGGGCCACAATCGCTCTCTGATTTTGAACTGCTCCAAGCCCTAATAGGTAGTGGCAATAAACAAGCAGACGTTACCAAGATTGCCAAGGAGGTAAAGAATTTATTACAAAAATACGGTGTTGATATCACCTATTCCCAACTTGAGAAAATAAACGGGTTAGGTGCTGCCAGAATTGCAGAACTACTTGCCGCTTTTGAACTTTCAAAACGATACCTGATAGAACCCGACCAACCTTTGATTAATTCTGCTGAAGATATTGTAGATCAACTAAAGGAAATTCGTGATAAAAAACAAGAATATTTAGTTTGTTTAAGTTTGGATGGGGCAAATAGGCTGATAGCCAAACGCATAATTACTATCGGCACTCTGAATGCCAACCTGATCCACCCTCGCGAAGTTTTTGCAGATGCTATTACCGACCGCGCAGCGGGAATTATTGTTGCACACAACCATCCAAGTGAAACCCTTCGCCCAAGCGAAAATGATATCAAAGTAACCAAAAAACTTCAGCAGGCAGGAGAAATTCTAGGGATAACCTTACTTGACCATATCATTATTACAAAAAATAAATACCTCAGCTTTGCCGAAGAGGGTCTCATGAAATAAAATAGATTTACAAGTTATATAAGTCTATTTTAATCACTTAACTTAGATTTGACAACAAGTAAAGTTTATGATATATTGCCTCCTATGTTCAAGGCAGGAAACTATCAGTCCCAAGGTAGTTATAAGGCATTTATTCCGGAAAAGGTAAATCAAAACATTGAATTGAAAGACCCCAGAATTCCCCTATTGCTTGCCGAGGCAATGCGTTATCTGGGAGAGTTAAACGCTTATTCTCAGCTGGTTCCGGATATTGACTTTTTTATAAAGATGCACGTTGCCAAAGAAGCAACTATATCAAGCCGTATTGAAGGAACAAGGACTGACATTGAGGATGCTGTTAAATCTAAAGAAGAAATTGGCCCAGAAGATAGGGATGATTGGGAAGAAGTACAAAATTATATCAAGGCTATCAATTACGCAGTTGGGCGGCTTAAGGACCTGCCGCTTTCCCTGCGCCTAGTCAATGAAACACACCAGATACTCCTTTCTGGAGTTAGAGGTTATTCAAAAACTCCCGGGGAAATACGTAAAAGCCAGAACTGGATTAGTGGTAGTGGAATAGACATTAATACCGCTGCTTTCGTGCCACCACCAGCGCCATTAGTTCCCGAGCTTCTTTCCGATCTTCAAAACTTTTGGCACAACAAAGACTTGCTCATACCCGACCTTGTAAGAATTGCGATCACTCATTATCAGTTTGAAACTATACATCCATATCTAGATGGGAATGGCCGAATCGGGCGTCTACTTATTACTCTCCAACTTGTTGATTCAAAGATTTTAAAAGTTCCTGCTCTTTATTTTTCGGATTATCTTGAGCACAATCGCAGTTCCTATTTTGACTCTCTAGACCGCGTTAGACAATCAAATGATATTGAACAATGGGTTCGTTTCTTTTTATCAGGGGTTGCCGAAACTGCCAAAGACGCCAAAGATACTTTAAGTAAAGTGGTGGAACTACGGGCTGATTATATTGACCGCATAGAAAAGGGGATTGGCATACGCAGAACTGCCAATGCCAAGGCCCTGCTTCCCCATCTATTTGCAAAGCCGATTGTTTCGGTGAATGATGTGGAAAAGACATTGGGGGTTGTGGGTCAGACAGCCAATGTTTTGGTAGATGATCTGGTTAAGATTAGTTTGCTTTCGGAAGTCACCGGCAAACAAAAGAACCGTATTTTTGTTCTTAATGAGTATCTAGATTTATTTAAAGACCAGAAAAGGAGGGCCAATGACTAATCATTCACATATAGTTAGTTTAGTTTGGAACATCGCTGACATTTTACGCGGCAGCTGGAAACAGTATGAGTACCAGGATGTCATATTGCCGATGGTACTCTTAAAACGTCTTGATATCATTCTTGCTCCAACTAAACAAAAAGTTCTTGAGACTTATAACGAACACGAGAATGAAAAAGATACAGTGCTTGACCCGATCTTGACCAGTATTACCGGTGTTGGTTTTTACAATAAATCTCGGTACGATTTTCAAAAACTGCTTGAGGAGCCTTCCCAAGTAGGGCCCAATTTTCGTACCTACCTGAACGGTTTTAGCGAAAATATCCGTGATATTTTTGAAAAGTTTGATTTTGATAAACACCTGCAAAGGCTACAAGGAGGAGACCTTCTCTATTTCATTATTAAAGAACTAAATAAAGTCGACCTTCATCCGGACAACATCGACAACCATGAGATGGGGCAAATATTTGAGGAACTTCTTCGAAAATTTGCCGAACAATCCAATGAAACCGCTGGAGAGCATTACACCCCAAGAGACGTCATCAAAGTTATGGTGGAAATTCTTTTTGAGCCGGACAAAGAAGAGCTCAAAAAACCCCATATAGCAAGAAGAATTTACGACTGTGCTTGTGGCACCGGCGGGATGCTGACTGTTTCTAAAGATTTTATCAAACACGAGATCAATCCCAACGCAGACCTGTATCTTTATGGCCAGGAATTAAATCCTCAAACTTACGCTCTTTGCAAGGCCGATATGCTGATTAAAGGTGATAATCCTGATTTTATAAAAGGTGGGGATAAAGATCACAGCCAAGCCAGCACCTTAAGCAACGATCAGTTTTATGGTGAGCAGTTCGACTACCTGCTTACAAATCCGCCTTACGGAGTGGACTGGAAGAAAGATAAAGAAGCGGTGCAAAAAGAGGCAACCCGAGGTTTTGGCGGCCGTTTTGGCGCCGGTACTCCCAGGATTTCTGACGGTCAACTGCTTTTTCTAGAACATCTGGTCAGCAAAATGAAGCCGGTTCACGACGGCGGTTCCCGAATGGCAATAATTCTTAATGGTTCTCCGCTTTTTACCGGCTCTGCCGGAAGTGGAGAAAGTGAAATCCGCCGTTGGCTTCTGGAAAAAGATCTGGTTGAAGCAATTATTGCTCTGCCCGACCAACTCTTTTACAACACCGGCATTAGTACTTATGTCTGGATACTTTCAAACCGAAAGGATACAGAAAGAAAGGGCAAGGTCCAGCTCATTGACGCGAGACTACTTTATTCAAAGATGCGCAAGAGCCTTGGCCAAAAGCGCAAGGAAATTAGTGACGATGCCAGAGCAAAAATTGTAGAACTTTATAAAGAGTTTAAGGAAAGCAAAAAAGTTAAAATTTTTGCTACCACCGAATTTGGTTACCGCCAGATTACTGTTGAGCGTCCACTCAAATTAAATTGGTCCGCAACTGCCGAAAGAATTGAGAGACTGAAAGCCCAGAAAGATTTTGCCCAAGATCTGCCCAATAAAGGCACCGGAGAAAAGGTGGCAAAGGAAAATCTTAAATGGCAGGAGTTTAAAGATAAGGTTTTTGCGGCATTGGAGGCAATGTCTAAGAAAACGTATAAAAAACTGGAAGATTTCCGAGCCGATTTTAGGCAGGCAGCGGATAAGCAAGGGCTTGAAGTCCCACCAAAATATCTCAAGATTATTGAAAAAGAGCTTTCGGAAAGAGATGAAGACGCGCCGGTAATTACCGACAGCCATGGAAACCCGGAGCCGGATCCGCAACTGAGGGACACGGAAAATGTGCCTCTGGGGACAGATGTGCAAGAATATTTTCAAAAAGAAGTCCTGCCGTATCTTCCTGATGCCTGGATTAATACCAGCAAGAGAGACCACAAAGATAATGAAGTTGGGATAATCGGCTACGAGATCCCCTTCACCCGCTACTTCTACGAATACAAACCACCAAGAGATTTGGAGGAAATTGAAAAAGATATCAAAGAAACAGAAGAAGAATTGGTGGGGTTGTTAAAGGAGGTATTATGATCACAGCAAGTATGAAAAAGATTAGAGCTAAGTATTTAGTTGGTTTTATTCAGAGCGGTTCTAGAGAAAGTCAAGATGCTTTGGATTTTTCAAATACTGATGGATTAATTCCAAGCATAGGAGGAGAACATGTTAACGCCGAAGGTGGTGTTGAAATTCCAGATAATAAGTTCGTTTCTAGAGAATACTTTTTAGCCAATCCTAAAAGTCACATTAAACAAGATGATATTTTGTTGGTTAAAGATGGGGCTACTATTGGGAAATTAGGCATTTCGAAAATTCCAACTGAGCTAGCTGCTAACGAGCATGTTTATATTATAAGAAGCAAAGATTCGGTCAATCAAAAGTGGCTTTACTACCTTCTTAGAAGTGATCAGGTTCAATCCGATATTAAATTAGCAATTAGAGGAAGCGCGCAAGGTGGCCTTTCAAAAGATTTTTTAAATCTCCAAGTTCAAAATATAGAGGAAGAACGGCAGCAAAAGATAGCGAAATTTTTAGATCAGAAGGTAGCGAGGATTGATGAGGCAATTGCCAAGAAAAAGAAACTAATAACCCTCCTTGAAGAAAAACGCTCCACAAGCATCACTCAAGCGATAACAAAAGGTCTTGATAAAAGAGTGAAACTGAAAGACTCCAATATTTCCTGGTTAGGAAAAATACCTAATCATTGGGAAACAAAAAAGCTCAAGTTCATTGGTAAGACAATTATCGGGTTAACATTCGACCCTACTGACATCGTGTCCAATGAAAACGAGGGTACAGCATTGCTGCGTGCAAATAACATATCAAATGGAAGAATCAACCGAGTTGATATTGTTTATGTAAAAACTTCAGTTCCCGACAAGTTGATTACTAAAGATGGTGATATTCTCATTTGTTCCAGAAGTGGAAGTAGGGATTTAATTGGTAAGTGTGCAAAGATTGATAGTAAGACTACTGGGGCTACTTTCGGAGTTTTTATGACAGTTTTTAGGAGTAAACATAATGATTATATTTACTACGTTTTAAATTCCAATATCTTTAAATTTCAGACTGGTAGATTTTTAACCTCAACAATAAATCAACTGACACAAGCAACTCTTAATGGGTTTGAAGTTCCGTTTCCTCCAAAAGAGGAACAGAAGGAAATAGTTGAGTATCTTAATGAGGTTACCCAGACTATAGAAAAAGCAAAATCAAAAATAAAAGAATCTATTGAACTTTTGGAAGAATACAAAACTTCCCTAATTTCAAACGCCGTTACAGGAAAGGTAAAAATATGACTTTTGATTTTACTAAATTTATCCCTTTTGTTCCAAACCCTGCCGAAATTCTTAAAAGACGTGAAGCTGGGGAAATTTATCTTGCTGATTTTGGAAATGGTCAAGGAAGATATATTTCCACCACAATTGATAGTAACGATCCTGTCGATGTAAGTATAAAAATATCTCCAAAAATAGAACTAAGATTGACTTATATTTTTGACGATAAACAAGTTCACGGGGTTCAGCTTACGAAGCTTAATGCAGACGGATCAACTGACAAAATACACCTTTCTACTTTAGATTGGGAGAAGGTTCTAGTTCTACTTAAAATATTTGATGGGATGAATTTAGGCGCTGTTGCATCTGGAAGTTTAGTTTTAGATGCGGGTATAGTTGGTAATCCTGAAGAACTTAAGAAATTTCTTACAACTGTTGCTACAGATTCGCAAGGAAAGCAGAAACTAAAGGAGGTTGCAGACAATTTCGGCCTTTTAGCACCAGAGAGAATAAAAAATGTAGCTAAGCAAAAAGAAAACTCCGAAAAAATGAAAAAGTTATTAGAGAATGGTGATTTTTTTAACACCGAGAAAGCAAGATTAAATGTAGGTAAAGATGAAGAGGTTTGGCAGAAGTTTTTTGAAGAAAACGATTGGCTACTCGGGTCAGACGTAGTCGAGATATTGGATGAAAGAATATTGGATGAACATAGCACGGTTGATTTACCTGTAAAAAGCGTGGATGGCTTTCTAGACATAATCGAACTAAAATTACCTAATGCGCCATTTTGGACAGAGGAAGGTAACCCAACCGCAGAGTTAATTAAGGCAATAATGCAATGTATAAGATATCTAAATGAAGCAGAAAAACGAGCTAATGATCATGCGAAAATTGAAGCCTTAAAATGCGACATAGTGAAACCAAGAATTACACTTGTATATGGCCAAAGTGCTGGATGGCAAGCAGGACAGCATAAGCAATTACGTATTCTTAATTCCAGTTTTCATAATATTACAATACTAACCTATAATCACGTTTTGCAACGAGCTTTAAAAATTACGGGAGGAACATAAATATGAATTTACAAGAATTTGTAAAAAATGTTTTGGTCAGTTTGGATAAAGCTGTTGACGAAGCACAACAGGATATGCAACGAGATATTCAATTCTCAACCACTAATGATCAAAGAACTATTGAATTTGATATTGCAGTATCAGTGGAAGAAACTGATGCAAAGAGCGGTAAAGCTGGAATAAAAGTCCTCCAGTTTGCAGAAGGAGGAGGAACTTTGAGCAAGGAAAATAAAAATTCCACAGTAAGTAGGGTAAAATTTGGAATAAATATTTCTTCCATGACAAAGCAAGAAAGTGAAAGACAAGAAGAAGAAATCAGAGCACTTAATGAAGAAAATAGAGATGAATGGGGTTGATAAATTAACATGACAGCAAATACTAGAGAAATTGGGTTTGAGGATTTTATTGAGCAGGAGCTGGTGAGGCTTCATGGGTTTTTGGTGCGCAAAAATACTGATTTTGACCCCAATCTTTGCTTGGACAAGAAATTGGTTTTGGAGTTTTGGCAAAAAACGCAAGATAAGCAGCTTAGGAAACTGGCAGAAATGCATGGAACCTTATGGCAGGAGAGAATATTGGAAAGATTGGATACAGAAATAGAAAATCGCGGAGTGCTGGATGTTTTGCGAAAAGGGATCAATGACAGAGGGGTTCATTTGGATCTTGCCTATTTTGAACCGCAAAGCGGCAATAATCCTGAGGCCTTGGCACTTTTCCAATCCAATATTTTTAGCGTCACTCGCCAACTGCACTACTCTACAAAAGATACAGGCAAATCCCTTGATATGGTGCTTTTCGTCAACGGAGTGCCGATAATAACCGTTGAACTAAAAAACCAGCTCACCGGCCAAAGCGTGGTCAACAGCATCAACCAATATCGAGATGACCGGGATCCAAAGGAAAAACTTTTTAGGTTCAAAAGAGTCTTAGCCTTTTTTGGGATCGACACCGACGAAGCGGTCATGACTACCAAACTTGTTGGGAGCAGAACAAGGTTTTTGCCCTTTAACAAAGGCGCAAATGAGGGAAAGGGTAACCCGGTAAATCCGGACGGTTACAAAACCGCCTACATGTGGGAAGAAATTTTCTCACCCCAAAGCCTGCTGGAACTAATTGGAGCTTTTATTACTCTTCACAAGGAGGAAAAGGAAGACGAAACAGGCAGGAAGAAAATTGAAGAAAGCCTCATTTTCCCCCGCTATCACCAAAGAGATGCGGTCAGAAGACTTGTCGCAGATAGCCGAGAAAAAGGAACAGGCCGAAATTATTTGATCCAGCACAGCGCGGGAAGCGGGAAAAGTAATACTATAGCCTGGACTTCTCACCGCCTCAGCGAACTACACGGCGAAGATGATCAAGCAATCTTTGATGGAGTTATAGTTTTGACCGACAGAAGAGTGCTGGATAAACAACTTTCCGAAACTGTAGAGCAATTTTCTCAAGTGCGCGGGGTAGTACGGCATGTTGAAAGCGGCGCCGACCTTCGGGATGCTTTGGCAAAAGGAGAACGCATCATCATCTCCACATTGCAAAAGTTTCCGGTCATTTCCAAAACTGTTTTAGAACTGGCCGGCAAAAACTTTGCCATCATCATTGATGAAGCCCATTCCTCACAAAGCGGAGAAAGCGCTAAACATGTCCGCCAAACTCTTAAAGCTAAGGACTTGGATGGAGCAGCCCGGGAAGAAGCCAAAGAGCCGGAAACCTTGGAAGATGTACTTATCCGGGAAATGGAAACTCGAAAAATCAAAAACCCTCACCTGTCATATTTCGCTTTCACAGCAACCCCAAAACAAAAAACCTTGGAAGTTTTTGGCGAAACACAAGAAGATGGAAGCTTCAAGCCGTTTAGCCTTTACAGCATGAGACAAGCGATTGAAGAAGGCTTTATCTTGGATGTTTTGAAAAATTACACTACCTACCGCCAACATTTTGAGTTGTTGCAGAAAATTAAGGACATCGACCCTGAGTTTGAGAAAAAAGCAGCTCAAAGACTACTTCTTGGTTTTGTTGATAAGCACGAACATGCTATTGGCCAGAAAACCAAAATTATGGTCGAGCACTTTCATGCCCAAGTTGCCCACTTAATAAAAGGCAAGGCAAAGGCTATGATTGTCACTAAGTCCCGACTTCACGCTGTTCGCTTCAAACAAGCTTTCGACAGTTATCTTGAAGAACAGGGATTACCCTATAAAGCATTGGTGGCTTTTTCAGGAACAGTCAAGGATGGAGAGCTGGAGTTTACCGAAGCCAATATGAATGGATTTAATGAAAAACACACAGCAGAAGAATTCAAAAAATCACACAATAGATTTTTAATTGCTGCCAACAAATTCCAAACCGGATTTGACCAACCCCTTCTGTCGGTAATGTATGTAGATAAAGTTCTTGGGGGAGTTAACGCAGTTCAGACCTTAAGCCGCCTTAATAGAACTCATACTGATAAGGAAGAGGTTTTTGTCCTTGACTTTGTCAATGAGATGGAAGACATCCAAAAAGCATTTCAACCCTACTATACCGCCACTATTTTGTCTGACGCCACTGACCCGAACCTTCTGTACGATCTACAAAATGATATTTATACATTCAAGGCTTTTACAACCATTGAAGTTGAAAATTTCACAGAGCAGTTTTTTAAAGATGTGAGCGCTGACCGCTTAAACAGTTCGCTTGATGGAGTAATCGAAAGAGTCGAATCGCATTTGCCAGAAGAAAAAAAGGAATTCATCTCCAAAATCAATGATTTTCTCCGCCTTTACGCTTTTCTTTCTCAAGTAATAACTTTTGAGGATACAAACCTTGAAAAACTATATATTTTTCTACGGTTTTTGAAAAAGAAGTTAACCGTTGAAAAGGAAAAACTTCCCTATGAAATACTTGAAGCAGTTGACTTTACTTCGTACAAATTAACACGGCAAGGTAAAGCAAGTATCAGTTTGGAGGGTGCAGATCAACTTCTTGAGCCAATTTCAAATTACCAAAGTAAAAAAAGAGAAAAAGAGTACGATGCTCTATCTAATATTTTAAAAGATGTAAATGATAGGTATGGTACAGATTTTTCAGAGGAAGATAGGGTAATTCTTGACAATCTCTCACAAAGGCTTGAAAAAGACAAAGCGCTTGAAGGGTCAATCAAAAACAATACCAGAGAAACTGCAAAAGTAAAATTCAACGAAGCATTCCAGAGAGAATTGGTAAAGCTTTACAAAGAGCACTTTGAATTTTACAAGAAAGTAAATAGCAATAATGAATCAAAGAAACATCTGGTGGAAAAAATGTTTTCTAATTTTTACAATCAACTAGAGTAAGATTCAACCCCATGACCGATCAACCGAGAATTTTGGTGAAAGTTAAATAGTTTAAGTCACTCCCTAACATTAAGGCCGTAAAATTGGTCAGAACAAAAAGGCAACATTAATACAGGAGGCCTATGATGTAGAGTCAAAAGATCACCTATAGCCTTCGCTTCTTCCCTCTATAAGATACTGATTCTTTTGAAACAAACCACAAAGAGCCAAAGATCAGAAAAGTTGAGACTGCCACAGGGACAAAAACAGGCCCTACCCAGGGAAACGGAAGCAGGAAAAAGATATCCAAATCAACCAAGGTTTGCGGCCAACCGATTGTCAGGCGTAAAAACACGTAGTAAAAGATGTCCCATATCCCAAAAGCAAGGAAGAAATAAGCGATTCTTTGTTTAAGGTTAGCGCCAGTCAGCAAAGCAACCGAGGCCGACATTACAAGTGTGGCCGCTTCACAAATCCTCTCCGTGTCTAAAATTGCACTATCCGTGATTATTATATCGACACAACAACTTGCTGATAAATTTTGTTGACTTTGACTCCAGTTTTGATACAATAAGCAACACTGACCATTCGGTCAGTAAATTTTTTGCCATGAGTAAAACATCTAACACCAAAGCTAAAATATTAACCACCGCAGGCAGGTTGTTTGCAAGACGAGGATATTTTGGTACCTCGATGGATGATATTGCCCGTGAAGTCGGCATCGGCAAATCTGCCCTCTATTATTACTTTGACAGCAAAGAACAGTTGTGCAAAAAACTAATGCGCAAAAACATGTTAGTCCTCAAAAAAAACTTAAGACAAGCGGCTAAACAAGGTAGCACCCCATTCGACACCCTGCTCCAGGTTATCTTGGTACTATTGGATTTCCGAATAAAACATCCAGAAATCAACCTCTTAACCACTATTACTGGATACAATGATCAAGAGGAACCTATCATTCGCTACATTGTAAAAATGAGAATAGCTGTTATTAAGCTAATTAGAGAACTAATCGGGGAGATGGATATAACCAGGAAAAGGGGATGCAAATTTAAAAGTGTCTTTTCAGCCTCACTTTTAGGGTTCATCTTCGGCCCCTTTGTTCCAACAGAAAGAGAGATAAATTCAAGAGAGTTAGCCAAACAATTAACCAGATATTCATTAACAATGAGCCAACAAAAATCTTATGCTTAAAAATATAGGCCAAATAATTAACAAAAATAAGTGGAAGCTTATAATTCTTGTAGTTGTCGTTTTGCTGGGATTAATCGGTACAAATTTAATTAACGGCAATGACGATGAACTGGTCACCCAAAAAGTAGTGCGACAAGACTTGGTCTCTAGCATATCAGCTTCAGGGATGGTCGAAGGAAAAAATCAAGCAGCTCTCCACTTTCAAACCCCCGGTAAGCTGGCCTGGATTGGGGTAAGTCAAGGTGACCAAGTTAAAAAATGGCAAGCTATAGCTAAACTTGATACTGTCCAGCTGAATGCCAATCTACAGATCGCTAGATCTAACTTACGCGCTGCTGAAGCTACTTTGGATAGAGTCTATGACAGCGTCAAGGATAACGATGACGATGAGTCTTTCACCCAAAAAGAAACCAGGACAGCCGCAGAGGTTGCCAAAGATAAAGCCTATGACTCAGTCCTGAGTGCCCAAGACGCCCTGTCAAATGCAACCTTGATAGCACCCTTTGCCGGGACCGTGGTATCAATATCAGATAACCTCACTCCCGGAGCTAATATTGCCTTAACGGACACCATCACTATTGCCGACGTGTCAGAGTTTAAGTTTGCTGCTCAAGTGGATGAGGTAGATTTCGGCAAGATAGAACTAGGTCAAAAAGCAAAAGTGTATCTTGATGCCTTCCCTGATGAAACCTTTGAAGGAACCGTTTCCTATATCAGCAAGGCTGGGGTTAGAACTGCCACCGGAGGTGTTACCATACCGATTGAGGTCCAATTTGACCCCAATGGACACAATCTAGTAGTTGGCTTAAGCGGTGACGTCGAGTTTATCCTGGACCAAAAAGAAAACGCTTTAGTAGTTCCAACAAACTATATCGAGCAAAAAGACGACACCAGTATTGTTTATCTTCTTACCGAAAATGGTAACCGAGTTGAACAAGAAGTTAGTACCGGATTAACCACCCTGACTGAAGTGGAAATAACTAAAGGGTTAACAGAAGGACAACTACTCGTTCTACCGGACAGAATCAAAAAATAATGCACAATGGCAAAAACAAAAAACATACTTAACTTAGAAAACGTATCCAAAATTTACCAAATGGATGGAGTGTCTGTAAAAGCACTTGATAACGTCACTCTTACTATCACGGAAGGGGACTTCGTATCCATTATCGGACCCTCAGGAAGTGGTAAATCGACTATGATGCACATAGTTGGCTGTCTTGACACCCCCACTTCCGGCAAAGTCTTTCTGGACGGTCAGGAAGTCAGCCAAATGAGTGAGAGACAATTAGCCCAGGTTAGAAATAAAAAAATTGGCTTTGTCTTTCAGCAATTCAACCTACTACCTAGAACATCGGCGCTAGAAAATGTCAGTCTGCCTCTGCTATACAACGGCACCCCTAGCTCCCAGATACCCCAAAAGGCCGCTGAAGTTCTAGGCAAAGTCGGCTTGGGTGAAAGGCTGGGCCATCACCCCAATCAGCTTTCAGGAGGCCAGCAACAGAGAGTCGCTATTGCCAGAGCTTTAGTTACAGATCCCTCGATCATCCTGGCTGATGAACCAACGGGGAATTTGGATTCAAAATCAGGAGTAGAAATCATGGACATATTTAAAAAACTTCACCATCAAGGCAGAACTATTATCCTAGTCACCCACGACGATGAGATTGCCGATCAAGCACAAAGGATTATCAGATTAAGAGACGGTAAAGTAATAAACTAAAAATGGAACCAAAACAACTTATTAAAATCGCAACCAAGTCCCTCTCCGTCAATAGATCACGCTCATTCCTAACGGCCCTAGGAGTGATTATTGGCGTTGCCTCCGTGATTTTATTAGTGTCCGTAGGTTCCGGTCTTAAGGATTTTATCACCGGACAAATGCAGGATATGGGCTCCAATCTTATCATGATTGTCCCCGGTGACATTGATATTGAGGGGGCAGGAGCTGGTGGAGAAGCAGCCAGTGGTGCTTTTTCTTCGGTAACGGTTTCCAAACTAGAACTAAGCGACGCCCAAGAGATTGAAAGAAGCTTACCCCAAATCAAAGACACCGCGGCAATGGTCATGGCTCCTGGTTTAGCCAGTTACAAGAGTGAGTCTTTTTCCGGTCAAGTCATCGGCACCACCCAAAATTATGTAAACATACGAAATTCAGAATTCGAGAAAGGTAGTTTTTTCACTCAGTCGGAAGTTAACAGTGGCAGAAAAGTGGCGGTTCTAGGATACTCCATCGCCGAAGAATTATTTGGCAGTCAAGATCCCGTAGGAGAAAAGATTAAAGTCGGCGACTATCGTTATCTGATCATTGGAGTAATGAAGGAGCAAGGTGGCCAAGGCAGCCTAACTTCTGACGATAAAATCTTTGTCCCCATAACTACAGCTCAACGCCAATTTGGCATCGACAATATCAGTTTAATATTCACGCAGGTAAACTCAAGTGACGAAGTTACCTCAACCATCCCGTTAATTGAAGAAGTAATGCTCAGACGGCACGACGAAGAAGACTTTACCGTCATTGATCAAAAGGAAATATTATCAACAGTCTCCGCTATCCTTGATACTCTAACCATCGCTTTAGGAGGTATTGCTGCCATCTCTCTTCTAGTCGGTGGTATCGGTATCATGAACATTATGCTCGTATCCGTCACAGAAAGAACAAGAGAGATAGGCTTAAGAAAAGCCTTAGGAGCTACACCCGAGGTGATCCTAACCCAGTTTCTGATCGAGGCAGTCTTTTTATCTGTTGGAGGCGGAATCATCGGCATCTTACTTGGTAGCGGCGGAGCCATCCTATTAAACAACTTTATACCGATGGCCATCACCGCC
>JAGUZK010000039.1 GCA_020060845.1 Candidatus Woesebacteria bacterium
ACTTAGTGTCTTAAAGGAGGAATTTGGAGACGTAAGGGTATTAGTTGCCAGGGAGCTTACTAAGATGCACGAATCCATAAATAGGGGGAGAATTTCAGAAGTTCTTGACTCTCTACCTAAGAGGATTAAGGGAGAGATTGTAGTTGTTGTAGAAGTTAAGTATTAGATTGCAATACGGTTGTTAAATTCATTTGAATTTTCCCCAATATCTGGTAGACCTTGAGCATAATAAGTAAAACTAGGATTTTTGCGGTGTTTTAATTTTTTTTCGTCAATACGTGGGCGATTTTGTAAGCGCATTTATTTGGCAAAATCCGAAACGCTTTTGTGCGGAACTGATAGTGTATTTTGCATTCCAAACTGAATGCTAGATAAGCAAATGTCTTTGGAGCTTAATGTTTGTGCCCTTAGGGGGAGTCGAACCCTCATCTTACCCTTAGGACGGGTCTGCTCTATCCATTGAGCTATAAGGGCACTAAGGTGAATTTTAGCAGATTCAGCTTGGTTCTGGAAGCTCTTATTCGATATGGAAGTTGCATCTTTGGGTAAAATATTTGCTAGGAAGATAAGATGTTATCAGGTTATAGAAGGCTAAAGCATACTTCTGATATAAAAATTTTGGTGAAAGGCGAAACATTGGAAAATTTATTTTCCAATGCACTGCAAGCTATGGCTAAGATATTAGTTCGAGGGCGTTTGGCTGGACGCCAGTGCCAGGCCAATATAAAGGTAAATTCTTCTGAAGAGACCTCCCTACTAATTGATTTTTTGTCAGAAGTGCTTTTTCTATCTGCCAAAAGGGGAGCGGTCTTTGACAAGGTGAAATTTAGATATCTTGACAGCTGTCAGTTAAGCGCGGTTGTCTTGGGATACAAAGTAGATAGATTTGATAAAGATATAAAAGCAGTCACTTACCATGAGGCACAAATAAAAAGAAATAAAAAGGGAGAGCTTGAGACAGTAGTTATTTTTGATTTATGAAAAAAAGGGTTTTTATTGGAGTTTGTATCTCTGAGGAAACTAAGTCAAAAGCTCTTGAATGGGGTAAGAAGTTTCATTTTCTTCCGGTAAGGTGGGTTGGGGCACCAAATTTACATATAACGATTGTACCGCCATTCATGGCGGAAGCGGACAATATACCCAAGATTGTTAAGGTATTGTCTGACATATCGATGGAAGGTTTTAAAATTAATTTTTACAAAGTTTCATTGGGTCCAAATGTCTTTACCCCCAGGCTTATTTGGGCGGTTGGGCATAAAAGTAGGGAGTTAGAGTTATTAAGGGATAAAATATCAAGGAAGCTAAGCTGTGAACTTGAGAAAAGAGATTTTTTGCCGCATGTAACATTAGCAAGGTTTAACAAGAAAGACTTTAGCAGATTCCCTTTTGGGGAAATCGATGATGATATTGGTTGGATTGAGTGTGTTGACAACTTTACCCTCTTTGAATCTAACTTAAGCAAAGAGGGAGCAACTTATAAAGTTTTACATAAATTTTTTCTAAAATAGAAATATGATCAGCAAGGCTAATCTAAAAAGAATAAATGATTTTACTTGGGAAATTCCAAAAAATTATAGATCTGACATGAATGTCCCCGCCCGCATATATGCTTCAGAAAAAATGCTTGATGATATTTTGAAGGACAGATCGGTTGACCAGCTGGTGAATGTTGCTACGCTTGAGGGGGTGGTGGGACATGTTCTTGTCATGCCTGATGTTCATGAAGGATATGGATTTCCAATAGGGGGAGTGGCTGCAACTTTGTACCCGGAAGGCGCGATTTCTCCTGGGGGAATAGGCTATGACATAAACTGCGGAGTTAGGCTTCTTTTATCTGATCTGTATTTTGAGGAAGCAAAGCCATTTATGGAAAAGTTGGTCCGAGAACTTTTTGATAGAATTCCATCTGGAGTTGGGAGGGGAGGAAGCTTTAGAGTTGATAAGGATGGTTTTAGTGCAATCCTGAAAAAAGGTGCAAAATGGGTTGTTGAATACGGTTATGGGGAGGAGAACGATACAATAAATGTTGAATCCCATGGTAGCTTGGAATTTGCCGATTTGGATGGGGTTTCTCAAAAAGCGAAGGAAAGGGGGATTAACCAGCTTGGAACTTTGGGTGCCGGAAATCATTTTGTTGAAGTAGATGTCGTTGATGAAGTATTTGATCCGCGTATAGCCAAAGTCTTTGGATTGGATGAAGAAAGAATTGTCGCACTTATACATACTGGTTCACGAGGCTTTGGACACCAAATAGCAACTGATTATGTCAGGGAAATGCTTGAATATAGTGTCAGGAAAGGTCAAAGGCTTGTTGATAGGGAACTTGCTTCTTGCTCTTTTTCGTCTCCAGAGGGCAGAAATTATTTTGGCGCGATGGGTGCGGCAGCTAATTTTGCTTGGGCAAACAGGCAGATAATCACTCACTATATAAGGGGAGTCTGGAAAAAAGTTTTTGGTGACAATAAAAAGCTTAAGCTTTTATATGACGTTGCTCATAATATTGCAAAAATTGAGACCCACGAGGTGGATGGCAGGCTGGTAAGGCTCATAGTCCACAGAAAAGGTGCTACAAGATCGTTCGGTCCCGGTAGTACGGAAGTGCCTGGGAACTATAGGACGGTGGGGCAACCGGTAATTGTGCCTGGGAGTATGGGAACTTCTTCATATGTTTTGGCGGGTGCAGAGGGTTCAAGGCTTACATTTGGTTCGTGCTGTCACGGCGCTGGGAGAGCAATGTCCCGTCAAGAGGCAAGAAGAGAGGTAGCATTTACCGTGCTTAAGCGTGAGCTTATTTCAAAAGGGGTATATTTTGCCACAAAATCCAGAGGTGGGTTTGTTGAAGAGGCCCCGCTTGCTTACAAGAATGTTGAGGAAGTGATTGACGTAGTTACCGGCGTTGGAATTGCACGAAAGGTTGCCAGGTTAAGACCGGTTGGAGTAGTAAAAGGATAGTGTCTGATATATTTATAGGTATTTTGATCATTCTCTTGATCTCAATTATTTCTTGATCTCAGTTTTTTGCCTAGGGACCAAATGAGACTAGTCCTTAGCCTTTATTTGACTCCAACAGAATACAGGTTTGGCAGCTTATCCTCAGCGCCGAAGTTGGTAAGGATAATTATCCGATCGTTTGATAGGGTGGGAAATGCGAATGGTGCTACATAATTTCCTTCATAGACAATATGCCTATTTGTTCCATCATAGTCCATGATAATTACTCTGTTGGGTTCAGCCAGTATAAGATTTCTTGATGTTGGTAAAAAGCTTAATCTTCTTTTTGCTTTGGTTGTAAATCCTCCTTCGATTACTAAGTCATCT
>JAGUZK010000033.1 GCA_020060845.1 Candidatus Woesebacteria bacterium
GTATAGTTTATCTCGGAGTCAGCTCCGCCTTCCTTATCATAAACACTTCTTACTTTACTAAGCAACCACTTGTAGACTATAACCCTTTTCCATTCCCTTCTCCCATCTCTTAGCGTGTATGTATACCAGAGCCTTGTACCTGTGGGGTTATCATCATTCCCATCATAAAGCGGATACCAATAATTAGTCGAGACAATATTCCGCTCTGGATCCTTAAAGAAGGCCCACTGTGATCTTGGCACCAACCCAAACGAACCAAAGTAATATTTGGTACCACTAGGATCCGTAACTACCCAGCTATACCGGCATATATTTCTTGGAAATTCCGGGTCGCCAACACACTTACCATACCTTTCAACCTTTATTTTCAAATTAGGTACAGTCCTCCAAACACTATAATTATCGTCCCCGCTCTCCATCACAATGTTTGCCGAACCCTTTTCAAAAGAAAGATAGTACTTATCATCAGTCTCATCAAACTCCGTATCATTTATATCGCGGCTTATAGAACCAAGTCCTCCTAAGCTCCATCCCAAACCAAGCTGGCCCGCTTGGTTTTGATAGGAATGAATAACACTTGCTCCCCAGTTAACATGGGTACCAAGCTGCAAATCGTCAACGGCAGATGAGGAGTAATTAATCGAAAGAGTGGGTGTCAAACCACCCGGACCGGAAGGCAAATCAATAGGATAATTGACATTAACACTTCCATCAAAGGCAGAGCTTGAAAAGCTTTTTATTGACGGCATTTTTACCTCTGCCCCACCGGTATCAATCTCAGCATCCCCCGATCCCGAAGTATCGGTTGTCACAGCAGTCTCTCCAACAGACTTAGACAGTGAAGGATAGTCTTCACCTGTGACTACTCCATCTTGATTATAATCATAAACAAGATTCTGATCGTCTATAGCCTTAAAGAATTCACCCTCATCAACTTTGATAACTCCAATATCTCTCAAGTAACCAATTACACCCGCTTTTGACAGCCACTTTTCCAAAAGTTCCCGCTGGTAGTACACACCCGCAAAAGACAATAAAAGAAAAAGAGAAAGTATTGAGGTCTTTAGCCATTTATTTCGCAAGAAACTTCTCCTGGTGTAGTGCACATCACCATCCTGATGGCCTGACATTTCTTTCCCCGCATCCATAGCCATATCAAATTAACTTTGACAAATATTTTGCAAAATGTAAATACCAATTACTTACCAGCAACGATCTCTCCAGTAGCTTGATCTATTAGAGGCGCATTTCTGAGATCAGATATTGTCCTTGCTCCAACTGCAAACATACAAGTCTTTAGCTCTTTTGATAACCGAATTATTAATTCCTCAACCTTATCGTAAGACAAAAGGGCAGCTTTAGCAAAGGGGGCAGCAATACCTGCAAGATCAGCTCCCAATCCAATGACCTTTGCAATATCAATGCCAGTTCTAATTCCGCCACTTCCAATAACACTAATCTCGCCATCGCCCATATCTTTTCTCAACCTTACAAGGTCAATCACAGAGTCGGCTGTAGGTATTCCCCAATCCGAAAAAAGGATAGACAAATTTTTATCCGCCTTTCCTCTCATGCCCTCAACAAGCGCCCAGTTTGTACCGCCCCATCCCGCGCTATCATAAATCTTAACTCCTACACTATAGAGTCTTTTTGCAACATCATAAGATAGACCAAACCCTACCTCTTTCGCGATTACAGGTACATCCAATTCCTTGACAACCTTTTCTAACTTTTGAAGAAGACCGTCAAAATTCCTGTCACCCTCTGGTTGAATAACCTCCTGGATGGGGTTTAAGTGAACCACCAGCGCATCAGCTTCAATCATCTCCACACATCTTCTCATCTCCCTTATTCCAAATCCATAATTGAGCTGAACCAAACCTACATTAGCAAACAGTAAAACATCGGGGGCAAACTTTCGAACCTGGAAAAAACCAACTAACGACGGATCCTCAATTGCCATCCTTTGGCTCCCTACTCCCATAGCAATTCCATGCTTTTGAGCAGCTTTTGCAAGGTTTTCATTTAATACCATGCCTTTTTTGATCCCTCCAGTCATACAGGAAATAAAGAAAGGATAGTTCAATCTCTTAGAAAGAAAAAAGACAGAAGTGTCAATTTCATCATAATCTACCTGAGGAAGAGCATTGTGAACAAAGCGATATTTTTCCAAACCAGTACTCCCCACTTGAACATCGGGTGATAGGGCAAATTTTAGATGATCCTTCTTGCGATTCTTAGTTGCTTTAGACATACTATTGCCACTTAGATCTTATTCTACTTGTTAATCCCCAGTCAAACCCTTATCAAATACAAAGTATTAATTAGTTATGATTAGCAGCTTGCCTTCTAATATACATTTATATTGATCACCTCTTTGATTATGTTATGAATCCTATAATACAAAATATGATTCTGGTAAATTCTCAAACGTCAAAACATTCGTAACAGATCAAGCTGAATATTAATGTACACTGAGACTTTGATTTTAAAGAATTGTTACCCTATTTCCATAATTTTGAAAATCCATTTTCTTCCTTAAACCAACCATTGTTGGTAAGCCATATATTCAAATTTCCAGAAGCCCTTATACCCCAGCTCATTCTACAAATAATCATTTTGGGGGGTATACAAAGCATAACCCTAATTAGACTGATAAATACTTTGAATTAAGCGATTTCAACTTTGATAGAACATTGTCAACGGTTTCACAAAAAATTGTGCGACCGACTATTCATTTTCTGCAAACAACATGAACTTAACGTATAATTAAACTCGTATTATCCTATAACATTTGACTTTTAGTTTGTGTTCATGTATAGTATCGAAATATTATGAGAGAAAGACCTAATTTTAACAAAATTATAAATGCAATAGAACCAATTATAAAACCAGTACAGGTAATATATCAAACTGGCCAATTTGAAATTCCTCGTAATCCTTCATATAAATGGACGCTGGAAGTTCGTCTGACACCGCCTCAATTTTTGGGATTAGCCTTCCGTTTAATTCATGGTGATGAAAGCGCGATTGTTGTAGAAGGTAGGAGTGAGAAGGCTTTGGTTAAATTTGCTGATAGACATGGTCTTACCCACCATCCAAGGCTTAGAAAATTAATTATCAGCGGACCAGATGGCGTAGTAAAAGAGTTTCCACAATCATAAACCTTCAGGTTTTTTGTGTGAACAGTACTGGGTAACGGCCGATACCACCTACAAAACCAATAATACCAGCCTTTCTCGCGCCTTCAGGATCTCATTCAGTTGAATTTCTAGAGAGACATGAGTTAATTTTCCTATTCCAAATACCATGGGTAACCCAAGAGTACACTTATCTCCTCTAAATCCAATCAAAGATTATCTCTTTCCGTCAAGATATCACTTCACAATAGAAAATATTGATACATAAGACAATCAAATTTCCACCTATCGAGCCAATGTTGATATAATAAAATCCCACAAATAGTTTATCTGCGTATTAGAGAGCTGTGGAAGATAGCCACCGCTTTTTGCGTTTACGTTCAAGATATCAAAAACCACTCTTCCTCTAACGGTCTCCCACCAAAAACTAAATTCTCCTGCTGCTAGTACTGGACGTTCAGCTGTCAACATAGCGTGCTTGATCTCGTTCGAAACCGACAACCTTAAATTATAATCCAAAGTAAGTGCATAAATTCCTGTGAATTCTTTTCCCAGCTTAAACTCATCACCTCGAACTGTCATAAACATTCTCCTAAAACCTTCAATACCACCTCTATAAGGAGGAGCATAAACTTTATATTCCATCTCTAGCCACCTAAGATACGGCTCATTGATTAGACCTGCTTTCCACTGAAGGGCAATTGCGCGAGCAAAATTTATTGCTCTCTGATCCCCTCCGTAAGTAAAATGGAAAACATTCGTAAACAATCTACTTGGGTGGATTATGTTAAGATCTCTAGGTGATATTGGGCCAAGAGCTGCAAGTGCGTAATCAAGTTTGCTACAAACACCAGGGTTTCTTAGACACACTGCTATCTGTATCAAACCTCCCAACCTTCCACCTGAAATTAGATCAGCATAAACGTAGGCAATAATCCAGCTGGGATCATCAGGGGGTGGAACTGTAATTTCACCAGCTGCAATCAGTCTGTCTATTTCATTCTGGGCATAGTTTTCATCCATTAGAGGACTTCCTGTACCAAACAGACAATCAAGGCTGTAGTAGTTTCCTTCACACGGATCAGGAATATCCTTTTGGTATCTTGTGATTGGTTCTGAGGAAGCTCCACCTACTTCACCAACATCCATCATATTTCCTGTTGGATCAGTAATATTGACTGGA
>JAGUZK010000019.1 GCA_020060845.1 Candidatus Woesebacteria bacterium
ACAATCTTTTTTACTTCCTCAAGACCGCTTCCTCCCCTTCCTATGACCACTCCTGGCCTGGACACATAAACACCAATTTCCATACTTTTGGGTAATCTCTCTATTTCAACATCCACAACCCCAGCCAGTTTCAATTGATCCATAAGTATCTTGCGAATTTGGATATCCTCAAGCAAATATTCCCTGTACTTTACACCATCAATGTACCAACGCGACCTCCAGGGGTAAAACCTCCCAACTCTAAAACCAACTGGATTAACTTTTTGTCCCATAGAAATTATTTCTTCTGTGTCTTGATTGCGTCTCTCTTCTTTTTTGTATCCGTATTTTTCTTTAATTCGCCAAGATCTTCTTCACTCTTCATACTAGCCTTATCTACTTTAAGAACCACCCTTATATGACTCATCCTTCTTTTGTAAGGCTTTGCTCTCCCTCTTGATCCTGCTCTGTATCGTTTCAGTCTTGGTCCCTCGCCAATCATAACTTCATCAAGCACTAAATTTTCTGGATTAACTCCTGCCAACTTTGCATTTGATATTGCAGTCTCAATTACTTTCATAAGCGGTAGGTGTGCAAGTTTGTTGGTAAAAGGAAGCCTGTCAACTACTTCAACAGCTCGTTTTATTCCTTTGACCATTGAAACTACCTCCCTTAATTTTCTAGGGGATACTATCACAAACTTCTGGGTTGAGATAAACTTCTTTTCCATATTTATATAAGCATCATGTCTTTTCTAGTGTCCTTTTGACAACTTGGCCATGCCCACGGAAGGTTCTGGTTGGAGCAAATTCCCCCAACCTGTGTCCCACCATATCTTCGGTCACAAACACTTCAACAAATGTTCTTCCTTGATGAACAAGGAAATACTTCCCAACAAATTCCGGAGGAATCTGGCTCGAACGGGCCCATGTCTTGATTGGATTTCCTTTATCACCCTTGCCGGACATCACCTTCCTAAGAAGGTTTGCATCAACATATGGTCCTTTTTTACTTGATCTAGCCATAAGACAAATTATCCAACATGTTTCCCTCTTTTACGAGGAGTTACTATCAATTTATCAGAATATTTTTTCCTCTTTCTGGTCTTCCCAACTGCCTTCTTGCCGTATGGGGTCTTTGGGTATTTCATCCCTACCCCACTTCTTCCTTCTCCTCCACCATGAGGATGAGATTTAGGATTCATTGCAACTCCTCGCACAGTAGGCTTTATTCCCATTAGCCTCTTTCTACCCGCCTTGCCAATAACTTCAGTTCTGGCATCAGCATTACCAACTTGCCCCACTGTCGCCCAACAATCAGAAGGGAATCTTCTCACTTCTCCTGACGGTAGCTTAATCAAGACATAACTCCCTTCTTTTCCTTGAATGGTTGCTACAGAACCAGCACTTTTAACAATCTGACCCCCCTTTCCTTTTCTTATTTCGATATTATGCACTGCCGTTCCAACTGGTATCTTAGCCAAAGGCAAAGCATTACCTGGCTCAATTGCGGCTGTCTCAGAGGCAATAATTTTTGAACCTACAGAAATACCGCTGGGGGCAATTATATACCTTCTTTCTCCATCTTCATACACAACAAGGGCAATCTGGGCATTTCTGTTGGGATCATATTCTATTGCCTCAACTCTTCCCCAAATGTCTCGTTTATCACGTTTAAAGTCAATCTCTCTCAGAAATCTCTTTTGCCTACCACCCTGATGCCTAACAGTCAACTTACCCCGCGACCTTCCTGATTTTTTTGGTAATATACTTTTCAATTCCATATCACTTCTTAGCCTCAAATAAATCTATCTTTTCCCCTTCTTTAAGGGTAACAACCGCTTTTTTAAAAGGCATTATAACCTTCTTTTTCCCGCTAAGCCTTCTTTTTTCCACTTTCTTACTTACCATTGTGGCAACACTCTTCACATTCACTCCAAAAAGTCTTTCAATCAGGTTCTTTATTTGCTGTTTATTCAAACTCTTACTCAGACGGAAGGTGTACCTTCCCAGCTTAGCCTCCTTTAATGACTTTTCAGTAATAATTGGTTTTATCATTTTTTAATTACTTTCTTTGACTTCTCAACTCTAGTTGACACATCTTTTTTGGCAATCTTTGGATTTTTTTCTGCTAGAGTGTTTGGCTTTTGTTTTTTATCCTGTTTACCCACTAAACCGCTATCAAAAAGCAAAAGTTCGAATTTGGTGGCGGTATAGGCATTCAGTTCATTCTCTCGTAGAATCTCAACATTTTTGATATTTCGAAAAGCAATAGCTGAAGTGTCTCTACCCACAATCAAGGCAATTCTGGCAGCATGATCTACCTTTAGGGCTTTCCTAATAGCATCAATTATTCTTTGCGCATCAGAGGTTTTCTTGAAACTGTCAATATCTTCTATCCCCGCCACCCTACCAGCTTGCAATTTAGTGGAAAGTGCTGTCTCAAGAGCAGTCCTTTTAATTGATTTTGGAAGATAGAGCCTGCGACTAACCCTAGTTGGACCATGAGCTATCCCACCACCAACAAAGATAGGGGCTGACTTTGCCCCATGTCTTGCGCCTCCTGTACCTTTCTGTCTATATATTTTTCTAGTGGATTTGTTTACCTCGCCACGTGTCTTCACACGCCCAAGATGGGGATGCTTACGATCAAAATAAACTCTCAATGCTTGGGCTAAGGCAGCAAGATTAGACGCTTTCTTTGAGAACGAAGCTGTTATCTTTTTAATTTGGCCTTTGTTTGAAAATACAGTTATTTCAGTCATATAATTTATTCACTACCTTTTTCAGAAGGCGAACCTTCCTTTTGAGACTCATGTTCACCGGATGTTGTCTCTTCCTCAGCTTGTTCAACCTGTACAACAGGGGTCTCCTCAACCAGCTCCGAAAGTTTCCCCGATCCCGTCTTCGTAAGGATAAGTAGCCCCCCAGAAACTCCTGGCACTGGACCAGATAACAAAAGTTCGTTTTTTTTCTCATCAACATCAACTACGATTAGATTTTTGACTGTAACTGTCTTTGATCCCATCCGTCCGGCCATTTTTTTACCCTTATATACCCTACCAGGAGTAGTCCCCTGTCCAATAGAACCTGGAGCTCTTAGCCTGTCTGACTGACCATGTGTTTTTGGACCCCCGGCAAAGCCCCATCGCTTTACTACCCCGGCAAATCCCTTTCCTTTTGATGTCCCAGTTACGGTCACGCGATCTCCACGCTTAAAAATATCAGAAATACTAATCTTATCTCCAACCCCAAGATTAACCTTCTTATCTAGCCTAACCTCCTTTAGGTATTTGATTGTTTCGCCTTGAGGAACTTTTTGAAGATGTCCCCGAAGTGGCTTGGGAACGTTCTTGGGCTTCCTCAATCCAAAACCCAATTGCAAAGCATTATAACCGTCTTTCTCGACAGTCTTAACCTGAGTCACTATACATGGACCAACCGTTAGCTTAGTAACGGCAACTCTTGTACCCTCCACGTACGTCTGACTCATCTTTCCTTTTATTCCAAGTAAAGTATTTAACATAAGATATGACCAAAAAAAAGCGCCCGAGGCGCTTCCCACACTACTCGGCCAAAACTTGTGTGGCTAGATTTGACGAACCTTATCCACTAAGTGGTGATTATACCAAAATAAAAACCTTCCCGCAACAGCTTTAAATTTTAATCGCTATTATCTCAGTCAAATTGATGTATAATTGCGGTTGTGGGAAAACGAGACTATCTTTGTCCATATCATCTTGACGGGGAACGAGCTCGACCAAAAGAAATAGAAAGAGGTGGGATGCGTATAAAATTCTTTCCGAGGACAGGAATAAATGACCTTTCTTATAATCCTCCTCCGGGAAAGTGTTTTGTCGACTGGGCATTCACTGATCTTGGAAATGCAGTCCTACGGTCACGAGCCCTTGGAGTAAACCCAAGAGGCTTGTTAGCAGAAACTATATATCCCCACCACTGCAGTAGGTGTGAAAGGCATATTTCAATGAAGATAACGGGGGTACCAGAAGAAAAATAAGCTACATCTTGATCTCGATAGAGACTCCGGCCGGAAGGTCTAAATTCGAAAGGGAGTCAATTGTACGTGGAGAGGGATCAAGAATATCTACCAACCTTTTATGAACCAGTATCTCAAAGTGTTCTTGGGCATTTTTAATTCCTCTTGAAGTGGCTGGAACAACTGGAATAAGAGTCCTTTTTGTCGGTAGGGGAATGGGGCCTTTAATTTTAGCCCCAGTTGCCATGGCGCAATCCAATATCTTCACAACCGCCTCATCGAGGACACGGTAGTCATAAGATTTCAACTTAACTCTAAGCCTAGCAATACCCGCCATGACAATTTAAGGTGCGTGAGGACAAGATCAAACTAAGACTTTGGTGATCACTCCTGCACCAACAGTGCTTCCACCCTCTCGAATTGCAAATCTAAAACCTTCCTCAAGAGCCACTGGTTGAATCAATTTCACCTTCATTTTTGCGTTATCTCCTGGCATAACCATTTCAATGCCTTCGGGTAATGTCACCTCACCAGTCACATCAGCTGTCCTTATATAAAATTGGGGCTTGTACCCTGAGAAAAACGGCGTATGGCGCCCACCCTCCTCTTTTGAAAGAATATAGACTTCGGCCTCAAACTCGGTGTGCGGAGTAATTGTGCCTGGCTTGGCTAAGACCTGCCCTCTTTCAATGTCGTCTTTACCAATTCCACGAAGAAGTACTCCAACATTATCTCCAGCCTCAGCATAATCTAAAGTCTTCCTAAACATCTCAAGTCCAGTGACAACAGTCTTAGTGGTTGCTTTAAGTCCTACAATCTCAACCTCTTCGTTAATATTGATCTTGCCGCGCTCAACTCTACCTGTTGCTACAGTGCCTCTTCCTGTGATCGAAAACACGTCCTCAACTGGCATTAGGAACGGCTTGTCAACTTCTCTAACAGGGGTAGGGATATACTCATCAACCGCTTTCATAAGCTCAAGTATCCCTTTTTCTGCTTCGGGATCACCATCTAAGGCTTTTAATGCAGAGACTCGAACTATTGGAACTTCATCGCCAGGGTATTGGTACTTCTTAAGAAGATCTCGAATATCTGCTTCAACAAGCTCAAGAAGTTCAGGATCATCCACAGCATCAACCTTGTTTAA
>JAGUZK010000006.1 GCA_020060845.1 Candidatus Woesebacteria bacterium
AGGTCAGCAGTTGTCACAAACCAATAATCAGTTTTCCCGTTTTGGATATGGCGATAATCTTGGGCAGGAAGAAAATCGAGAACTTAATAAGGATAATTGTCTAGCTGATGATTGTCTGCTTGTAGATGGCGTTGAGTATCCGGCAGGTGAGCTATCAGAAGAGGTGATATCGGCCCTTGATGAGGCGATTAATGATGAGTATAAGGCTTTAGCGACTTATGAGGCAGTGATTGATAAGTTTGGATCATCAAGACCCTTCTCAATGATTAAGGGCGCTGAGGAACAACACATTGCTTCTCTTAAATCTATATATGATAAGTATGGAATAGAGGTTCCGGTCAATGAATGGTCTGATAAGGTAACGGTTCCGGCTAGCTTGCAAGAGGCGTGTCAAGTAGGTGTTGATGCGGAGATAGCTAATGCTTCTTTGTATCGGGATAAGTTAATCCCAGCTGTGACTGAGTATGAGGATATTATGTTAGTTTTTGAGAATTTGATGAATGCTTCTGAGCAAAAGCATTTACCGGCATTTGAAAAATGTAACTAGCTTACAACTCTTTTTGTTTGTTTGAGGTATGGTTTAGATATGATTGGTTGGCACTGGTTGAGTATGTCACGAACTATTTTAGAGAGCAAATTGTAGACAATCTTTCTTACTTGACTCAACCTGACCCTGCACAATCAATTGCCTAATTTTCTATCAAGAGAATTCAATTTAGCGTTACACTTACGTTTAACGCAAAACTACGGCATAAAGAGGTTACCATAATTGCCGTGACTGCTAAAAAAGTTCGGCTTATTAAGTAAGGTATCTGCAATCTCCCAAGCGTTCATATCCTCAGAGATCTCATAATAAGCATTTATATCTATCGTGCCGTTTTTACCAACTCTAATTGGATCAACCCCATCAGTTTTTGTATCCCCTGAGTGCCTTAAAGCGTACCTAAAGGCTTGTTTGTCCCGGATGAAGCCATAATAGTGCAAATTTGAAATAATGCCATCCAGGGTTGCGTTTTTAGTTACGTAAAAGCTGATTTTGTCACCTTCTTCAAGCCTGTTTTTATACATTTCTAAGTCTTTTTCAGTAAAGCGAAGTTTTTCAACAAAATAATCCTCAACTTTCTTTTCAGAAACCCAATCTTTTCCCGGAGCCAAGAATTTGTCATCAGAGGGTTTACTGAATATAACAAACAAAATGGTTGCCATAAATGCAAATCCAACTAACAATACTATTGCGCGCTTCTTTTTATGACTCATTTCTACTAACTTCTGAATCTCAATTTTATATATTCTTGGGCTTGATTACCCTGCAATTCAGATGTTGAGTTACCAGCTCTGATAAAAAAGTGTTGGATCTGTCCATCTTTAACATAAATTGGGATTCTGGAGGAGATGCAATCAACAGCAAGGACTCTTTTACCATCGTACTTCTCAAATCTCGGGTGGGCGTAAACCGTCCAGTTATGCCCTATCCTGTCGTTGAGCAAATTTACCAAGTGAAGGTAGAGTTTATCTTCGTTTATGAATCCATCTGCCTCTAGTCCTGTCGGCGTGCCATCGTCTGAAACTCCAATTAAAAGAGTTCCACCCTTACCATTTAGGAATCCGGCAATGGTTTTTAGAATACCCAATTCAATTTTGGGATCGGCTTTGCCGGTGTGCAGGTTAGTCCGTAGAGTTGACTTAAACTCAACATCTGTAGATTCCCCGTGTTTTATTATCTCGGAAACTGGCATACCAACGCTCTCTCTTACTTCCCTTGTTGTTTGAAGCTTGTGGTAAGCATCTCTGATTACTTGTGCCATTCTTTCCCTTCTTCTCATCAAAAACTCTTGATAACCCATCTCCTCCCAGTTGTCAGGCAGTCCGTGCCAATAATACATCTGTTTAATGTCGTCAGGAGTAAATCTTTCTATGATCTTGGGCAGATATTTCTTGGGGTTTTCATCAGAGATACTTAAATTATCGTTCCACTCCAAAACGGCATAATTTGCTATTTGATTGGTGTCACGAGTGTCTGTTAATCCCAACGTCTTAAGATATGCTTTTGGAAAAAGGTGGTGGCGCTCCAAAGCTGAACGGTTTGATTTTGTGGTTGAATCAATTAAGTCTGCAACCTTTTGCCTTGAAAAAAGCACATCGGCATCGAGCAAAACGAGAGCTGCATAATAGGCAAAAAGCGAAGGACTTCTGGAAGACGAAGTAGCCAAATCACTGGGCAGATTGATTGCCCAGTAATCGTCTGTAAATACCTCAGAGCAAATTTGAGACAATTCGTTTACAAATCCGTCTGCCGTGGTAACAGTTCTAAACTTCGCCAAGTCAAATTCCATAGCAGACTCCGGAGAGCCGGTGTAGCGCCCGGTAAGAGATGACATAAAAAACCAGCGTGCAATACTGTCTCTTAATTGAAATTCCTCAACTTTGTACTCGGTTCTTCCCATTAAATACAAGGTGTAGGCAAACATTAGGTTCGTTTGGGAACTTATATAATTTGCATCTTTATAGCCTGCCAGCACAATTGCTTTCAAAAAGTCGTGCCAATAGGTTAAGTTAAGAACCCGTGCTTGTGCTTTTTTGAGAACTTCAAACTGTTCTTTTCTTCGCTCTTGGCTAAATTCTTCAGTTTCCAGATCCTTGCCCCTTAAAATGGAGTAGACATAGTGAAGTCTTGCACGCTTAAATCCTAGCCCTACGCTAACTCTAAGTAACTGATCGGGGTCAGGTTGAGAAATTATATTGTATGGCGAAGGACCGTCAGTTGAAGGCGATTTTGCTTGTCTACAAAAATCTTCCAAGGCAAAACGACCTTCATCCCAAAACACGGACATTAAAGTTAGGATAAAATCAGTTTGATTAAGACGCTTTCCTTGGCTATTTATCCTTACGAAGATCTCTGCAACCTGCTCCTCAGAAATTGAAGACGAAAGTTCCAGGGCAGTGAACGGAAAAGAAGTTAATCCGGAAAGCTTTGATATTGATTGTCTAACTAGCTTTATATCATCGGTAGACAGTTCCGACTGTTCGCTATTTACTTTGATGAAATTATCAACCAAGTCAAATACATCAGTTGATTTATCCCAAAGAACCGATATATCGGAAATGAAGGATTTGTCCTTTCTTATCGCTGCGTCGGCAACTTCAAACCTCTCAGTTAAGGGGTTAAAAGCTATCTCTATTTTTTCTTTAGTGTAGTTTTCCCTGACAATGGGCACACCCTTGATTACAGCATAAAGAGAAGTTAGCCTTTGCTGCCCATCAACAATTAAAAGATTCGGCGCTTTTTGCTTCGGGTCTGAGCCTATTTGCCTTGCTTCCTCTACAAAAGCATTCTGCCAGAATAAAAGGTAACCTACCGGGAAGCCTTTATACATACTATCAAACAAATCTCGAACTTTAGTGTCTTTCCATACAAAGGGACGTTGTATATCAGGAAGTCCTATTTGCCCAAGCTCAATGAAGCTCATCAAAGTCCCGAGCTCGTAGTTAACTTGCTTGAAAAGCCTGTCGCCCATAGCCGAATTATATTACAAACCAAGCAAAACTGTAATATAATATCATCAAATAGTAGGTAGCTGATATGAAAGATAAAATTCCTGAACTAATAACCTTAAAAGAAGCGTGTGAGATATTAAAGGTTCACCCCAATACCCTAAGAGATTGGGACAAAAAAGGAATACTCAAGGCAGTAAGAATTGGAGTCAAGGGAGTCAGGCGGTATCGAAAAGAGGATATAGAGAAATTTATAGCTAAAGGCAAAAAGTAGTATGGCAAATTTCATAACTAACAACGAGACTACCGATTTGAAAAGTAGGCTTATTGAGCTTATCGCAAAAAGTGAAGAATTAAAATTTCTCGTTGGATTTTTCTACTTCTCGGGTATTAGAGAACTTTATGAAGGGCTTAAGTCCAATCCGGATACAACGACTAAAGTTTTAGTAGGCTTGAATGTCGACAGGCTCAATTTTAATTTAATCGAAACCGATTCCGATGAAGAATTTTCCGATGAGGAGAAAGTCTATAAGTTTTTTGAATCAATTAAACGCTCTCTTAATACCGAAGATTTCGATACCAAAGAATTTTATGAACAAGCCATGTTCTTTGTGGATTTAATTGTCAAGGACAAACTTGTAATCCGCAAAACTTCCAAACCAAATCATTCCAAGCTCTATTTATTTAAGTTAGAAAAGGCGCAGGCTGTAAAAGAGCTTTTTATCACCGGAAGCAGTAATCTTACCAAGGCTGGTTTAACTACGCAAAATGAGTTTAATGTAGAAATTAGCAGTTACGGGTTTGAAGATGCTCAAAAATATTTCGATAACCTCTGGAAGGATGCCGTAAAAATAACCGAGTACAAAGAGACGAAGGAGAAATTGTTAGAGATTGTTGAAAAAGAAACCTTAATTAAGGATATAACTCCCTTTGAAGCGTTTTGTTTAGTATTAAAAACTTATCTTGATTCATTCGAGGGCAGGGAAATAAGTGATACCCTGGTAGATACCCTAAAAGCCAACGGATACACTCCGTATCAATACCAGCTTGATGCAGTAAAACAAGCGCTTTCGATAATTGAAAAAAATAACGGGGTAATTATTGCTGATGTTGTTGGGCTTGGAAAATCTATAGTCGCCTCAGCGATTGCTAAACAGTTGAATAAACGAGGGGTGGTTATTTGTCCTCCGGGTTTGGTTGGAGATAAAAACAGAAACTCGGGATGGAAGAAATACCTTGAAGAGTTCAGACTTCACGATTGGGAGGTATGGTCCCGAGGTGATTTAAAAAACGCACAATCCTTCGTCTCTAAGACTAAAGACATTGAGGTAGTTATAGTCGATGAAGTTCATTGGTTCAGAAACCAAGACACAGAAAACTATGAAATACTCAGAAATATTTGTCGTGGTAAACAAGTGATTTTGCTTACTGCCACACCCTTTAACAATCGTCCGGGCGATATATTGTCGCTTCTTAAGCTTTTTATCACCCCTAAAAAGTCCTCAATTACACTGGAAAGCAATTTGGCAGATCAATTTAGAGGATTCAAGGGAATTTTTGACCGGCTTGGCTATATTAAAAAATACTGGAATTCGGCTGATGACACAAAAAGAATCAAAGCTCTAAATTATTACAAAGCACTTTTTGAGGAAGAAACTATAGACTTAAACAAAGTTAAGGATCGGGCAAGATATCTAGCCAAGCAGATTAGAAATGTCATCGAGCCAGTAACTATTAGACGCAACCGCCTAGATCTCCAAAATAACCCTAACTACAAGGATGAGGTTAAAAATCTTTCGAAAGTAGCCGACCCCAAAGAGTGGTTTTTTGAATTAACTAAGGATCAATCAGATTTTTATACGCAGGTTATCGAAACCTATTTTGGAGATCCCGCCGACGGTGGAAAATTCAGGGGAGCAATTTATCGGCCATTTGAATATGAAAAAGGCCTAAGACATTTTTCGCATAACGAGGTCAAAGAAAAGTTACGTCAAGACGAAAATAGAATGTTTCAACAACAGAGGAACTTATATGATTTTATGCGGAGGCTTTTAGTTAAACGCTTCGAAAGCTCTTTTGGTTCGTTTGAACAGAGTATCAAAAATTTCAAAAATATTACGCAAAAATGCCAGGAATTTGTCAACAAAACGGGTGAGTATATCTTAGACCGTACACTTCTAGAAAAGATATACGAGCTTGATTTGGATGAAATAGAAAAATATTTAACTGAGTATGAAGAGAAGATAAGTAGAGGTGAGTATCCCAAAAACCATAAAAGATATGTTGTTACGAGTTTTAAGAATAAAGATGAATTTATTGGTGATATTCAGAAAGATATTAATTTGTTTGATGAAATTTTAACTCGACTTTCCGAATTGGATCTTGTTAGAAATGACCCTAAAAGTGCTTGCCTGCTTAAAAACCTAAGGAGTGAATTTGATAAAGAACCAATAAGTAACGAGCCTAAAAGAAAAATCATTATTTTTTCGGAGTATGTTGATACGTTAAATTATTTAGAACCACTCTTAAGAGCCCAATACGGCGACAGGATGCTAGCTGTGGCAGGAGATTTGCAGTCTTCAAAAATTTCTAGGATAAATGCAAATTTTGATGCTTCATACGATAAGCCTGAGGATGATTACGATCTCCTTCTTGCCTCGGACAAGATTTCGGAAGGCTTTAATCTCAATCGTGCGGGGATGATCATAAACTATGATATACCCTGGAACCCTGTCCGTGTCATTCAAAGACTCGGGAGAATTAACCGTATTAGTAAAAAAGTATTTGACGAGCTTTATATTGTAAATTTCTTTCCAACTGAGAAGGGAGCAGAACTTGTTAAATCCCGAGAAATCGCTGCCAACAAGATGTTTCTTATTCATACAGCCTTAGGGGAAGACTCTAAGATTTTTGATGTTGATGAAGAGCCGACTGCCGCTGGTATGTTTAGTCGTGTTCAGCAAAATCCAGATGAACTTGAAGAGGAAAGCTTCTATACGAAAGCGCTCAAGACTTTAGCCACAATACAAAAAGATCATCCGAAACTAATCGAAAATATTAGTAATTATCCCCCTCGTATTAAAGTTGCTAAAAAAGGCAATGATAACGAGTTATTGGTATTTTTGACCAAAGGACGCTTGTATGTCACATGCGCTAAAACGGACCAGGAAGATATAGAACCGTACCATTCAGTGTTTGAGGATGTATTCGACAAGATAGTCTGTGCTGCCAACGAAAAGGCTTTAGATTGGAATACTGAACAGTTTTGGAAAACTTACCAAGCCATACAAAATTTCAAAGACTTCCGTTCGGGATCAGTAAATGAGCAAAGCCTTGAGCAAAAAGCATTAAACAAACTTGATGCACTTATCAAAAATCCGAGCACAGAACTTATGCCCTATAAAGATTTTTTGAGGACACTTAAAGAAGATATTCTCGGGTATGCGACCCTGGCTGAGTATACACTTCGCAGAATTATGAATTTCAAAGAAACCACTGTTTCTGACATTGAAAAACTGAGAAAAGAATTAGGTGAGGATTATCTGCTTAAAGAAAAAGAGAGACTGAGAGAACAAAAGAAGGAAATTATCATTGCCATAGAAAACAAGAAGTTATGAATGATGCAAGAGAGATTTTAGAGTCAATCATTGACGAATTTTCAGTAGAGAAATTTACACGACTCTTTCGTGAGAAGAGCCACAAATTTACGCCTCGAGAGGAAAACTACTCGCACTACAATGACCACAACTTCATTGGCGGAATAAAAATTGGAGAAATTAACTTTTCTGATGTGGATAGCCTTCTTATATGCTCTTTTGAGGTCACCAAAGCCCTTTCTGAGCGTGCAGGCAAGAAAGCGCAGTACGAGAAAGCCAAAAGCATCTTAAAGACGAATGCTAACCAAAGATTCTCTGCAGGAATTTTTATCTTTTATGACAACTCCGGCAATTTCCGTTTTTCTCTCGTATACCCTGAATCCATAGGAGTAAAGAGACAATGGAATAATTTCAGGAGGTTTACCTATTTCGTTAGCCGTGAATTTACCAATAAAACTTTTCTTAAACAATTAGGGGGCAAGGAGTTTACAAATCTTGAAGATGTCAAAGATGCATTCTCCATCACCGCTGTTACAGATCTTTTCTACGATGAGTTTTTCAAAATATACGACAAACTTGTCAGCGAAACTAAAGTCATCAATAACATTGATACTGAAGAAAAAGCAAGGGATTTTGTTCTGCTTTTTGTTATAAGGACAATATTTCTTGGCTTCATTCAAAAAAAGCGCTGGATTGGCGATGATGAAAAATTTATACAAAGTTTTTACTTGGAATATAAAAACAAATTCTATGGAAATAATGAGTTTTACAAAAGATGGTTGTCGCCTTTATTTTTTGAAGCGCTTAATTCTCCACCCGGTAGGGAAGTTGCCTATAGAGACAACGATTTTTCAAACGAGACTGAAACAAAGCTCCAAATGGCGCCATGTCTTAATGGCGGACTTTTTAGGAAAAAGCAGGAATTTGACACCAGCGGTTGGTTAATACCTGATGGTTTAATTGAAGAGTTTTTTAACTTTTTATTTTCCCACAGCTTTACTATTGAGGAAAATTCACTTGAGGATGAAGACTTGCAGTTAAACCCGGAGTTTTTGGGAATAATTTTTGAAAGATTGGTCAATAAAGCTGACGGTGCGGTTTACACTCCTCGACCGGAGGTTGATTTAATGTGCCGGTTAAGTCTAGTTAAATGGTTACAAAAAAACTTAGAGATTCCATTAAGAACTGAAAATCTTTACGAGCTATTTTTCAGGGAAAGCGAGAAGGATGAAGATCAAAAGCAAGGAAGTTTTTCAGAAAAGGAAGCCCGCCATATCCTTGATAAACTAGAAAATTTGACAATCTGCGATCCCGCTGTAGGATCCGGGGCATTTTTAGTTGGAATGATGCAGGTTTTGGATGATGTAGAACAGTCACTTCGTAAAAGATACGAAATTGACGGGAAAAACTTGTTTGAGAGGAAAAAACAGATTATCAAAAGTTCTCTTTATGGGGTTGAGGTAAAAGAATGGGCTGTCTGGATTTGTCAGCTTAGGCTCTGGCTATCGCTTTTTGTAGACGCTCCAGATGAACTAAAACAATCCTTTGAGCCAATATTGCCTAGCCTTGATTTCAAGGTGCGTCAAGGAGATTCGCTGGTCCAAAGAGTTGGGTCAAAAGCCTTCCCGATTTCCGGACATAATATTGCCCTTTCAAAATCAGTCAAAGACAAGATAACAAAGTTAAAGAATCTAAAACTTCAGTATTTTGATAACAAAAGTGAGTTAAAAGAATGGGAGTTGCGACAAAAAGAATTAGCTATATACGAAGAGATCTTGGCTACAGAGATAAGCGAAACAGAGAAAGAACTTCGCAATTTGAAAAATATTAAACCCATAAGACCGTTGTCTTTGTTTGGGGAAGAGAAATCTGAATCGGAGCAGACTGAGCTTATGTTTGATCCTGAAAAGGCTCAAGTATTAGAAGATCAAATAGCAGAACTTAACGCTAAGAAAAAATTATTAAGAAATGGAGGAAAACCACTCGTCTGGAGTATTGAATTTGCTGATGTTTTTGGTGAAAAAGATGGTTTTGATATTGTCATTGGTAATCCTCCGTATGTAAGGCAAGAAGATATAGCCAATCCTACTGGTAAGGTGAAAGATAAAAAGGAATATAAAAGCTACCTTCAGGAGATGGTCAGACTTGATTTTCCTGACTACTTCACCCCCAAGACCAAGCTTAATGCCAAATCAGATCTTTACACTTATTTTTACATTAGGGCACTGAGGCTACTTAATCCTCACGGAATCCATACTTTTATCTGTTCTAACTCTTGGCTTGATGTGGGCTATGGAGTCTGGCTTCAGGAGTTTCTCTTAAACCGCTGCCCTGTAGAGTTGATTATCGATAACCACGCCAAAAGGAGTTTTCAAGCTGCAGATGTAAATACCATTATTTCAATCATTCACGCTCCACAGAAAAAAGTTGATGACAATCACACAGTAAAATTTGTCGCTTTCAAAAAACCCTTCGAGAGTGCTGTATTTACAGAGAATTTAATCGCCATTGAGAATGCAAGAGAGGTTGTTACTAACGATACTTTCCGAGTCTTTCCAATCTCAAACAGTGAATTAAAGGAGGCTGGAATGGAGTATGAGGAAGGCAAAACAGTTGAAACCGGAAAATATATCGGAGATAAATGGGGTGGCAAATACCTCCGAGCACCTGATATCTTTTTTACCATCTTGGAGAAGGGCAAGGATAAGTTGGTTAAACTTGGTGATATCGCCGAAGTTAAGTTCGGCATAAAAACTGGCGCAAACGATTTTTTTTACCTTACAGATGAGCAAGCAAGAAAGTGGAATATAGAACAAGAATTTCTTAAACCAGTAATTAAAGGTCCACGAGAATGTAAGAGTCTTTTGGCAAATTTAGATGATTTAAAACAGAATGTATTTATATGTAGCAAAAGTAAAGAAGAACTCAGTGGAACTAATGCCTTAAAGTATATTTTATGGGGTGAACAACAAAAAGTTGAAATAAAACAGGGTACAGAAGAAGGAAATGTTGTCGTAGGTTTTCAGAATATTTCTTCAACACATGGAAGAAAATACTGGTGGGATTTAGGGATACGCAATTTTCCTGATGCAGTTTGGGTGAAATCGATTAACGAAGTTCATGGACAATCAACTATCCCTTTTAACTGCTTAGTTGACCAACGGCTCTATGAATTGTATTTGAAAAATAAGAAATATAAAAACAAACTAGCTGTATTAATAAATTCCAGTGTTATGTATCTTTCTAAGGAAATTACAGGACGAGCCAATTTGGGAGAAGGAGTACTCGATTCTACAGTCTATGAGGCAAAACAGACATATATACTTGACCCTGAAAAAATACCTGATATTAAGGTCAAGGACTACAAATTTGTATCGATATTTGAGGAATGTGGGATTGATCCAAAATCAGACACACCAATTGAAGAACAAGAACCCAAACCCCTTCCCGATAGAGCTGAACTAGATAACATTGTTTTTGACGCACTTGGGCTCACTGAAGAGGAGCGAAAAGATGTTTATCGTGCAGTTTGCAGGTTAGTTTGGAACAGGATTAACAAGGCTAATAGTGTTTAAGAAATATGAACAACTTAGATCAAATCAAGAACTGGCAGAAAGAAATTGAAGCTATCACTTCTGATTTTGAGGATTTGATGTATAGCAAATATCAAATTGAAGAACTAGAAAAAATAATTAGAGCCAACGAGAGCGTCAAAAATACCGTCAGTTCCTTCTGGGAGCATTACAAATTAAATTACACTTATTTTGCAATCTCAAAAATCTTTCACCAGATAGATGAACATCCGGATTCCTCAAGCCTAATTAACCTACTCAAAGACTTATTGCGCAATTACAAAGTAATTACAGAGGGATGGTGGATTGGCGATGGAATGGCGTTGTGCACACAAACTTTTAGAGAAGAATTTGGCAAGACCGGTATTCTGGACCCGGAGTTGGTCAGACGAAATATTAACTCAATAGAAGATGTCACCAAGGATATTCGAAAGTTCAGGCATAAAAGGATAGCTCATAAAAGCAGAAATGAAACATTTGAATACAGGATTGCAAATACAAAAATAAACGAGGCTATCACAGTAATTGAGAAGTTGATAATTAAATACCAACTTCTTTTAACTCAATCCGGTTATGAGTTATTGACCCCTGAGCCTGATGACTGGAATGAAGCGTTTATTATTCCTTGGATAAACAAAAATAACCACTATGAATGAGAAAAACTTGCCGCAGTCAATCAGCGTAGATCTCCAGGAGCCGGTTTATTTCCCCAGAAAGGAAGAGATATGCAGGAGGCTTGATGAGTTTTACAAGGCATCTGGGATTAAAAAAGATACGCCACCGTCATCAATGTTTTTGGGCGCATTGTATGCGATGCAAAAGTTTAACCAGAACAATAATCCCGACTGGATGTCTCAGGTCGCACACTCATTAAGGGAGATATTCTATGAGCTTGGGTTAGCATCCACGCTTAAAGATTATGGTTCAACACAGGGCGAGGTAATAGGCGCACAGATGGTGGGAAGATACAAAAATTTCATTACAGATATTGCACATCACAATTTGGATAAGGCTGAGAGAAGTACTCTAATTGGCGGTAGCAATATTAAGCCAGTGAAACTAACTCCCAAGGTTTTTGAAAGCGTTATTTACCAATTTGGAGAAATTATTTTTGCGGTACTAAGACGCCAAATTGACACACACAACGAGATTGACGAGATACTTAGAGGAAACCCAATAACCACTAAGTCCAACTCTATCAAAGAACTTATTTGCCTCAACCCAGATGCTCGACAATATTTTTTCTTTAAGGCAGATGAGCAGTGGCTTGAATGGCTCTGGAAGAATGGTTTCTTGGATAAAATTAAAGAAAAAGCTCTAGACCCAAATTCTTATGGCTTTAGAATGCCTGAGCTTCATTACCTTGTAAATGTAGCTGAGAAGGATCCGGATATAGTAACCGATATTATTTGCTCATTCGAGATAAGCAAGAACAATTTCAATCCAGAGGTTATTGATCAATTTACAAGAATCGCAAGTAAACTTCCAGCAAAATGTCTTAAAAAAATTGTCAAGAAAATTAGAGATGAAAAATGGGTCAAGTTAATGGGTAGATATACCCAATACGGATTTGAGTACGCCGATATGTTTGAAACGCTCTATAAAGCCGGAGACTTTGAAAGCATATTAACTCTTGCAGAAGCCATTCTTTTAATCAGAAGTAGGAAGGAAATCAAGGAAAGAAAGATTTCGTACAGAGGTGATGATGTCTTTTATATTCACGACTTGTCTGAAACCAAGGTGTTTAACTTTTTGGTTGATGTTCCCGAGAAACATCAAGAGATAGCGCTTTCAATAGCGATTAGAGCGTTTATTGAAGCTATAGAAGACGAGGGTAATTATCTGCTGATGGATGAGGACTTTTTTACTCTGGACCTAAATGCAGTTGAAGGACACCATTACCGGGAGGAACTTAAGGCTCTAACTGCAACCGTTATTGAGTTAGTAAAAAGATTATTCAGCACTAAGAGTGTAGATACGAAGAAGATTTTTGAAAAATATTTTACTGGACTTCCCCTAAATCAGACATCAAGGAGATTGAAACTATTTGTTTTGAGCCAAGACCCTAAAACCTTCGCTAATGAACTTAAGTCTGAATATTTTAGATTATTTGAGACCAAGAAAATAACGGAAATTTTGTATGGGGCAGAGTATGAGCGGTCTTTGAAAGCAGGGTTTTCATTTTTGGCTGATACAGAAAAGCGAGAATACATAAAAAGGGTTATTGAGCTTTTCAGTAATTTTGAAAAAGACGAGGACAAACGATGGAAAAGACATTATGCATCCAGCATTCTTTCTACAATATCGGAGTATCTTACTGAAGATGAATTAACTCTATCGAAGAACAATGAATTTAAGATAGACCCCAAGTATCAGCCTGAGCCAAGTATAGGCAGAATAAGGGGAGGAACGGTAACTCCACGATCACCAATTAACTTGGCAGAATTTCCGGTCGAGGAAGTCGCAGAAAAACTAAAAGGAGAATTGGCACCAGAAGAACTTCAGAAGGAGTATAAAAACGACGATTTTCTAAGCCCCAGAGACGCAACTGGTGTAGCCGAAAATTTAAGAGGTGATATTAAAAACCGAATTGTCGAATACCTTGATAATGCGGCTTTGTTTTTTGATCGAGATAGGATGACTGCTCATTATACAAACGCATTTTTGTGGGGCGTCAAAGACGCATTGTCTGAAAGCCAGGGCGAGTTGGATAAAACAAATTATGACGAGTTATTTAAGCTGCTAATTGCAATAAAAGAATCAGGTGAGAAAAAATCTTTCAGTAAAAGGGCTGGTGAAACTGAGGATAGATGGTTATCAAACTGGGAGTCTGTACACTCCACTATTGCCGACTTAGTTGAAGAACTGATTCGGCAAAGAGACCAAAAAAATTTGCTAAACTTCAAAGTTTATAGAAAGAGGATATTTCAAATACTAGAGTACTTATTCAGTTTCGATGATCCTATTCCGGAAGACGAAAAGTTAAAAACGGCTAGATCAACAGTTAAACACCCAAGTGATTCTGAATACTCCATAAGCGATCCGTTTAGCATAGCGATCAATTCGGTTCGTGGTAGAGCTTTTCAAGCCCTGCTTCATTTTATTTATCAGGACGCAAGTAACTTTGAAAGTATTAAGTTAGCTGATGATATCAAAGCTTTATATAGTAGATTGCTTAAAGAGGAAAAAACACGAGCTATAAGTTTTATGTTTGGACATTATTTGCCGTCATTCTACTTCAGAGACAGAGATTGGACCAGGGGTATATTCAAAGAAATATTTGAGCCTGAAAAGAAGGACAAATATCTTCGTCTTGCGGTGTGGGAAGGGTATCTTTCCAGTAATTTATACCAAGAACTGTTTTTTGAGCCCTACATTCAAAGTTTATACGATAAAAATATTACATTGGTTCAGGTATATCCAAAGCAAAAGTTTTTCAAGGATCCGCACGAATCGCTGGCAATTCATCTTGCTCTAGCATTTGTCCACTATGAAGAATTTGATTTTGATAACGCTTTATTTAAGAAATTCATTACCAATGCAAGTACAAGACAGCTTTCCGAATTTATAAGTTTTCTTGGAAAGTCCTATATAGGTGGAGAGAACACTAGCATATTGAAAGATGAAAAATCCCCTTGGAGAATTATGAGATTAAAAGACTTTTGGAATTTTATGCTCGATACCAGAGGAGATTCGCCAGCCCTTGAAGAATTTGGTTCGTGGATAGATGCTGAAAGTGATGTCTTTGACATCGAATGGTTAGCTGAAAAAGTAGCTAGGACTCTTGAAGCCACAAAAGGAAAATTGGAATGGGATTATGGATTGCTAAAGTCAATTGAGAAACTTGCAGCGGAGTCTCCCAAAAACACCTTGAGAATGCTTGAGAAACATTTTCTGTCATCGGTTGAGGATCAAAGAAACTTTCTGCCCCTACAATCCGATAGAGAGTGGTATAGAGCTTTTGAGCTGCTCTACAACAATAAGACAGTCAAGGTTGATACATACAACCTCATCAATAAGCTCATTGAAAAGGGCGGGAGGCAATTTTGGAACCTTGAAGATATTGTTAAAAGTAAACCGAATACGAACTAAACTATGTCACAATACTACAATCCAAATCGAAAAAGTAATTTATACGACAAAAGCTCGAATCAGCCCTTTCGTCTAAGCCGAAGTAAAATTGACCTTTTTATTAACTGCCCGAGGTGTTTTTACCTGGATCGTAAACTTGGAGTGACACAACCTCCGGGTTATCCTTTTTCGCTAAATTCAGCGGTGGATAAACTACTTAAAAAAGAATTTGATATTCATAGGGCTAAAGGAACAAGGCATCCCTTGATGGAAACTTACGGTATTGACGCAATTCCCCTTGCTCACGGAAAGATTGATGAGTGGAGGGATTCGTTAAGAGCTGGAATTACAGCTCAAATTGATGGATCAAATGTAGTTGTTACAGGCGGGGTTGATGATGTCTGGGTTAATCCGCAAGGTGAATACTTGATCGTTGATTATAAATCGACTTCAAAGGAGGAAGAGGTTACTTTGAACGCCGACTGGCAAATAGGATACAAAAGACAGATGGAGATTTACCAGTGGTTATTTCGTAAAAACGACTATGAAGTTTCCAACACCGGCTATTTTGTTTACTGCAACGGAAATACCGATAAAGAAGCTTTTGATGGCATGCTTGAATTTGATATAAAAATTATTCCCTACGAGGGAGATGATTCTTGGGTTGAACAAACGATTCTTGACGCTATTGACTGTCTGAAATCTGATACTCTTCCTGACTCCGGCAAAGATTGTGACTTTTGTAAGTACAGAAATGCGGTTAAGGTATTTGAAAAATAAAGATATGGATATTTTTGAGAAAACTGCGAATATAATCAAGGCACATTGGAAAAATTCTATCTCCAGACTCAAAGCGTATTTTAAGAAACTTCTGTTTCCCCTATACTTATTTCCAATTAAGCTCTTAACTTATTCAAGTTATTACATTGTTAAGTTTGTAATAAAGCTAATTCTTGCTTTTATCGGGCTTATCATAGATACAATAAAATATCCTTTTAAGAGCTTGAAACACTTTTTGAAAGCAGTCTTCTTTGCCGGTTTAGGGATATATCTTTTGGCTTCCTTCTTTGTAATTTTAATTGTTTTAGACAATGAATACGGAACAATTAAAAATTTCTTTTGTAGGAATCCAGATTATCAGTTAAAGAAGTCGGTGGTTAGGATAGTTGGCGGGTATTCGGAAGGATCAGGGTTTTTTATTGCTGATGACCGGGTGATAACTAACTTCCATGTCATTGCCGACGAGCCAAGTCCTAAGGTAATTTTTCCTGATGGCAAGTTTGCGACACCAGACAAAATAATTGGAGATAAAGAGGCTGATTTAGCTGTTTTAATACTTCCTGAAAAACACCCGGAGCTGGTAATGGATTTTCTTAGTTTTGACGAGCAAATTAGTCTTATTGACAATGAACCACTAATTTCAGCAGGTTATCCAATGGGTACAGACTTGGTTGGTGAAGCAACGGTTGTTAAAGGAAGATTCCTTGCAGTGAGATACTCAAAACACTACCTCGTTTCTTATGTGCATACGGATATTGCTTTAGTTCAGGGGATGAGCGGTGGTCCTCTAATTACCCAATGCGGAAAGGTAGCTGGAATTAACACACTGAGTTTGTCCGGGCAATCACTGTTTATCTCAGCTTACGATGTCACGCGGCTACTGCCGGACTTTACAGACCAGGAAATAACCAAAATTGAGGCAGATCCATCTGTCTCACCTGAAGCCGCAGTTGAAGCGTTCTACACTTACCTGAAAGCAAGACGAATGGAGGATGGCTATAACTTATTAAGTAAGGCTTACCTTACTAAGACCGATTTCGAGGAGTGGACAAATAGGTTTACTGATATTTTGGATGTTGATGTAATTAGCTCAGAGCCACACGAGGACACAAAAGACACGGCTTTTGTAAAGTTTTCAACGAAAAACTGGAGCGATGGTGAAGTTGATTACCATTACTATGAAGGTACTTGGCAAACAGTTAAGGAGGATGAAGTTTACAAAATGCTGAAAAGTAATATTAAAGAAGTTACTGATCCAGGGTGGGAGTGGTTTTATGATTATTAGTTTTCTACTCCCAGACCTGCTAAAACCTCTTGTTTTTCAGGAGGTTTTTTGTTTTTAGATGCATTTTCGTGTATCTTTTAGGTGAAATGGCAACAATCAAGCAAAAACTAGTAGCCTTAAAAATGGTGGAAAATGGTGGAAGTTTGGGTAGTGCTATGCGAGAAGTGGGCTATTCTGAGTCTATGGCGAAAAACCCGCAAAAGCTAACAAAAAGTAAAGGTTGGCAAGAAATTATGAGCAAGTCTATTCGTGAAAGTGAGCTGCTCAGAGTTCATAGGCAAATGCTTGGAAGTGTCAGACTAGAAAAACTTGCGTTTGACCTAGATATAAGCGACGAGGATATTCGTTATATTATCTCAAAAATAAAAAGTGCTAAGCTTTTAGTGATTTCTAAGGGTCCAAGAAAGAAAACCTGCTATTACACAATGCCTGATGAAAGAACTCGAGATAGAGCTTTGGATATGGCATATAAGGTTTGGGGTAAATATAAAGATAAGGACAATGACGAGGAAGAACAATTCCAGCGGGAGAAAATGGACGGTATGATTGCTAGGCTTTCTGCTCTTCTTCCTGATGCTGGTGACTAGTCATCCATGCTTCAGGCCCCTTTCTAATGAAATTATTGCAGCCCTGATACTATCGTGACAAGCTTTAGAGATATTTTTAAGTTGCCTCTCTAATCCAGTTTGTTTGTTTTCGCACAGAGGTAAAGAATTGGTTGATTATCTGGATCAATGTGCTCACCTAGCACTTCAATTGGTTTTGATAACGATATCTATTATTTAAGGACAGCCTGGCGACCACGGGTAATTACATTCTGGTGGACTACCGCTTTCTACAATCGATAATAGGATAAATCCAATTACAACCAAGACGATGAATCCCAATACATTCTCACCAATAAGGGCTATTTGTTCTCTGAATGTTTTATCTTCTGCTTCTTCGGATCTAATAATTAAGACAAATATGAGCAAGGCTACACTAATAGTTTTTACAACTAACCAAAGTGTATTCTGAGGAAGAAGCGTCCAAAAGCCGAATAGTCCGGCAAGCAGCCATATCGCGAGCCCATACCAATCGTTGTGAGTATCAGATCTTGTACCTTGGTAATATGTTTCATATACAGTTACTCCTTTTGGCATAGCTCTCTAACTGAAGCATCACTTATTTTGGAACATATGCTCTTATCGTGTGTCCGAAGATAAACAGTATGCAGGCAAGCGTTTTTTTGTTTAGCTTCGTTCTCACAAAATTCAACCGACTTATCCCAGTAATAGACTTGAAGGTTACAAATATCTTTCATTTGTCCATCTTTTATTCTCTCGCAAAGCTGTGTGTTCTGATATTCGCGAGCAACATTGGCAAAACAAATATCGCGAGCAAATTCAAAGTTTAATCGCAAACTCTCAGAATCTGCCAGGAATATTGCTTCCTCGTATCGTTTATTGCATCGTGATTCCCCAATTCTACGACTCTTTACCCCGGGAGCATTCCAAACAAAAGCTCCAACCAATACCAAAAACACAAGTACCAGCAAAGCCATTCTGCTCTTCGTAATCATACTGAAATGGTAACTCTCAGTTGGTGTAAATATCAAGCGTAATGTTGAGGCTAAAAGGAAACTTACGGTGGGTTATTTGAAGATTAACCAGCTGATAGTTTTGTGTAGTGATTACCAAGGATGACAAACGATTAGCCAGGCAAATACGTCTAAATAGGAGGAGGCTAAAATTGACCCAAGAAGAATTGGCAAGCAAGGTTGGTGTAACCCCAAAATATATTCAGTATATTGAGGCTTCAAAAAGAAAACCTGCCTTAAAACTTCTGTATAAAATTGCAAAAGTGTTGGGTGTGAAAGTTAAGGACCTTTTCACTTTCTAATCGAGCTTTCCTCAAGTAAAATAGCACCAAGAATCTACTAGATAAAGATGTATAAATCGGCGGAAGATAAGCACAATTTTGCGGTTTGGCGAGTGTTGAACCGGATTAAGGAACAGCTCCAATTCGATCCTCAAGAAGAAAGGGTTGTTGCCTACCTCTTGGATCTCAATATCAAACATCATTCTGGAGTTGGTTTGGTTGCAGAGAGAAAAATTATCGAGAAACTGATAAACGAGGGCTTGATAACCTCTATTAGTGATTCTGATTTTGTAAGTATTGGTGAACCACAAACACCAGAATACAAGGCTTATGAATTGTTTCATTTCAAGGTTAAAAGAGGTTTTGAAGATTATTATGATCAATACCAAAAGAAACAGAGAGTAGATTTGGGTTTTTGCTGGTTTGATAATAATACTTTTTTTCTTAGGCTTCGTGACGGATCAGCTAAGCCAATCGCCTTTGATACGGAACGAGGGAACAGGAATATGTTAGTTGTATTTCAGGTCTTGATTGATCACTGGAAAAGAAATGACAACTTACCTATTGGAAAGGGCGAGATTACAATAAGAGCCAAAAGTTATGGGGTAAAGATCGAACCGGCGCAACTGAAAAACATTATGAGTAATATCAGAAAGACCAAACTGAAACCTGCCGGGCTGGAAGATATTATTTCCATAGATTTTGACAGAAAGACTGGTGGTTGGAGTCTAACGATAGCCCGATAAAACTTCACTTACGCTCTAGGAAATTTCTATTTTAATTTTTTAGCCTCTGTTTTGTCCTCTTGACACTTTCCGGGCGTATCACTTGAGTTTGAGCTATGAAGATGAAGATTGAAAATACTTCTTACTCTGCTTGGTTGAACCCAGTTTTCCAGGAAAAAGTACGACAAGTCTTCGAGCCTCGTTATGGAAGAAAACTCACTGATGGTGAAGTAGTTGAAATAGCAAACAACCTGACCTCTTTATTGGAGGTCTTTTTTAAATTCAAATGGAGATTAACTTATGAAACAAAGATCAAATAACCGCTATAACGAAAGGGAGTTTTATACAAAAGACATTGGTGAGGCGGCAGCACTTCTAACTGCTCATATACAGCTAATTCGATTGGAACGGGAAAATACATTTTTCTGGTTCGTTTTTGAAAATAAAGACTGCGAATTAATCAGGTCTGCTTACTGGTCCGGAGAACTAAACCAATCAGTTAAGCTGTACAACGCAAATCTTAGGTGGTTGAAAGACCGAGTTTTTGCTCAGAGATAGTAAAAGAAAGGAGATTAAGATGAATATAAAACGCAAAACATCGCTTAAAGGTTATTTAATTCTAGCAAGACCAATCTTCAAACTTATTCCAGAGAAAGGTTTATCCGCATCACAGTTGTTTTATTATTTATACTTCGTATCGCAAGCTGATTGGGACAGACGACACGAGCAACTATATTCTTGCATAATCCGTGATGATAACGAATTGGCAGAGGGACTAAAGGTTAATCCTTCAACCGTTTGGAGAAATAAAAAAGCCCTGATTGAATGTAAATTACTTAAAGTTAAAGAGGGACGAACTTACATTAACAATTTATCACTCTTTGAGATCGGAACCGTAAAGTCTGCAATTAAAGCCGACATTGCAAATTTGCAAGACTACTTTGCAAAACCAGAAGATGATCTTGCAAAAATACTAATGGAAATTGCAGAAACGCAAGAAACAGGGGTTCAAAATGATGGTCAAAGCTTTAAGTTTCCTTATAAGGGTAGATTAGATGTCTTTAATGAGGAAGATAGTGATTTTGATACTTAATAAGCATTTACACTATAAGTTATGATAAAAACGAAAACCGAGATGAAAACAAATTTATTATACGCACGCTATTCTCGCAAATCGTCTGAGGCAAAAGAGAGGCAGGCTCTCTCAATTACCGACCAGAACCTTGAGTGCGAAAAAGTTGAGATAAGCGAAAACTTGCAAATCGCTTATAAGTTTGAAGAAAGCAAATCAGCTTTCAAACCAAATAACCGTCTCGAATTCGACAAGATGATTTCGTTAATTGAGTCAGGTTACATAAACGCCATCATTACTTGGAAAGAGGACAGGCTTTGCCGAAATCCCAAAGAGGGAGGAATAATTCTCCAACTATTACAGGACAAGATTCTCAAGGAGATAAGATGTGCTACTGGTGCGGTTTATACTCCGGAATCGGACCACTTGATACTTCAGATCCACTTTGGAATGGCAAATCAATACTCGAGGAATTTAAGCCAAAATGTAAAACGAGGATTAAATCATAAGTGTGAGCGTGGTGAATATCCAAGACCTGCTCCGCTAGGATACGAAGGTCAAGGTGAGCGAGGTCAGAGAAACATCAAACCTCATCCATTTGAAGCTCCAATTTTAAGAGAAATCTTTGAGTTGGCGGCAACAGGCAGCTATTCTTTGGGATATTTAATAAGACACGCCGCAAATAAAGGTCTCAAAACAAAAAATGGCAAACCACTCGGTAAAAGCCACCTGTATAACGTTCTCACATCACCAACTTATTATGGTTACTTTTACCAAGATAGTGTGCTATACAAGGGTAACTACGAGCCGATTGTAGAAAAAACTTTATGGGATATGGTTCAAGTTGCGTTAAAAAATCGTTCAAAGCCAAAAGTTAATACCTGGGATAGTGATTGGAATGGACTAGCTTATTGCGGAGTCTGCGGATGTGCCGTAACTGTTACCAATAAAATCAAGCATTACAAGCGAACCAACAGATCTGTAACTTATTCATACGCTCATTGCACACACAGAAGAGGAGACTGTATCCAACCGCCGATTCCAGTCAAAGAGCTTGAGAGAATGATCCTTGATACAGTATCCAAAATAAGCATAGATAAAGAGACTTGGGAGTTGGGTATTCAACTGCTGAAGGAAAAACATAAACACGAAACTAACACTAATCTTAATCAACTCAAAAATTTTGAAGCTGAATATCACACTTTGCAGGAAAAACTAAATAAGCTCGTGAATATGAGAGCTGATGGAGAGCTAACCAAAGAGGAGTTTATGAACCAGAAGAATGCTGTAGTTGAAGATATTGCCAGTGTCGAATCAAGGATAAACGATACCAAACTATCTGCTCGCAGTTGGCTAGAGTTAACTGAGGAGTACCTAGACAATGCTTTTAATGCCAAAAATATTATGCAGGAAGGATCAGCCGAGGAAAAAAGAAAGTTAATTTTGTCAGTTGGTGAGAACTTAATCCTAAAAGATAAAGAACTCAAGTTTAGCTTCAAAAAGCCTTACGATGTGCTACTTCTGCCGAAGTATCGTACTAATGTGTTGCCGGACTAGGGTTCGAACCTAGATAACCACCTTCAAAGGGTGGTGTCCTACCATTAGACGATCCGGCAAGATGGGGATATTTTAACATTTTG